>CAZAMI010000011.1:0-19300 GCA_964486465.1 uncultured Desulfurococcaceae archaeon | reverse complement strand
TCTCAAACCAATTGAAATCAGAACCGAGTTCAAACATGAGTTCCCGGAACCTCCATGGTATATATTGGCGGGCCCGCCGGGATTTGAACCCGGGACCTCCGGCTCCGAAGGCCGGCGCCCTATCCTGGCTAGGCCACGGGCCCTTCATCATACTTAGTGATTGCGGAATTTATAAAGAGTCTTCCTTGGTGGTGGAGTGAAGCTGGTAGTGCTGATTTAAGTGCTGATTTTAAGTTATTTTAAACCCTAAGTATGCCTCGACCAGTTGTTTGAGCTTCTCTATAGGTTCGTTACTGTAATCTACTCTTAGGTCTATGATCTTATCATAAAGGCCTCCATATGGTGTGTTACCAACGACTAATAGTGCTGAACTTCTATCACCCCTCTTATCGCCGCCCACACTATGTGCATACTCTAGTGCCTTCATGAGTGACTTCACGAATTCTCTCAAGTTATTAATTCCTTCATAACTATCCTCGAATACCTTACACATCTCTTGAACTAGCGTAGACTTAACTACTAAATTAGCGATACATACACTACTCGGACCTATGTAATATCCTAGCTCCCTAGGTATGTCATGCCCGTTATGAACAGCTTTATCACCATTAATCGTTAGTACTGCGATCTGCCTGAGATTAGGTTCAGGATCATCACTTAAGGCCCTTCTCAGGGCTTCAGATGCGTTATATCCTTCACTAATAAGTTTTATTATCTTAGGACCTAGGGATGGATTAGTATATGCTTGAGTAGCTACACAAGCTACTGGGTACTTAGCCCATGGAACGCGAGAACCAACAGCAATACTGCCTGACGCTGTAGCTATACCTAAGAACATACCTCTAGGAGCTAACGCTAGTATCGTGTAAGTCAAGATAACACCTAAGATATGCTATGGTAATACAGCTTATTTAGTATGTCCTTAAAGCATCATGTATGATAGCTATTTTAAAGTTAGTAAGGTGAGTGTCTTTTGGGGGATGAAGAGGGTTAGGAATAGAGTATTAATGAGGCATAGAGGCAGGTATAAGAGCCTCATGGAATTCACTAAACAAAGGGTCAACTCTAATACAAAGCAATATAGTATTGAAGGAGTTAATGTAGTGTTATACGTGATGTCTAATGAAGTTAAGGAATACAGCGAGTCTTCAGAAATCTTAAGTAGGACTAACACATTTGATAAGGCTTACTTAATGGGTTCATACTACTCAGGAACACATGCTAAGGCTTACTTAAGATTCTATAATGACGAGGAAAATAAGGTCTATGAAGTTTATGATGTTACGGGACACATGCCTTACTTTCTAACAGATGAGGAACCTGATAGAATAAGGCAAATGAGGAATGTAGTTAATGATAAATCATTTAGTCACCTAGAAATAGTTAAGAAGTATGACCTACTTAGAGGTAAGGAGGTTCGACTTACTAAGGTCGTTGTTAAAGACCCTCAAGCAGTCAGGAGGTTGAGGAATTACTTTAAGAATGTGTGGGAGGCTAGGATTAAATATCATGACAACTACATATTTGATAATGGCCTAATACCCGGGATGTTATATAGGGCTGAGAAGGGCGTACTGAAGGAGGTTGAAGTAAGGATACCTAGGGAAGTAATCGAGCTATTCGAGTCAGCAGTTAAGGACCTACCTGAAGATTTAAAGAGAAACGCACTAAGATATGTACCTCTATTCGAGGCTAAACCACCTAAAATTAAGAGATTAGCAATAGATATAGAAGTATATACTCCATTTAAGGGTAGAATACCTGATGCTGTAAAGACTCCATACCCCATAATAAGTATAGCTCTAACATCAAATGACGGATTGAGAAAAGTTCTCCTATTAGCTAGAGATGGTATTGAGATTGGCGATTTAAGGAGGATGCCTAAGGATTATGAGGTAGAGATATTTGATAGTGAGAGAGCATTAATTCTTGAAGCGTTCAGAATAATTAATAGCTATCCCTTAATACTAACGTTTAATGGTGATGAATTCGACCTACCATACCTACACAATAGAGCTATGGTATTAGGTATAGATCCTGAATTAAACCCCATAGTTGAAGTAAGGGATTTCGTAAGTATAAAGCATGGATTCCATATAGATCTCTATAAGTTCTTTAGTATCGAAGCCATACAGAATTATGCATTTGGTTCAGCATATAAGGAGAAGACCCTTGATGCTATAGCTCAAGCATTATTAGGTGAGGCGAAGGTAAAGCTTGAGGAAGCTGTTGGAGATCTCTCACTAAGCGAGTTAGCAGAGTATAACTCTACTGATAGCTCCTTAACATTAAGACTAACAACGTTTAACGATGAATTAGTATGGAAATTAATAATACTGATTATGAGATTAGCTAAGATGTCATTAGAGGATGTCACTAGGAGGAAGGTATCAGCATGGATTAAGAATCTAATGTATTGGGAGCATAGGAGGAGGAACTACTTAATACCTAATGAGGATGAGTTACTAAAGATTAAGGGTGTAGTTAAGACATCAGCTAAGATAGGTGGTAAGAGATATGCAGGTGCTATAGTAATAGACCCAATACCCGGTGTATACTTTAATGTAGTAGTGTTAGACTTTGCATCACTATACCCAAGCATAATTAAGGTTTGGAACTTAAGCTATGAAACCATAGACCCGCTACCTGAGTTCTGTAGGGATAGTGGGATAGGTGAGATAAAGGATGAATCAGGTAGAACTCTACATAAGGTTTGCTTAAGTAGGAAAGGTATTACATCAGAACTTGTAGGTATGTTGAGAGACTTTAGAGTTAACATTTACAAGAAGTTAGCTAAGAGAAAGGACTTACCTGCTGAGTTAAGAAGTTGGTATGATGTTGTTCAAAGCGCTATGAAGGTATATATAAACGCTAGCTATGGTGTCTTCGGCCATGAGAAGTTCCCACTCTATACACCCTCAGTAGCTGAGTCAGTAACGGCTTTAGGTAGATACGTCATTACATTAACATTACGAAAGGCTAAAGAGCTTGGTTTAAAGGTCCTCTACGGAGATACCGACTCCTTATTCCTATGGAAGCCTGATGAAGAGAAACTAAACGAATTGATCAAGTGGGTTGAGGAGAGGTTTCAGCTTGATCTTGAAGTTGATAAGGTCTATAAATACGTTGCTTTCGCATTAAAGAAAAATTACATAGGTGTACAGGATAGCGGTAAAGTAGATATTAAGGGTATGGTTGGCAAGAAAAAGAATGTACCTAAACTTCTCCAAGATACTTTCATTAAGGCTGTAAACCTCATGAGAGACTTAGAGGATAACCCTGTAATGCTTGATAAAGTTAAGAATTCCTTAAAGAACGCAATTCAGGAAGTATACTTAAAGCTTAAGAATAAGGAGTTCACTCTAGATGAAGTAGCTTTTAGGACTACATTAAATAAGCCATTAGAAGAATACGTTAAGACTACACCAATTCATGTAAAAGCTGCTAAGCAGTTAAGGAAGTACGGAGTTATTGTTGGTAGAGGGGACGTCATATTCTATGTTAAGACTAAGACTAGGGATAAGGTTAAGGCTGTTCAATTAGCTAAGCTAGACGACGTTAATATAAATGAGTATGTGGAAGCATTAAAATCTGTTATACAGCAGTTACTAATACCGTTCGGTATAGAGTGGGAGGAAATAGCTGGTGGTATGGGTCTATACAACTTCTTTAGAGGTCACTCATGAATATTACCACCTAGCTCCTTAAACTTCCTCATTAATAGTTCCTTAACAATCCTAACTGCTTTCCGCGCCTCACTCTCCTCTCTAGATGATGCCATAATGTATACGTCTAGCTTCGGACCCCTAATCTCATGGCCCTTAGGGTGAGTCTTTACGTAAACATTACCATATCTTTTTTGAACATCCTTCAATACCTTAGCAGCTGAAGATTCAGGAATACCTATAACGGTGAAGGTTTCTTCAAATATGTATACCTTAGCTCCTATATCCCTTAATCTCTTCTCAACCCAGCCCTCCCACATAGCTTCTAATTCCCTCGGTACTCCAGGTAATGATATGATTATTAAGTTGAGCTCAGGTACTTCAAGCCATGAACCAGGCGCTGTACCGACGGGATTAGGAATCGGTATAGCACCTTCAGGTAGATATGCCATCTTCTTTCTCTCCTCAGTCATCGGTAAGTTAATTTCGCTATATTTCTCCTTAACCATTTTAAATGCTTCATCATTTAGTATTAACTTCCTATTGAATGCTTTAGCAATAGCCTCCAACGTTCTATCATCTGGTGTTGGACCTAAGCCTCCTGTAGTTACTATTAATCTAGGCTTGTACGTGTTAGCAACATATCTTAAATGACTTGATATTATATTGACATCATCAATTAGTGATATGTTGCCTACGACTTTAAAACCTAGTAATGTGAGTCTCCTCCCTAAGTATGAGGCATTAGTGTTTACTACACGTCCTTCAACTACTTCATTACCTAAGGTGAAGATCCATGTCTTGAACTCCTCTTCATGCTCCTCCATACCTCCATGCCCCTCTGTAATATGGTTAAGACATTTAATATAGATACTATAAGAGTGGCTATATAAGCTATGGTAACGTTACCCATGGATATGATAATTAGTATTATGAGTACGGCTAGTACCCTCTCAGCTCTCTCCATAATACCCACACCTTCTAACTTAATGCCTAATGATTCAGCTCGTGCTCTAATGTAGCTAATCAAGAGTGATGTAGATGCGAATATCATAACTATGAAAGCATCTATACCTAATATTAATAATATAATAGCGTATACAACGTCAGATATTCTATCACTTACGGAATCAAGAAAAGCGCCTAGTGGTGTTGCAGACTTAGTAAGCTTAGCTATAATACCGTCCAGTACATCGCATAAAGCTGATAAAGCTACAAGAATCAAAGCTAAAATAGCGCTTCTATGTACGAAGTATATTATAAAGGGGGAGGATAAACTGATAATCAATCCTAGAATAGTTACGTGATTAGGTCTCACACCTACAATAACTAAGTACTTAGCAAAAGCGTAGAATAGCTTATTAAACTTAGTTCTTAGCTTAGTCAGCATCTTTATCCATCACTTAATCTACGCTAAATATTAAAAGATAGATAGTTAAATATGTAGTAGATGTTGAGGAATCCGGGATCTGATTAATGATGTTAAAGTACTTTCTGAATCTATTATCGAATATTGCATTATACTAAATCACTTAAGTTATTTTATACTGCGTATCTAGTTTTTCAGTGGATGAGGATTAATGAGTGGTAGAATATCAGTACCGTATGTACCGACGCCGATCCCAGTAGTTGATTTCATGCTTAAAGTTGCTAAGGCAGGACCTAATGACGTTGTATATGATTTAGGATGCGGCGATGGTAGAATACCGATAAGGGCTGTTGAGGTATTTAATGTTAGGAAGGCTGTATGTGTTGAGATACGTAAGGATTTATATGAGAGAGCTTTAAGTCAGGTTAAGTCTAAGGGGCTTGAGGGGAGAGTGATAGTTATTAATGACGATATGTTTAATGTTGACATCTCTGAAGCAACAATAATTACATTATTCCTACTTACTTCAGTAAATAAGATGCTTAGACCTAAACTTGAAAGGGAACTACGTAGAGGTACTCGTGTGGTTTCTCATGAATTTGAGATCCCTGGTTGGGATCCTATTGAAACATACCTATTTTCCGATGGTGTGATTAATCATAGAGTATATTTATATGTAGTGAGGTAGGATATGAAGTTAATACTTCTAAATGAGGATTGCAGTGTTCATGATGTTAAAGAATGTGATGGTATACCTGGAGAGTTCATAGTAAGATCATGGGACCAATTAACATTGCATGAGCCCACCAAGGAGTCATTCTTAACTATCAGCATTGATGTAGATAATTCCATGAAGTCTTTAGCATTGGGGTTCTTAAGTAATGACTCTCCAGGTCAATTTAACGTATTATGTGTAATTGTTGCCGGTAACCCCATAGATGTAGATAATATAGTTAAGAAAGTTATTAACACGCTTAAAAATATGTTTAAGGATGTAAGATGCGTGATGAGAGGTGTCCTAGAATGATCGATGAATGAGGGACCACTAACTGATCTACCCTTAACTACCTCCTCTATTCCTCACTAAACAATTTACTAATGCCCTCGTAGTACTGTTCTACTTTAGTACTCTTTCCTTCCTTAGTTATTTGAGCCTTCCTTAACGCCTTAGCATATTCTAAGCTTATAGCTCTTAACTTCCTAGCCCTCCCCTTAGGGTTACCTACTAATCTACTTACTATTAACTTCTCAGTGAATACTTCCGCTAATGGACATACTTCAACACATATTCCGCAGCCTACACATTTTTCAGGATTGACTTCGGGATGCCCGTTAGTAAGCGATATAGCTCCCCTGGGGCACCATAGACTACAATTACCGCAACTTACACATTTACCCCACCTTATTGCTAATTTTAAAGTCAAAACAGCTAATTCAAATGGGTTCTTCTTATCTTTAACCTTAATCATGTACTTGCTCACTTTCACTTCTCTCTCATCATCTATGATGACGATGTAATCATCATGAATGATCAATTTGTAACCAATAACTCTATACTGCCTCATTACACCTTCAACAGGAATGCCTTCATCAACATTAATTACATATCCACCCTCAACCTCGGAACCTGTAATTGTTAGTTCTGAACGTCTCCTATACTCATTAACCCAATCCGATGGCTCCTTAAACCCTAACCATATTTCTACTCTTCTTCTCCCCTGACCTAATGGATTGAGCCATCGCCAAAGGTGAAATCTAACCCATTGCTTAGGTAAGCCCAGCTTAGTGCACCACTCATTAAGTATGTTTAACCACTTTTCCCAAAGTTCGGGATGTTCCCTACTAACTATATAATATTCAGCTATGTAGGCAGCAGGACATAGGTAACAACCTAGTCTATCAAAGCCTCGAGAGTATAGAGGATTAACAGGTAGTTTGTTCTTAACTATGTAAAGCCATTCAGATAGTTGATCCCATTCCTGTATAGGTGTTGTATTCAAAGCTAAAGGTAACCACCTATTCCTCCATACACGCCCACTCCAAGACCTATCTATTGATTCCAGAGCTCTCTGACCTATTATCACTAAGAGACCTTGCGGAAAGTACTTCTTATACGTTTTAGCTATAGGTATTAACTTTACTACCTTGCAACACCACCTATAATCCTTAGCTGGAGGACCGAATACCTTAACACCATCCCAAAACTTATCACCAGCTTTAGCAATGATTAAATCTAGACCGTAAATCCTTGAAACACTATAGACATTACTAATTGTCTCAGGAAATTCTAGGCCTGTATCATTAAATAATAGTTTAGGCTCTATGCCAGCACTTAATGTTAAATGTAGTGATAATAATGAGTCTTTACCTCCTGAGTAGGATAAAACTACAGGTAATCCAACTCTCTCGGTAATCACTACTAAGTGTGCTAAAGATCTTGAGATGAGCATCCTTAAATATTCATCATTCCCCTTAAGAACGTCATCTATTGATGATTTAGTCTTAAATGGTTTGACTACCTTCTTATCTCTAAATATTATTTGAACCCTGAATTTACCTCTTCTTGCAATAGCTAATGCTATTATATCCCCATTTCTATTAACTACTGCTGCCTGCTCACCATCCTTGGCGTTACTAGCATCACCTACTATCTCCAATGGTTTAACATTATCTCTAACATAGTACCTAATTAAGCCTTCATCCAAAGCTTCTAAAGCACTCAATTTATTGAGACGCCAACGCCATCTAAATTGGTAAGGATCAAAATACAGTCTACCAACGACTACACCACCAACTATTACTTCCTTCATGTCGTCATAATGGGGTACTCTATTAAGAAATGTTAGATTGTAACCTATACCCAATTTATTCATTAACTTAGTACTACTAAACTCGTTAATTAAAGCCTCTTCAATAAACTTTAGATCACCGTCAAATGCTGGTCTTAGATCCCCTGGCTCGTTTATCTTAATCTTAAGAGCCTTACCTCCACATTTACCGCATGACTCATTCCTTAACGGTATATTGCAGTTAGGGCACCAGTATAAATCCCTCCTAAAGCCCCATTTACGCATACACTCCTTCCCTTACCAATACAATTTTTAAACCCTTTTAATGTGTGGGGAGGAGTGTGGGAGTTATAGAGTTCATTCAGCAGTTAACTACTCAATTAATGACGATAGCCTGGCTACTATTCCTAGTTACATGGATTATTGGGTGGGCTATTCGTGGATCCCCTATACCTATACATAGAGTTAAGAGGGCAGGACAAGGACTAATTGAAGATGCTGTTCTAGCTGCATTTTGGATGGCGATGGGGTCAACAATATTTGCATTAATTTCATACATAGTCAGTAATGTATATCAGCCTATGCCGCCAGCCCCAATAACGCCATGATAAGGTGCCATGAATGGACTTCCTACTACTGGCTTCAAACCTAGCATTACTCACCTATATCATAGGGGTTTTGATATTAACGTTACCTATACCATATAAGGGCTTAAAGAAGTGGGGGGTATTCTTAATAATTGACGCTATTTCAACTATGGTATTAATATCCATTTATGGGATACTCCTCTACTTAAGTGATTACATACTAAACCTAATAGGGTATTCTTGGTCAAGCTTCCTAAATTGGCTCGTAGCTAGAACAGCTGTATTATTAACATTATTTGGTGCTCTTTCATACATATCTTCACTTTTCAAAGGTATTCACGCATTTGTTATTTCATCACCTATTAATATAGCGATTACCTATGTGTCTTTAGCTCTATCAGCTCTCAAAATAATATACTTCTTAGCGCTAACCATATACTCACTAAAAAATAAGCTGATGTTGTTAGGCATACTGCTCTACTCATTACCATTCAGGATTGGTAAGGGTGTAGGCGCATTCTTGATAGCCTCATCGATAATTATGTATGTAGGCTTCCCGCTACTGCCCGCCTTTACTGCCTACTTAACACCAAGTATAGGTCAATCATTAGGTTCCTCCTTCATCAACTCAACAAAGGTAGTAATAGTTGATGAAATGGGTAATAGAATACCATATCCTATATTACTTGTATATACAAAGGCGAATGAAGATGAACCTAAAGGTGTAATTCTAGGTAATAGAGACGGAGTTATATATTTAGGTTATAGTAAAGACTTAATACCAACTAACATAACACTATTCTTTAAAGTTGAGTTTATGGGTTACCTCTTTGTACCTCGACCTCATGAAGTGAATACTAGTGAAATTGGAAGTAGATTATTACTTAAAACACCATTCTTATTATATGGTAATGGTCTCTCCATAATATTAGGCAATGACGTTATAGTTAAGGGAATGGCAAATTATGGTGACATACTCATTATTAACTTATACACTCAATCAGTAGGTGCGCAAATAAAGTTAGTTAGATATAGCAATGTCGGCATAGACTACATTACTATAAACGATGTTAATGTAGTATGTGATTGGAGCATGTTTACATGGCGTAATATAAAGTTATATGAATGCACACTACCATTAAATAAGTCGAGTAACTCATTAACTATAGTATTCAAGAGTATCTATGAGCCGTTAAGACCTAAAGTAATTGAAAAAAGATTTATAGCATTAAGTGATTTAACAAAACTATTTTATTCATACATTGTCATGGGTGTTACATATCTTTACACATTAGTATTCCTTCCAAGCGTCTACATAGCATTCCTTACATCAATGTCCGTAGCATTATCAAGGGTGTTAGGAGGTGGTATTAAGATTAAACTCATTTAAGAGTGGTGGAAGTATAAGCTCAAAGCTTAAAGTAATAATAGTGTTAATCATCCTCACTATAGTTGTAATACTACATAGTATCAAGAACTATACCTCAGGAATTAATGATGTACTTATACTTTCATTCTTCATAGCATTATCTTTCTCTGTAATAATTACCCTAATAGCTCTAGATAAGGCACTAGGTTTATGAAGCTGAAGCTATCAAGTCCCTATCTAAATTCTATATAATCAATTTTATACCAAGTAATCCCTTTAATACGTGATACTATACTTTCTACATCCTTGACCTTACCTTCTAATGATACATAGTAAAATTCACTAAGTACTTTACTTCGAGATATCTTTAAAACCTTGTACTTACTCTTTATGGTATCTATGAGAATGTTAGCTGCATTCTCATCATAGGTAGTGAAGAATATATCTGTTCTTGAAGTTCCTTTTGTTCCCAGTAACTTACCCTTACTCATGGTCCTCCTCCTCTTAATACTACAATCCTCTTATATAGTTCTATTAAAGCTTTCACTTCGTCAGGAAATACTTCCTGTAAGTTTAAGTTAGTTATTACTTTAATGTTCTTAGCCACCCAATCACACATCATTGAGGCACTAATCTCTCTAGTCTTTATGTTTAATAATAGGGGGAATATTTTACATGATAATGGTTTCTCATTATGGATTAAGCATCTCCTTTCCTTAACATCATAAAATGGGCAGAAACCGTTAATAACCCACATGTAGAAGATGTCATTTATCTTCTTGAAAGCTACATTGACTTTATACTTTTTAGCTAAGTTTCTTAATCTATTCACTTCCTCCTTAAGCAATACGGGGTAATCATTAGGTGTCACGAAGAAGCAGCAATGTATACATCGATAACACTTAAACTTAATCATAATTATACACCCTCACTACAGAATAAATCCAGCTCTACTACATCACCATCCTTTAAGCCTAAATAATTCCTCAAGTAGGTACTGGATACTATCTCTAAGACATTTTCTTTATGTTTGCTTAGGAAAGGTCTTAGAATAACTACATCAAGTTTTACATAATTATTACCTAACTTGGAATACTTGAGTATAGCATACCAGTAGTAGAAACCACCATAACTCCTAAAGTTGGATACGGTCCTAGGTTTGCATTTAGTAATTAATGCTTTATAATTGATGTCACAAAGAATATTTAACGTGCCGGGGTAGGGTTTTTCGCCATTGAGTATGGATTTAAGTATTTCCTCATAATAACTAAGCCTTACGTATTTACTACCTTCACCAATACCACTAACTACTTTACACCTTATAGTTACGGTCTTTCGTCCTACGCTTTTCATTTACTAACTTCCTCCTCTCCTTCTTCGTTATGAGATCAGCTATATATGTTGGTTCAGGTAAGTCATGTGTCTTAAATATCTTAGGTATTAACTTCTCTACTTCCTCAAGAGATATTTTATGACCTATACTTAAGTAGACCTTCTTTTTGCCTCGCTCAACAACTATAGCACCTAACTCATTATCTATTGTGGTTAGGTACTTACGGCCGTGAACCTCAATTACGCCTCCTACAAGTATCTTCTTGGCAGCCCCTATTGATGGTAAGTCAAGCACTACACCTATATGTGACGCTATACCGAATTTTCTTGGATGAGTTATGCCGTGACCATCAACTACTACCAAGTCAGCATCGATGCCTAGCTTCTCGTAAGCCTTTATGAGTAATGGTGCCTCACGAAATGCTAGGAGGCCTGGAATGTAGGGTATAGGGACATACCCTCGAACTACAACGTACTCTTTTAATGTTAATGAGGGATATTCAAGTAGAGCTGCTACTGCTACCCCAGTATCACCTACGTAAGCTACATCTAGACCTACAATACTTTTTAATCTATCTATTCTCCCTTCCTTCCTAACTAAACTTGAGAGAAACTTCTGAAGTGCTACTGCTTTTTGGACATTAAAGGAATTCATTCCTTACTCCTTACTCTATGGTATATGATGATTCCTTAATACCCTCTTTAGTTATGAGGACGACATCGACACCGTCACCTGATACGGCATCACGTCTTATGGCTGCCTTAACTGCTTCAATAGCTAACTTCTCGATTTGCTCAATACTTAAGTCCTTCTTATAACTATTCTCTATGATACCTATCGCTATTGGTGCTCCAGTACCTATTGCTGCATAATCGTCCTCTATCATTGAGCCTAACGAGTCCATGACGTATAGATGTGTGCCTTCGTCATCAATACCTCCGAATATTATTTCCGATAGGAATGGGAAGTACTTATACTGATAAAGTATTACTGAAAGCAGTCTAGCAGCTGCTTTTACACTCATAGGCCTAGCATTAGTTACTTCGTAGGCATGTATCTCAACCTCCATGAGTCTCCTAAGAGTTTGTATGTCAGCAAATAAACCAGCAAATGCAAATCCATACCTACCTTTAACACCAAACACTTTCTTAGCTGCTCTACTCATCACGAACCCTCCATAAGATACCCTCTTCTCAGCTGCAAGAACTACAGCCTCACTGGTCTTAATACCTACAGCAGTAGCACCAGTTCCTAACCTTTCATAGCCCACACTTAACACCACTGCTATCTCGCAATCAGGAATTTAAGAGTTTGTACCTATAATGTGAGTGATGAGTAATATGGGTAGAGCAACTATTGAGAGAACACTAAAGAAGCTATGGTGGATGAGTGGACGTAGCTTAGAAGACGTCACAATAGATATCATAGATAGGTCAGGAGGCCAAAGCAATGTAAACGAAATCAGGCTAAGTAAGGATACTGATGTATTAAAAGATAGGATCATAATTGGTGAGAAGGTAATTCCCCACCATAGAATAGTGGCTATAAAGTATAGAGGGAAAGTGGTTTGGAAGAGGAAAGGCTATGTTTAAGTAATAAGTTAAAGGGTATAAGAATTAGAACGTTTGATGATATTAGAGTTAAGATATTAAAGATTTACAACTCGAAAGTAAGTGTAGCAAAATCGGTGAGGAAGAAGGGCTTAGTCAAATACTTAATTAGGATCGAAAGAATACATGACTACTTAATGAATGATTTTTACAGGAATATAGAACTGCTACCTAAATACGACGAGCTTCATCAATTTTATAAAGACCTAATAGCGATGTCAAGCATGGGTAACAGATACAGTGATGTCATAGGTAAGATTATTGGTTATAAGTCTGTCATTAGGAAACTTACAAGAGAGTACAGTGAGAGGATAAGGTTAAGCTTTGACGTACCTGAAGCGAGGAAGTTATCGAGAGAATATGTGGGTAGGGTACTCTCAGTGTTTAGACGCTTAAGAAAGGATCTAGAATGTCTTAAGGAAGTAGTTAATGAGTTAAGAAAGCTACCATGCATAATTATGAGTGAGCCTAAGATAGTTGTAGCTGGGATGCCTCAGGTAGGTAAATCAACATTTGTTAGTAGAATCTCAAGCGCTAAACCTGAGATATCACCCTTCCCATTCACAACAAAGGAAATCATAGTAGGCCATCTTGAGGTGAACTATAGGCGAATACAGGTTATTGATACACCTGGAATCCTTGATAGACCTCTTAATGAACTAAATCCTATTGAGAGAAAGGCTCTAGTGGCTCTTAAGAACTTACCTGACTCGATAATATTCATAGTAGATCCGTACGAAGGGTCTTACTATAGTTTAGATAGGCAAATTACATTACTTAGGAATTTATTAACAACATTCAATGAGTGGAAAGCTAAGATGTTAGTAGCTATAAATAAGATTGACATAGTTGGTAAGAAAAGGTTAGAATTAGTTGCTAAAGCAGTTAAGTCAGTATTTAAAGGTGAAGTTTACTACATGAGTGCATTAAAGGGCGTAGGTGTCAAGGAAGTTCTTGATGCTGCAATTAGGCTTGCTGAAGGATATCCTTAAATCTTAAAGCATCATCACGCATGTAGATATTGTTAAACATTACGAACACTTCCTTTGATGCACCTAAGAACTTCTCAATGATGTTCTTTAATCTACGTAGGTCATTATCTGTATACTTGTACTTATAGTTAACTTCACGTCCGCCCAATCCATGTAGCCTGAAATATGTTACCTCCTCAACCTTAACCGGCGTCCATCTAAATGGATCGACTATATGTATAACATTTTTAAATTCTACAAGAATGTTCCTCAACTTTTCCTCATTCTCCTTCCAATCACCCCTTACCTCAATACCTACTACTGATTCTGTTCTACTTGCTATAGTACTTAGGAATTCCCTCATATTTCTCACGTTTTCATCTATGCACTTGAAGGAAGATGGTAACTGAACCACTATAACACGTGCTTGAAGGGCTTTAGCAGCCTTAACTATGATATCCCATGCCTCAAAATTCTCCTTAGTAGGTCTTAGAAATCCGTAAACATCTGCCTTATCCTTAGGTATCTTAATCTTAGCTCTCCTCCATGTAGGCATTGTAGGTGGGTGGGTAATTGCTTGCCATGCCTTCATGTTAAATATGAAGTGCTCTGGGACTTCTCTCCTTAGATTACTTAACTTGCCGGGATCAGGCTTATTGTAGAAGGTGTCTTGCAGCTCTACTGTTGTGAATTCCTCGAAGTACTTTCTCCTACTTATGGGAAACCCGCATGTACCAACATGTATGGTCATGCTCTCAACCTCCTACTAATGACATTAATGGAATTTATAGGTAGTTTAGCCTTACTTAATGTACTACGTAATATTTCAACTAATTCAATATCAATTACGCCTATAGTTATAGTACAAGAATATCTTTCTTCACCTAGGGATCTACATCTTAATAATTTTATGTCAGCACCCTCCTTAACAACTTCATCTATAAGTTTATGTAAATCGTTAATACTATGTAACTCAATAGTTAGATCAGCTAATACTTCATCAGATCTCGCTATGGGTCTTAACCTCAATTCCTTACCTCCTTCAACAACCTCTATCTCAACGTAGGAGTCAGGTTCTAACCCTACACTCTCCCTAATATACAAGGGTATAGTTATCCTACCCTTACCATCAACCTTTACAATAGCCTTCAACTCCTACCCCAGATATATAATCCCTTTTAACCGATATATTACAGATGTGATGAACGGAGCACGGTATGACCGTGAGGGATGATAAGCTCCGTATTACTGATAAGTACAGAGTATAGTAAAGCTTTAATTTTCCTTAATGCGAGGTTATAGGTTGGGGTTCGTTTATTGCTAAGTATGAGGAGTATATTGAATACCTTAAGAGTATAGCAAAGAAGTGGGTTAAGGTATGGTATGAGAGAAGAGTTTATGATGCAGATCCCGACCCTTCAAGACCTAAATACTTCTTAACTGCAGCATTCATGTACCCTAACGGTCCAGCACATATAGGGCATGCTAGAACGTACTTAATACCTGATGTCTTAGCAAGGTTTAATAGATCGATGAATGTTAACGTATTATTCCCTATGGCATTCCATTACACAGGAACCCCTATACTAGCAGTAGCTGAGAGAATATCTAAGAATGACGAAGTATTGATTAAGAGGTTATCTCAAAACTTCGGAATACCTGAGAGTGAGCTTAGGAAACTTAATGAACCATTAAAACTAGCTAGATACTTTCACGAAATTAGTAAAGAGGCTATGAAGGATTTCGGTTTATCTATAGATTGGAGAAGAGAATTCACAAGTATAGATCCAGAATTTAAGGCATTCATTAGATGGCAATTCGAAAAATTAAGAAGTAAGGGGTTCTTAATTAAGGGTACGTACCCTGTTGGCTGGTGTCCTTACCATAATATGCCTGTAAGCATGCACGATACTAAGGATGATGTTGAACCTGAAATAGATGAATTTACGATAATTAAATTTAGGGGTGTTGAGGTTAAAGCTTACTTCCCTGTAGCAACTTTACGACCTGAGACAGTTCTTGGAGTAACTAATATATGGATTAATCCTGAAGCAACATACTGTAAAGCCACCATAAAAACGCCTAAGGGTGAGGAGACGTGGATACTTGCTTGTGATGCAGCACACAGACTAAGCTACCAAAAGAGAATTACGATAATGGAAAAGATAGATTCTAAAGATCTCATAGGGAAGCACGTCATAAACCCATTAACAGGTAGTAAGGTAAGAATATTACCTGGTAAGTTCGTAAATCCAAGATATGGTACAGGCGTTGTGATGAGTGTACCAGCTCACGCACCCTACGATTATGCAGCCTTAAAAGATTACTTGGGTGTTGACAACCATGATTCATGGGGTGAATATAAGCCAATACCATTAATATCAGTTAAGGGTTATTCAGCAGTACCAGCAGCAGATGTTATTAGAAAGCTAGGAGTTAAGTCTCAATTAGACAGGGAGTTATTGGATAAGGCTACAAAAGAAGTTTACAAAGAGGAGTTTGAAAGAGGTTATATGAGGAGTGATGTTTGTGATCTTATTAAGTATGAAGTAATTAGTGGTGCTAAGGACTTCATCTGCAAAGAGGTAGTAGATACTAGAGTTAGTGAAGCAAGGGAGAAGATTAAGAAATTCTTAATAATTCATGGCTATGGTGATGTCATGTATGAAGTAATGAATGCTCCTGTTTACTGTAGATGCGGTGCTGAGATAGTTGTAAAGATTCTAGAGAACCAGTGGTTTATCGATTATGGTAATGAGGGATGGAAAGAACTGACCAGGAAGGCCTTAAGTAGAATGAGGATAGTGCCTGAGGAAGCACGTAGGCAATTTGAAGCAACTATTGATTGGTTAAGAGCTAAGGCTTGTGCTAGAACTAGGGGTTTAGGTACTGAATTACCATGGGAGAAGGGATGGATTATCGAGTCATTAAGTGACTCCACCATATACATGGCGTTTTACACTGTAATACATAAGAT
This sequence comes from uncultured Desulfurococcaceae archaeon, assembly GCA_964486465.1. Taxonomy (GTDB): domain Archaea; phylum Thermoproteota; class Thermoprotei_A; order Sulfolobales; family NBVN01; genus CAZAMI01. Next base: position 2,630 of record CAZAMI010000011.1, on the reverse strand, counting down.
AAGGAAGTATGGAATAGATCCAAGTAAGTTAACAAGTGAGTTCTGGGATTATGTGATGCTTGGGGTGGGTTCAAGTAACGAGTTATCTAGGAAACTAGGAATACCTAAGGAGGTACTTTATGATATAAGAAATGAGTTCAATTACTGGTATCCATTAGATTCTAGGCATAGTGGTAAGGACTTAATACCTAATCACTTAACGTACTTCATATTTAACCATGTAGCTATATTCCCCGAGGATAAGTGGCCCAAGCAGATAGTAGCTAATGGTTGGGTCTTGATAAAAGGAGAAAAGATGGCTAAATCAAAAGGGAATATAAGAACTCTTAGAGGTTTAATTGATAATTACTCAGCTGATGTAGTTAGATTAACAATAGCTACTGAAGCTGAAGTTGAGCAAGACTTAAACTTTAGTGAGGAAGCTGTAAGTAGGGCTATTGATAGGTTAATGGATATTGGGAGATTAGTAAGGGAGCTTTCAGAGGCTGAAAAGGTTAACTCATTCGGCTTACCCGAACAGTGGCTTATGAGTAGGTTATACAGCCATGTTGAGGGGATCATTAATGAGTTAAACAATGTTAGAATTAGAGCAGCAGGTATAAGAATATTCTATCTAATGTATCAGGACTTAAGGAAGTATTTATCATTAGTGAATAAGCCTTCAAAGATAGTTGATGAATACATTAAATTATGGCTTATCATGATGTCATGGTTCACTCCATTTATAGCTGAGGAATTATGGCATGTGATAGGTAATGAGGGCTTAGTTGTTATGGAGAAAATACCTCCACTTAGTGATTTAAAGAAATACTTCAAACCCGATGTAGAACTTAAGATGATGTTCATTGATAATCTGATTGATGATATTAAGGAGCTTGTAAGGGTTGTTGGAGGGAAAGAAGTAATAATCTATGTCGTACCGAGAAATCAATATGAATACTTAGCTAAAGTTCACGATATTGTGATGAGAGGTGGTAAATTCTCTGACGTATTAAGGAATTTAGGTAAGGAGATGGGTAGGTTAGGATTTAAGGGTAAGGAGGTTGTAAGGAACTTACAAGTACTTTATGAGTTAGTAATGAAGTTACCTAAGCATTTCTTGGAGTACTTAGTAAGAATTAAGGGACTAGACGAGTATGAGGTAATAAATCAGTTCAAGGAATACATAGAGAAATCATGTAGTATTAAGATTAAAGCAGTATACGTGTCTAATGATCCTAATGCGCCAGATCTTGGTGGCAGGAAAAAGTATGCGTTACCTTGGAGACCAAGCATATATATAATTAGTAATAGGTAACTATATTTTAGGTAATGATGTTAACGACGGGCGGTCTGATATGTGATGATCCACTGTAGCGCTGAACCATAAATTGATGTTTTCATCTCTTCATTAAGGCCCTCCTCCTTACATCCTTAGCCAGTCTATACCAGCTATATAACCATGCAATATTAATTATAAAATACGTAATTACGGAAATAACGTTACTTAATCCTGAAACACCTGAAGACTTAGCTAATAACTTAATTATGAATGGCTGAATACTTAGCCAAGCTATTGCATATAGAGAAAGCAATATAGGTATCTTTAATGACCTTAGTATTATTCTTAACCCCAAGGCTGTACTCCTAGGTTTTTAAGTAGTGTAAGGCTAATATAAACTGGTGTGATGAGTACCCCTGGAACTGAGTATTGATGAGAAGGCATTTGTCTGATTTAATTGAATTAGACTTAAGAGGAAATACTTCGCAGCGTGGGTTTGTCATCATGTATCAGCGCTTATAGACCTCGCTCATCTATAGTATAACTTTCTTCATCCTTTAAATATTAAGTTAAGCTTTTTGATCCTAGGGTGCTTAGGTATTGTAATTAGGGTATTAAGACACGGCTTAGGTAGGAAATACGTAGATCTAAAACTTAGAATTGATGCTGTTGACTCCTTAATAGCTGTTAAGGAAGCTTTCTCATATAGTGAGTTAAGTTCCCTACTGAGCATTTCAGCACCTATTCTAAGCAAGTATCATCAAGGCTCAACTATACCTAATAAGGAAACTTCTGAGAAGATACTTAACTTACTATTAAGTAAGGGTATAGTTAAGGACTTTATTTATAGACTATTACGTAGTAAGAAGTATGGCAGTATAGTGAGGTTATTGAGTAATTCCTTATTAGTTAATTACCTTAGCCTATACTTTTATGAGCGAATAATAGATAGATTAGCAGGTACTAGTGTAGCAGCTTTAATCGCACCACCAGATGCTTCAGCACTATTAGCACTAGGTATAGCTCTTAGATTAAACGTATCCTTAACTTTAATACCATCAATTACTACACCCATTTATGAAAGTTTAGAGTTAGTGAAGGAGGTAGGTATTGATAGGGAGTCCCCCACTGTTGCTATATATGCGATACTAGGTAAGGAATGTGTACCCCACTTAAAGAAATTCATGGAATTACTTAAACTTGATTTAAAGTTCATTGGAGCAGTAATTTTAGTTGATAAGTCAATTCTTAACGAACTCCCTAAAGGCATTACTGTGGAGTACCTGCTACCATAAATTAAGTTTTAGTGGGATATGTGGCGGGCCCGCCGGGATTTGAACCCGGGACCTCCGCCGGTCGGTGACCGTCT
>CAZAMI010000010.1:0-20184 GCA_964486465.1 uncultured Desulfurococcaceae archaeon | reverse complement strand
GAAGAGTAAAGAGATCAGACATGGAAAAACTAGAAAGAGCAACAGGAGGAAGAATCATCACAAGTATTAGAGACCTATCAGAGAAGGACCTAGGGTATGCAAAACTAGTTGAGGAGAGGAGGGTAGGTAATGACAAAATGGTGTTCATAGAGGGTTGCAAGAATCCGAAGGCAGTAACCATATTAATTAGAGGCGCTAGTGACATGTTAGTAGATGATGCTGAGAGAAGCTTCAATGATGCACTACACGCCCTAAGGAATGTACTGAAAGAGCCTAAGGTCGTACCTGGTGGTGGTGCTGCAGAGGTTGAATTAGCACTTAAATTAAGGAAATATGCTGAGAGTATTGGTGGTAAGGAGCAGCTAGCTGTTAAAGCATTCGCTGATGCATTAGAAGAAATAGTAACTGTGTTAGCTCAAACAGCAGGTCTAGACCCACTTAACGCCTTAATGGAGTTAAGAAAGTTACATGATGAGGGTAAGATTAACGCAGGTATTGACGTCATAAACGGCAAGATACTCGATGATATGACCAAGATAAATGTAATAGACCCTGTACTCGTCAAGAAGCAAGTAATTAAGGCAGCAACAGAGGCAGCTGCTGCTATACTTAAGGTCGATGACGTAATTGCCGCAGCACCAACAAAGAAGGAAGAGAAGAAAGGAAAGAGAGGAGAGGAGGAAGAGAAGGGTAAGTTCGAGTTTGATTAATCTTAATTATTTTTAGTTCGATTAACTTCATGCTCTACATAGCATGCATATTCATTAAATCCCTTCTTAACTTCATTGGCGATCAAAAACTTTATTTTACCTTTATCGCACATTAGTGAGGTATGAGGGAGAGGTATGAGTAAGAGAATACCCCTAGACGTCATAAAGAAGCCCCCAATAACCATAGGCCCTTTAAGACTAACACGCTACGAAAAGGCTAGAATAGTTGCTGCAAGGGCTCTACAATTATCACTAGGTGCCATACCATTAATAGATATTTCCTCATTACCTAAGGATCCCGTAGAGATAGCTAAGGAGGAATTACGTAGAGGTATACTACCAATAACTTTAGTGAGGTATAAACCTGGAGGTAAGAAAGAGCTCATACCTGTTAATGTCCTCCTGGAATTAGAGAGAAAGATCTTTGGAAGAATAGAGATATAGACTGAAGCCGTTTTACATGTACCAAGAAAATAATTAAACCTTAAAAGAGTTAACTCATAATGCAATCATGAGCCAGACGCCCGAGAGTTCTCGGGAGGATGAAAGGCTCAGGGACGTATTCACCGTGCACATTGAATTATTATAGGTATTAACCCCAAAGGTTAATTAAGAACTAACACAGTAGGGAGGTTATTAGAGGGTAATGCCTGCCAAGAAGGTAAAATCAAGGAGGATCTTAGGCAGTAAATTTAAATCTGAAGTCAAGGTCCCATGTAAAAACTACACATTAATCATAGCTGAAAAACCTAAGGCTGCCGCTAAAATAGCTGAGGCCTTAGGTTTAAGAGGGAAGGGGAAGATATTCAATATTCCATTTTGGTGGGGCTATTATAATGGAAAATGTTTAGTTGTGGTTCCATCAGCTGGTCATTTATTCACCTTAAATACTAACGATCATGGTTACCCAGTCTTTAATTATGAATGGGTACCTCGTTGGGTTTGCGATAAAGGCTCTTCTCACTTAAGTAGGTTCTATAGGGCAATAAAGGTATTGTCAAGGCATGCCTCAGAGTACGTCAACGCGTGTGATTACGATATTGAGGGCTCAGTTATAGGATACCTAATAATTAAGGAGTTAGGAAATCTTAATAGAGCTAAGAGAGCAAAGTTCTCATCACTAACTAAGGATGAATTAAGAAGAGCATTTAACAACCTACTCCCTCTTGATATCCACATGGTTGAGGCAGGTCTATGTAGGCACGAACTTGATTGGATATGGGGCATTAATGTCAGTAGGGCTTTAATGGATGTCTATAAGGTCTTAATGAATGAATGGAAAGTATTAAGTGCTGGTAGAGTTCAATCACCAACACTGATAGAAGTATGCAATAGGTACTTAGAGAGGGAGACATTCATACCCAAAATTTCATTCACAGTAAGTGCTAAGATCAGTTATGAAGGAATGGAATTTAATTTAGAGCCTATGTTTAAGCCTTTTTCAAGATATGATGAAGCCCTTAGATATGCTAACTTAATTAGGAATTTAGGCCAGGTTAAGGTTATAGACTCCTTAGTGAGTACTAAGATAATCAATCCTCCACCACCATTCAATCTACCTGATCTCCAAGTTGAAGCCTCCAAAATATATGGTTACTCGCCAGCTGAGACCTTAGCTAAAGCTGAGAACCTTTATCTCGAAGGCCTCATAAGCTACCCAAGAACTAACTCGCAAAAATTACCTCCATCACTTAACAATAGGTTAATAATAAAGTCATTAAGTAGTGTTCCTCAATATTCTCTATATACACGTAAATTACTTAGTAAGAGAGTATTAACATACTCTGAAGGTGAAAAGACGGATCCTGCTCATCCTGCTATATACCCAACGGGCGAATTACCTAGGAGAACATTGAGTGAGAAGGAGCGTAACATATTAGACTTAATAATAAGAAGGTACTTAGCATCATTTGGCGATCCTGCTAAAGTAACTTATAGAAAGTATATATTCAAGGTCGCAGACCTTAAGTTTTCACTTAGTGGATATACTGTAATTACTAAAGGTTGGTTAGAAATATATCCATTTCATGAGATTAAGGAGACTAAATTACCGTTGCTTAAGGTTGGAGATCAAATAAAGGTGTCATCAGTTAAGGTACTAACAATTTACAGTAAGCCTCCACAACTCTACACTAAATCAACATTACTTAAATGGATGGAGAAAGTGAATATAGGGACAGAATCAACTAGAGCTGAAATTATTGAAATACTATTTAAGCGTGGATACCTAAGGAATACCTCAAGGGGCATCGAGGTTACAGACATAGGGATGATCGTTGCTAATGTTCTTAATAGAATGTTCAATGAAATTACTAACGTGGGACTTACAAGGAAATTTGAAGAGTATTTAAATAATGTTATGCAAGGTAAGGTTGATAGGTACGATGTAGTTGAAGAGGCTAAGAACATACTTTCTCAGAGATTAAGTGAATTGAAGAAATTACTTAAGGAGGAGGGTAAGGATTATGTTATGAAACTCTGTGGAGTTGGCTTTAGCACTAATAAATGTACTCTATGCTGGAGAAGTGCTAGTCAAACCCTAAATGGAATAATCAAGTTATGTGATATACATATGAAAGCTTACCTAAACTTAATTAATGCATATAAAGAATGGAAGAAACAGCTAAACTTAAACTTCAGTGATTACATAAATAAGTTGAGAAGGCTTTCGTCTGTAGGTAATATGGTTAAGGAAGTAATTGACTTAATAATTAATTATAGACTTAACCCAGAGTGAGATTAGTCCTAAAAATGGCAACTTTACTGGCATGTTGTAAACGCTTAACACTTTACCAACAACTTGCTTCATTCTAATTGGTGGGTCATAATACTTATTATTGTCTCCTTTCGTTATAATGATGGTTTCACCATTCTCATGCATCACCTTAACAACTCTATGGATTATATACGCACCATTAGGTTTTTCATAGACAATTATATCGCCCGGTCTAATTTCTGAAGGTTTAACCTTAACAACGAAGACAACATCACCTGTTTGGAAGAGCGGTTCCATTGAGGTTCCTTCAACGACTGCTATCATGAGATTACCAGTGAGGATTAATACTACTAAGGTCATAAATAATAAGAAAAACGCTATATCAAGTGTAAAATAGACGTACTTTCTATTCATTAGTTATCCCTAATGCTATAGCTCCTCCTCTAAGATATCCGAGATATCTACCTCAATGACCTTACCCTCAACTTTTTCTTCAGAGGCTTTCCTACGCTTCCTTTTCCTCTTACTGCCTATTTCAACCTCACCGCTCGGACCTACCTTAAGCGTTGAGACTTTAGTTCTCCATCTATACCCGCAATTAGGGCATTTGAAGGTACCCATGACCGTTATTGTTACTCTTCCTTCAGCATCGGGTAATGGTGATATTAACTGCCAGGTTTTTTCAGGCTGCTTTACTTCAGTATCGCACTGAGGACACTTAACCATTACTACCACACACTATAATTTGATGTTAATACTAATATAAAAGTTGAGTTACCTAATCCAAGAATGATCTGCCTATTGCCATGAATTACTTCCGTCAGTGCCCAGCTCCTAATCACCTACTCATCGCTTTCAACCTTCATCATCCATTAAGTTATATGCTAATAGTTTTTTAAGTAATCTTGAACAACACTTTCTATGCGGGTATAGGACATGGGATTTGAAGTCTTAGAGCCGATACTGAATATATTTAGAGGTATACATGTTAATGGCTTAGCTCAATGGTTAGCATTAATAGGTATAGCCATAATAACTGTAATAGCGGGTGCTTATCTCATTTACGGTTTAGTAAAATTAGGTAAGATGCTATTATCGTTAAGGATTAAGGAGTTTACATTATTGCTCTTAGTAGTAGGGGCAGCATTACTGGGTATTGCAGTTATTCTACCTTAGGAAAGACTTAATTCCTAAGTATGTAGCATCGCCTCCTAAATAATCTTCTATTCTAAGCAATTCGTTATACTTAGCCGTTCTCTCACCTCTTGCAGGAGCTCCAGCCTTGATCAGACCTGTCTCGTACGCAACAGCTATATGTGCTATGCTTACATCTTCAGATTCGCCGCTTCTATGACTTACTATGGCTTTTCCATTATTGAGTAGTAAGTACCTAATTACGTCTTCTGCCTCAGATAGCGTACCTACTTGATTTATCTTTATTATGGCACCATCTATAGCTCCCTTCTCCATGAACTCTTTAACCCTCTCCACCCTTGTAACTGTTAGGTCATCACCTATTACTAACGCCTTACCCTTGATCCCACCTCTTAACTCCTTAAACATGTTGGCTTGATCTTCATGGAATGGGTCTTCAATACTTACTATGGGGTATCTAGTTACTAGGTCTAAGTATAAGTCTAAGAGTTCATACGGCTCTAAGATCTTACCATCTATGCGGTACTTACCGTTACTGTAAAAATGGGAAGCAGCAGCATCTAAGGCTAACATCACATCACTTCCGGGCTCATAACCTGCCTCACTTATGGACTTAACCATTACATTCAAAGCTTCTTCAGTCCTCTTAATGGGTGGAGCAAAACCTCCCTCATCACCTACATTTATAGCTGAAGCACCATATGATTCCTTAAGTATATTCTTAAGTGTCTTATATACCTCAACAGCTATTTTAATTGCCTCAGAGAAGCTATCAGCTCCTACAGGTACTATCATGAATTCCTGTATACTTAATTCATTACCTGCGTGAGCACCGCCATTAATTATGTTCATCAGGGGCGTAGGTAATGTTCTAGCTCTACATCCACCTAGGAACTCAAAGAGAGGCACACCAGCAGTGTCAGCTGCTGCATTAACTACGGCTAACGATGTAGCTGTAGTTGCATTACCTCCAAGTCTAGACTTATTAGCTGTGCCATCAATCTCGATAATCTTCCTATCGACTTCGCGATACTTACTAGAATCCATACCCTTGATAGCTGGTGCTATGTACTTATTAACAGCCTCAACAGCCTTCCTTACACCACGACCACCATAAGCTTTACCTCCGTCTCTTAAGTCTACAGCTTCTAATCTCCCCCTGGATGCACCTGCAGGTGCTATAGCTCTACCAACACCTCTGCCCTCCGTAACAACTATAACTTCTACTGTAGGGTCGCCTCGAGAGTCAAGTACTTGAAGCGCTTTAACATACTTAATATCGAAATCCAATATACCACCTAAAACAAAATATCACAGCGTTAGGTATATATCTAGTTCAGCCATATCGTTAGCTTATTATCAGATGATAGGACAGAGACCTTTTAAGCTTAGCTATACCTTAGCACATTAATACGGTGTAAAGGTATGGCGCTAACTATAGATCAAATAGAGAAGTTCTTAGGTCAGAACATTAAGGACGAGTATGGTAGAGTTATCGGTAAGATAGTTACTGCATTTACTAATGTAGCCGGTGAGGTAGAATCCATTGAAGTAGCTCTTAATGAATACGAGATTGAGAGAGTTCACGCGGAAAGACTTAAATTAACACCTGATGGCTTAGTTGTCATCCCTGAATGGAAGGTTAGAGCACTAGATGTAGAGAATAAGTTAGACAGAGTTAGAAGGAGGATTAGGGCTGTTGAAGAACTATACTCTAAAGGTATGATCCCCGGTCACGCATATGAGGAGATAAAGAGGAGGCTTGAAGAGCAATTTAGAGTGATTAAGGATGACGTCAGAAAGGTTAAAGATGAATTAAGGAAGAGGATTGGCGAGTTAGAGGATAAGATAATAAGAATAGAGAAGGACATGGCCAACCTAATGGTACTCTACATGAGCAATGAAGTTGGTGAAGCTTCTTACAAGTTAGCCATAGATTATCTAAGAACATCAAAGATGAGAAACGCTGATGAGAAGAAAGATATTGAGAAGCACTTAGAATTGATAGCAAAGCTTGAATCAGAAGTAAGTGAGCCAAAGATTAGGAGAGTTGAGGAAAAGACATCTGAGGAGGTAAGTTCAGCACCTATTCAGGTTCAGATCGTAGAGACATAAAAATAAAAAGTAAGGTGATTTTAGTTGACGCCATTCATACTGAGAAGGAGGGGTGGGAGTAACTGGTTCCTAAGAATACTGGGGATTAGGCCTAGAAAGAGAATTGATAGGAGTAAAATAATTGAGGCATTGATAGTTAAGATTGACTCAGCATTAAGTCAAATAAGAGACAACATTATTAGACTGAAGCTTAGATATAAGGGATTAATAGAGAGAGCGATAAAGACTTTATTAAGTGGTGGTAGAGTTAAAGCCCTCATATATTTGAACGAAGCAGCTGAAGTTAAGAAGATTGTTAAGAAGTTAGGGGTCTCCGAGAAAGCTTTAGAGCAAGTAAAGCTTAGGTTAGAGACACTAGAAAGTGTTACTGACGTACCGCAAGTCCTAGGTGAAATATCAGGTGTATTATTGGCTACTAGGGACTACATTAAAGACGTCATGCCTAATATAGCGTTAAATCTTGACTCACTAGTTAGTGAGACTAAGAGAGTGATTAGTGAGACTACTGACGTAAGTATAGGTGAGGAGGAAGGAGTCTACATCACTGAAGATGCGAAAAGATTGCTTAAAGAAATAGAGAATGCAGTTGAGGAGAGTGTATCTAAGCAGTTACCTGAAATACCTATGAGTTTAGTCACACCTCTACTAAGTAGAGGTGTTGAAGTAAAAATCAAAGATGCCAGTAAAGAATCCCAGATTAAGAAACCTAGAAGACCTGTAAGGAAGTTAAGTCCTGAGGAAATAGATAGGAAGGTCATGGAGTACATACTAACTCATGGAGGCTTCATAGACGTAGGTGAGGTTGCATCACAGTTAAATATAGATAAGTCAGAGGTAATGGCTTCACTACATAGGTTAAGGGAGCAGAACAAGATAATATTTTGAGTTTAAGAATTTAAGGTACTAAACACCTTTTAGGCATCTAATCAATGCATACATTCATAGCTGGTAGTATAATAAGAGGTGATGGCATGTCAACATCACTTAACTACCTAGAAGGTCTGGCACGACATTATGCCTTAAGAGCCGTAATGCATGATAGGGAGGGTAACATAGGTGAAGCCATAAAATTCTATCGTGAAGCTGTTAAGGTATTAAAGAAGATCTTGAAGTTATACCCAGATAATGGTTTATTACATGTGTATAGAGAGTGGATAAAGCAGTATGAGAAGAGGATTAAGGATCTAGAGGCATTAAGGAGTAGAATGTTATTACCAGCTCAAGCAGGAAATGATGTAAACCTAGATATAGATGACTTCATAGTGACAGAGAAGCCTAATATAACTTTTGATGATATAGCCGATTTAGAGCATGCTAAGAGAGCTATTAAGGAAGCTATAGTTTACCCCACTAAGAGACCCGATTTATTCCCTCTAGGTTGGCCCCATGGAATACTATTATTTGGTCCACCAGGTTGTGGTAAAACATTACTGGCAGCAGCTGTTGCTAACGAAATAGATGGGGTCTTCATGCAGGTTGATGCTGCAAACATAATGTCTAAATGGCTAGGTGAAGCCGAAAAGAAAGTTGCACTGTTGTTTAAGAAAGCGAGGGAAATATCACGTAATGGTAAGCCCGTAATAATATTTATTGATGAGGTTGATTCTCTCTTTGGTACATTCTCAAGTGAAGTGGGTGGGGAGGTAAGAGTTAGGAATCAGTTCCTAAAGGAGATGGACGGTTTACAGAACAAAAATAAGAAGGACTTTATATACGTTATAGCTGCAACCAATAAACCTTGGACTCTAGATCAAGCATTCATAAGAAGATTTCAGAAGAGAATATATGTACCATTACCTGATTACAACGCTAGACTTCAAATGTTAAAGTTATATACTAAGAGGATTAAATTAGCTAATGACGTTGATTTGAGGAAGTTAGCACGTATGCTTGAGGGGTATACCGGTAGTGATATTAAGGATATAGTTGTAGCTGCTCACTTAAGAACCATAAATGAATTATTCGATAAATACGGAGGTAAAGGCGAGGCAAGACCAGTAACTTGGAATGACTTTATGGAGGTATTAAAGGATAGAAAGCCTAGTGTTAATAAGGACATAGTTAAGGTTTATGAGAAGTGGTATGAAAAGTTTAAAGCCCTATGAGATAATACATGGTATTACGTAATGACACTTCATTTTTAAGTAAAGAATATTACTCCAAGGTATTACGTAAGATACTTCAATATTATTGAATACATAATAACGGCAACCCTAAAACCTAACCACTACTTTCTAGTAGGTCGTACGTACCAAATATTTACTGGTGTCTCGGGGTAATGATAAATCTAAGCAGAGTTCTAGTAATTAAGCGTGACGGTAGAGAGGAGAGATTCGATGTAGGAAAGCTTAGAAAGTCTATAGAGAAGGCTTTACGTTATGCTGGTATTAATGATTCCGTAGATGAATTACTTGAGAACATCATTAATGATATTAGCTCATTCATTAAGAAAAATAATTCATTGAAGGTTAAAGCTACAGATATATCTGAATTTGTAGAGAAAGCTCTAGTTAGTAAAATAATCGAGAATCCGTCCTATGAGAAAGCTGCTAGAGCTTACGTACTCGGAAGGATCTATAACCACGTATTCGGTAAGGGCTCATGGGAGAAATTCTATGAACTAGACGAGAAGTTTACCTACACAGCACTTCGTGTTCTTAATTCTAGGTATTTAAGGAAGGACCCTAAGACAGGAAGGATTTTAGAAACGCCTAAAATGCTTATGTGGAGAGTTGCTGAAAGCATAGCGAAGGCGGAGGATAGAAGTAAGCGTGACTATTGGGCTAAGAAGTTCTTTGAGGTATTAATCAATAGAAAATTCATACCCAACTCTCCAACGTTAATGAATGCTGGAACCAGATTGGGTATACTTTCAGCATGCTTTGTTATACCTGTTAGAGACTCTATGGTTACGGAACGTGGTGATGGAATATATGATGCTGTTAGAGCACAAGCGATAATATTCCAGCAAGGTGGAGGTACAGGATTTAACTTTAGTGAGTTAAGACCTAAAGGTGACGTGGTAGCTAGTACGTCAGGAGTTGCTAGTGGTCCTCTCTCATTCATGAAGATCTTCGACCTAAATACTGAAGTAATAAAGCAGGGAGGGAGGCGTAGAGGAGCTAACATGGGCGTTTTACACATATGGCATTCTGACATTAGAGACTTCATAAAAGCAAAATCAGGAAAGCTTAAAGATGTTCACTTACAGAACTTCAATATAAGTGTTGGTGTTTACGATTACTTTATGCACGCCATTAGGGATGATGCTAAGGTACCACTAATCAATCCTAGGAAAACATCCATAGACGGCTCAACAAACTCACTTAAATACGCTATTGTATGGGCAAGACATTACATGAGTGAAGAATGGGTTCAAGAGATCATACTTAAAGAGTTGGAAGAGAGGGGTGGTTCCGTACCATTAGATGAGTCGCTAATAATCACATGGGATGAAGCCTTAGTAATAGCTGAAAGCGAGGATGCAATAACTGACTGGGTTAGCGCTCATGAATTATTTGAGGAGATAGTGTCGTCAGCTTGGGATTCAGGTGACCCCGGACTTCTCTTCATAGATACTATAAATAGGAGACATCCAACGTGGTATTTAGGCAAGATAAACGCAACGAATCCCTGCGTATCCGAAGATACGTTAATTCTTACTCCCAAAGGTTGGAGGAAGGCTAAAGAACTTTTTGAAGAAGCTAAACTCAAAGGAGTAGCTACAGGGGTTGAAGTAGATGAGGAATTACTTGGTGAAGGCGGAGAAACTTTAGCGTATAAGACTAGGCTTGTAACTGCTATTGGTGAAGAGCCTATCTATATAACTGGTAACGGTAACGAGTTAAAACTTCTTGTTCCTAAAGCCGTTGATGCGTGGGTCTGGCATGTTGGTAAAAAGCCCGCGCTCAGAGTGAAAACTAAGGAAGGATTTGAAATCACTGTAACATATGATCATAAATTCCTTACTCCCGAAGGATGGAAGAAAGCCAAAGAACTGAAGCCAGGTGATAGGATCCTTATAGGAAGACTTCATCCAGCAATGTTAAGTAATACCGTTAAGGGATCTATAGATCTTGATGAGGACATAGCATTTGCTTTGGGCTGGTTGATAGGCGATGGTACGGTTAATGAACATTATGTAGCTTGGTTTTTCGGAAAAGAGGACACTGTGGCAGAGGAAAGAGTGAGGAGAGGGATAGCAAAACTTGGTGGTAATCCACTATCTCATACTTACATGTTAAGTAAGTCTGAATATAAGATTCAGTATAATAGAACATCCAAGGTATATAGGAATGTCATGAAACTTCTTGGCTGTACCTTAGCAAAGAGTCGTGAGAGAAGACTTCCAGAAATAGTCTGGCGTCTTAGTCCTCACGCATTAGCAGCATTTCTGAGGGGACTCTTTACAGCTGATGGTTATGTAGACCAAGATAAGGCTATACGCCTTACAAGTGCTTCTAAGAAATTAATACAAGAGGTTCAGATACTCCTCACAACATTTGGCATAACATCTATTATATATGAGAGACCTTATCAGAGTGCATCCAATTACGTTACTAAAAATGGAGAAAACAAAGTTTATAAATCGAAGGGTTATTATGAGCTTATTATTAAGGGATATAGTAGGAAGATCTTTAAGCAAGTCATAGGTTTTGAAAGCATTAAGAAAATGGAGAAACTATCTTTGGCTAAAACTAAGATGGATGATGTCTGGGCTACCATAGAGAGCGTCGAGAGTGCGGGATTAATTGATTTCTATGACTTCACCGTACCAGGCACTCACAACTATATAGCTGATGGATTAGTAAATCATAATTGTGGTGAAGAACCACTTTTAGAGTGGGAGAGTTGCAACCTAGGTAGTATTAATCTCGAGAAATACGTCACTTTAAGAGATGGAAAACCGACCATTGATTGGGATTCCTTAGCTAAGGACGTGAGAATAGCTGTTAGGTTCCTAGATAACGTAATTACCGTGGCTAAGTATCCGTTAGAACAACTTAAGCAAGCTGCTCAGAGGACTAGGAAAGTAGGCCTTGGCGTTATGGGATGGGCACACACGTTAATTAAGTTAGGAATACCTTTTGATTCCGTAGATGCTCTATACCTGGCTTACCACCTAGCTGAGTGGATAGCTTATAACGCATATCTAGCTTCGATAGAATTAGCTAAGGAGAAAGGTACATTTCCAGCATGGAATCCTGAACTCTATAGACCACATTGGTGGACAGTGATGCCCTTAGAAAAGATGCTTAAAATAGCTGGAATTAAGAATAGACCTTCAGATAACGTATTAAGGATAATTAAGTCGAGGCCTAAGGTTGATTGGAGAATCGTTGAAGATGGTATGAAAAGATATGGTTTAAGAAATGCTGCACTACTATCTATAGCACCTACAGGTACTATATCAATAATTGCTGGAACCTCCTCAGGTATTGAACCTGTATTTGCACTAGCATTCATACGTGTAGTAACTGTAGGTACATTCATAGAGGTCAATCCGTTATTCCTAGAAAAACTTGCTGAGTATGGTTTAGACGAGCCTGAAGTACTTAAGACGATAGCTGAGACAGGTACCATAGCTCATAATCCGTTCATGCCTAAGCCGCTAAGGAAAGTATTTAGGACGGCACACGACATTGAGCCTATATGGCATGTACTACATCAAGCTGTATGGCAGCAATGGGTTGATGCTGGCGTCAGTAAGACAGTAAATATGAGAGCGGAAGCTACCAAGGAGGATGTAAGGAAGGTTTACATTCTAGCATGGGCTCTAGGTTGTAAGGGGATAACAATTTATAGAGATAAGAGTAAGAGCAGACAAGTAATATACTTTGGCGTCAAGTTAAGTAAAGAACTCGTTAAGAGAGGTGCGATGATTCCCGAGAAAGAAACCATTAGCGAGAAAATCAGTACAGGTAAACCTACATTAAGTGAGCTTAGTAAGGAAAGCACAACCTACGTAACTGAGAGTAAAGGAGATTCAGGAGTTATGGTAAAAGAGGGACGTACTTCAAGCGAAGGAATTAAGTACCGTCTAGCACCGCAACCCATAAGATTAAAGGATGGAGATATGGGTGATTGTACAACGTGCGAATATTAGTTCTTACTCCTCCTCTTCTAGTAATTCTATTAACTCATTAATTAGCTTCCTCTTAGTTTCTTTAGCATGCATCCTATCTGAATGCTCAACAACTCTCTCTAGTAGTTGATCTTCATAAGGTAGACCAACAAATTCAACTTTACCATTTATAACTATAACAGGTACTGTTACGACGCCATACTTGTCAGCTATATCGGGGTTCTCATAAGCTTCGACTATTTCACTTGTTACAACTTTTCGTCCATTACTATATGATTCAAAAGCAAACATATTAGCCAATAGTGCTGCATATGGACAGTAAGGACAAGTTGGCGTAACTATTACCTCAATATGTACTCTACCCTTTAAAGAAGCTATTTTCTCCTTGGTTTCTTTATTTAATCCTGATTCGTTATTACTTATCCTTATTATAGTCTCAATAAGCCCCCTAATCTCTTCGCCTGCAGGCATACCCGTATACTTAATTATGCCTTCAAGTAGAGCCACTGTTGGGACTCTATTTACATTGAATTTCCTGAATAAATCATTAACGTCTTTATCTCTGTATATTACATGCTGTCTTACTAGCTTACCTGGGCAGACCTCACTTATTACTTTAATTAATTCTAGAGTATTTGAGCAATACCTACATACCTCTCTTCTATTATCAAGGAATACATACACATCTACAGGATTAACCATATCTTTTAATGCCTCTCTTAAACCCTCTAACTCTTCATTACTAAATCTTACTTGAAACATTTCATCCACGCTAATACCCCATTCAACTTCGCTTTCACTCATTCTCCTCACCCTTACTTACTAATCCTTCAACCTCAACTTATAAGTTTAGACTAGTACTATAACTTAAAAACTAAGCATTTAAACCAACCATATATTTAAGAGGACTTAGTAAAATGTTGATCTCACATTTACTCAATCCGAACTAACTTTATAAATGACTCTACATAGCTCTCCCAGTTCTTGATATCAACTCTTAACACTAAGTATGCAGCCTGTGAATTAAAGTAAGGTGGGCCAAGTCTACTGAACAATGTTAGTACCTTACCTCCATGATTAAACTTAAAGCCCTTACCTACAGGCTCATGACCTCTAACAATAAGCTTAAACTTAAACTTTCTGGTAAACCAATCAGTTACTTTCGTACCGAAGAGATAGCCCGCACCTCTAGGTGATGAGGATGACGCTATATTAGCTTCAATTGGATCATTCCATAGTATTTCCTCCATTACCATAAATCTATCCTTCTCACTTATACCCATAAAATACTCATAAATTGTCTGAGCTTTCTGATACGTCGTTGTTGGTAGGCCACCATGCAATAATGCTATGCCCTCCTTAGTATATGCGACGTGAGGTAAGAATTCGAACATGTCCATAAACTCATTATATAGAGCTAGACCTTTATCATATCCAAATCTCATCACTAACTCGTCTGGAAAGTCATGGGGGTATGGTATTAAGTTCTTAGGGGGTTCATGATTACCCCTTAAAAGTATTACATTATCCGGTGAGTATTCCTTCAACGCCAAAACACTCATTAAGGCCTCCAATTGATAGGGCCCTCTGTCTATGTAGTCACCTAGGAAAATCAGAGCCGTATTACCTGTTCTTAATTCTTCAGCATTAATCTTACTGAGTATAGTCTTTAACGTATCTACATCTCCGTGAATATCACCTATAACTATGTATGTACTTACCTCCTTGACTCTAATTACTTTACCCTTGCTTTTACTTTCATTCTTCAGCAACTCTTTATATGATTCAATGAGTCTCTTCACACTTTCGTAATTACTTAGGAGTCCAACTACATCAGTAATTACATCAGCTAGACTTCTCAAATCTCCTCAACCTCTCTTTAATTATTTCATTAACAATTTTAGGGTCTGCTCTACCACGTGTTTTTCTCATGACTTGTCCAACCAAGAAGTTTATTGCCTTGGGGTTCTTAAGTGCATCTAAAACAGCATTTCTATACTCCTTAAATACTTCATCAACTATCTTCTCAATAAATTCCCTATCAATTAACACTGTCAATCCTTTTCTCACAAGGTCATTAGGTTCAACGTCATTCAATACTACTTGCTTAACGTACTCTTTTAATAGTTTAGTACTTATGACGCCCTTCCTTAATAATTCGACTATACTACATAATCTATCCTTATTTAATCTACGTAATCCCTCATAAATCGATAGACCTGCCTCATCGATCCATCTCAGGAATTCATTAACTAATATCGAGGCAACTAGTTTGGGATTTCCACATACAGTAATTGCCTCCTCAAAGAGGTCAGCTAGATCCTTACTTTCAGTAACTAGAACTGAAGCTAAGTAATTACTTAAACCGTATTCCTTAACGAATCTTTCAACTCTTTCATCAGGTAGCTCAGGTAATGACGCCTTAATCTCTTCAATGAACTTACGATCTATCTTTAATGCTGGTAGGTCTGGGTCTGGGAAGTACCTATAATCCTCCTCAAATTCCTTAAGTCGTGCACTAATAGTAATGTTTTTTGTCTTATCCCAATGCCTAGTCTCTCTCACTACTTTACCTCCAGATTTAACTATGGCTGTTTGCCTAGCTACTTCATATGTTAGGGCCTTCTCCAATTCTTTCAATGACCCTATATTCTTGACTTCAACCCTTTCTTGACCCTCAATTGATATGTTTGCATCAACCCTTATACTACCTTCAAGTTTAGGGTTAGTAACGCCTAGGTGTTCAAGTATTGATGCTAACTTCTGGACGAATACTCTGGCTTCTTTAGGACTTTCAAGGTCAGGCTCAGTAACTATTTCTAGTAGTGCTACACCAGATCTGTTATAGTCTATCATTGTGTAGGGGCTTTTAGTTATAGAGCCAAACGGGTAGACTATACGTCCTGGATCCTCCTCAATATTTATCCTCCTAACTCTTACTTTTTTCACTCTTCCATCAATATTTATGTTTATATAACCTCCCTTAGCTATTGGTGCTGAGCCTATACCATCATATTGAGATATTTGGTAATTCTTAGGTAAGTCAGGGTAGAAGTAATGCTTTCGTGTAAATATTAGAACGTTATTTATTTTTGAATTTAGTGCTAAGGCAACTTTAACAGCTTCCCTTACTGCCTTAATATTAAGAACTGGTAGTGATCCTGGCAGGCCCATACATACAGGACATACGTTAGTATTTGGTGGTTTACCTCTGTAATCAGCTGAGCAGGAGCAGAATAGTTTAGTCTTAAGCGAAGTTATTTGCACATGTATTTCAAGACCTACCTTAACCTTAAATGACATACCCCCTCACCAAGGGCGGAACTAATGGCGTTATCTTAAGAAATGATTCGACATACGATGAGATCTTAAGTAGGAGATTCTCCCTAAGCTCATCACACATTACCTGAAGCCCTACAGGTAATCCATTAACTAAATCAGACGGTATTGATATGGCTGGTATACCTGCTAAATTAGCTAAAACAGTATTCACGTCTATAGCATATAGCTTTAGAGGATCAACTATTCTTTCACCAAGCTTTGGAGGTAATACAGGCATTGTTGGTGAGATGATACAATCATAAGTTTTTAATAAGCTTACTAATACATCCCTAATCAGTCTCCTAACCTTAGACGCTCTTAAATAATATGCCTGGTAATATCCAGCACTAAGGACATATGTACCGAGCAGTATCCTTCTCTTAACCTCCTTACCGAAACCTCTTGAACGTACTTCAGCAAATACTTCATACCAGGACTTCCCTTCAACACCTACATGTAGGCCGTACCTTAAGCCATCGTATCTAGCTAGGTTAGAGCTAGCTTCAGCCATCGCTATTATGTAGTATGTAGGTAGTGCATATTTAACTATTGGTTTGGAGATCCACGTAACATTTAACTCGTTGGCTTCTAAGTGCCTTATTACCCTTATAAATGATGTGTAAATGGGGCGCTCAATACCTTCCCCTACCATCTCCTCAATCACTACTAACTTAGCTTTAACACTTCCTCTAGAGCCCTCTTCAGCATACTCAAGGAATGTCTTAGGGAAGGATATATCAATTGATGTTGCATCACGTGAGTCGGGACCCGCTATAACATCTAGAATTAATGCTGCATCCTTAACCGTACGTGTTATCGGGCCTATTTGATCCATACTACTAGCATAGGCTATTAAACCATACCTACTCACCAATCCATATGTTGGCTTCAACCCCACGCATCCCGTGAATGAGGCTGGTGCTCTAATGGATCCACCAGTATCAGATCCTAATGCAGCTGATGCCTCAAAAGCCGCCGTAGCTGTTGCGCTCCCACCCGACGATCCCCCCGGAACCCTATTTAAATCCCATGGATTCTTAGTAGGGAAGAAAGCACTATTTTCGGTTGTTGAACCCATAGCAAATTCGTCCATATTTGTCTTACCTATTATTATAGCATCCTCGCTCTTCAATCTCTCAATCACCGTAGCATCATATGGTGGTACATAATCCTCAAGAATTCTGGAGGCACATGTTGTTCTTAAACCCTTAGTTGATATATTGTCCTTAACAGCAATAAGCGCTCCAGCAAGCCTACCAGCACGTCCCTTAATGAGTTTATCATATACTCTCTTAGCGTCTCTAAGTACATGTTCTTTATCTCTAAGCGTTATGTACGCTCTAACCTTGTCTTCAACCTTGTTTATAATATCGTATGTGTACTCAATATACTCAAACAAGAGTTTTGGATCATTCCTCACTTCTTTAATGATGTCTAAGAGCGTTAATATACGCATGATTAAACACCTTAAACTTACACAGTTTTAGGACCTTTAATATATCCTTCAACTCTTTCCTTAACATTCATTAGTGCCTCTTCCTCTGATAAGCCCTTCTTAACCTCGTCTTCTCTAATAATGGGTTTCTCCCTAGGGGTCATGAACAACGGCTCTACATTATCCACGTTTACCTCACGTAACTTATTAAAGAAATCAATTATTTTAATAATGTCCTTAACTAGTTCCTCTTCCTCATGCTCTTCTATATTTATTAAAGCTAGTCTGCCAATTCTCCTAATCCATTTCTTGACTTCTTCAATATCTATACTCACAATCATCCCCGACCTTAATACTTTAGTATCATTAGTTAAATACGTAGCTCTTCAATATCATCTCTAAAGACCTTAATTATTAGGTCTGTAATCTCGTAACTTTTGGTATGCGGGAAATGCTTGAGGCTCAGGAGGTTATCAAAGCATTAGAGGGTTATGTTGAGGCAGTTAATCTTATTGAGGCATTTGAGGAAGCTAATGAAGTTTCTGCTAAGTACATCATATTGAGATTTAAGGTAGTGAACTCAATGTATGTTGAAGGTATAAACCTTATCCTTAGATACTTACCTCACTCATCATTAATTACGTGGGGACGTATTGAGGTGTTAATCAGTAAGAATATACCAGCTAAGGAGTTCCTAACGAGGATATATAATGAGCTCATTAAGAGTAGGGCTGAAGTTGTGATTAAAGCTGATGGTATATCCGCTCTCTACAAACTTAATACTACTTCAGCTAATGAGTTTAGAAGTGACTTAGTTAAAAAGGTTTCTGAATGCTTAAGAGTAATTGAGGGAGTTAAAAAGGCTGACTTAGTTTATGAAGGCTTTGCGGTGCTAAATCATGAGTAAACTATATGTTATTGGTGCAGGTTTAGCTCCCGATCTAATAACACTTAGAGCTCTAAACATATTAAGAAATGTTAAAAAGGTCTTCATAGAGCAATATACAGGATTATTAGTACTTGATGAAAACCTCAAGAACATCCTTAAGGATAAAGATGTTCAAGTACTATCTAGGGCAGACCTAGAAGATTTTGAAGGTAGGAAAATATTCGATAGCTTAAGGAAAGGTGATGTAGCCATACTCGTACCAGGAGATCCTTTAGTAGCGACAACTCATGCATCAATAATTGTTGAAGCGTATAAAAGAGGATATAAGGTTGAAATTATACCTGGAATTAGCATAATTCCTAATGCTTTAACAATGACTGGTTTAATGATTTATAAAATCGGTAAACCAGTTACGTTAGTATATCCCAAAGAGGGAATAACTTACGATTACCCCTACGATGTAATTAAAGATAATGATGCAAGAAACCTACATACAGTACTATTGCTTGAATTAGACATGGAAAAGGGTATTGTTATGAAAGTTAACGAAGCAGTAGACATACTCTTTAGGATAGAGAATATGAGGAAGGAGGGTGTGATAAGGCCTAATAGAATGGCTGTTGCTGTAGCAGCACTTGGCTCTAAAAAACAAGTAATATGCTTTAGTACCCTAGAAGATCTTAGGAGATTAACCATTAATGAAATACCTCAAACCCTAATAATAACCTCACCTAAGCTACATTTTATGGAGGAGGAGATGCTTAAGGTGATAAGTAATGAGTACTGTAAGCCACGTAAGTGATGATGAGATAGCAAGGAGGGTGTTATCTTACATAGTCATGGTTGAGAAGGCCTTAGCTAAGGCTAAGGAATCATTTAAAGGCGGTGACAAGGAGGCATATGTACTTAACCTAGCTGAGCTTTATCTTAAGGACTCAAAGTACTACTTCGATAATAAGGACTTCATAACATCCCTATCATGTATCTCATACGCTGAGGGATTACTTGATGCATTAAGAATTTTAGGTAATGTCGAATTTGAATGGAAGAGGGAGAAGCCTAAAAGAGTACTTGTTGGAGGGACCTTCGATATTATACACGTAGGTCATATCCACTACCTTAAGGAAGCTTCACGTCTCGGATTAGTATTCGCAATTGTAGCAACTGATAATAACGTTAAGAAGATTAAGGGTAGGGAGCCCATATTACCACAGGACCAAAGGTATGAAATAGTATCTTCACTTAAGTATGTTTATAAAGCATTACTAGGGCATGAGGAGGATCCATTAAAGTCCGTAGAGGAGGTAAAGCCCGATATAATAGTGTTAGGGCCTGACCAGCCTATTGATGAGTCGTGGCTTAAGAAGGAGCTTGAGCGTAGGAGTTTAGATATAGAGGTTGTGAGACTTCCTAAGCGTATAGGCCCTAGATTAGCTTCATCGACAAATATTATCAGGGAGATACTTAGGAGGTATTGTCCATGTAAGTAATTCCTTAATGTGCACCCTTCTTTCTACCGCATCTCTTTGCAGCGATATGACCAACCTTCCTACCTGGTGGTGCATTTCTACTAACAGTTGTTGGGAATGAAACGCTCTGGTGATGTCCACCACCATGCGGATGGCTTACGGCATTCATGGCAACACCCCTAACTCTAGGCCATTTAGTAGCTTTCACTTTATACTTATGGTATGAAGCACCAGCCTTAAGTAGAGGCTTCTCTATCCTACCAACACCTGCTGGTACGCCTATTGTTGC
>CAZAMI010000009.1:0-21583 GCA_964486465.1 uncultured Desulfurococcaceae archaeon | reverse complement strand
CCTATTGCCTCCTCCAACAGAAGTATCTAGACAAACACCCCGACATTAAAGCGAGAGTAAAATCAGCTCTTAAAGTAATTTACACATTAAGCAGAGACTCATCTAAAGCAGGGTGGAGGGACCTTGTCTTCGGTGGTATATACCTTCCCGAAGACTCCGCGATATACATTGGTGTCCCAAAAACTATGAATAGATCCCTCCTTACCAACATAGTTACGACTCTTCAGGAAGTCGCTTTGAAATATAAAGTAAACATTTATTTATATGATGTCACTTGTAGTTGGAGGGAATACCAAGCAGCCTTCAGAAATGTGAGTCCTGAAGAATTAAGGAGAGAACTTAAGTCAATAGGTGTGGATGATGAAGCTGCTGTGGGGTATGACTGGATGACGGGGAGAGGGATATTCCTCATAAACATGAGTATTACCAACTCCGATGATCCCCAAATCATGAAAACTCTCCAAAAAATCACACAAATATACTCTCCAGAAACACCATGCAAAGAAGTAATAGTAGTCTTCATGCCATATTACGTAATTAGTTAATGACACTCCCGACTAGAGTGACACATACATAGCTGTTTTAGTGCGTTTATATTAATACATCGATAGTGTAATATGAATTAATTAAACATCTCCGTTCGAATTCTTCGACAACGGTGTTCAAAGGTCTAAACTTTTAAGTATTAATGACACCTTCTTCTTTGAGGTAGTTGGTTATATGAGATTAATCTCTATCCTTGCAATTGCGTTAATGCTAACATTAGCGCTCAATTACATGGTTGTTAATGCTTGCTTTGACCCTTTGGATATACACTCTATTGAAGCTGTGCTTAATAAGCCTGGCATTGCTTACAACTTAAGTATCCTAGATTTATTAGCTGCTCAAGGGTACGTAATTAAGATTAAGCCTAGTTTTGGGGCTAAGATAGCTTATGTGTATAGATCACATGTTGATAGTAGAGTAATCGTAGTAGTTTCCTTACAACCCATTCCCATAGTTAATGACAGTAATTCATGGAATACTTATTACTTAGCTATTAGGATTGAACCAGAGGTAGAACAACCTAAACCGTATCGTCAGCACCTACTTTACTATAGAGCTGAAGTAGTAACATCAATTAATAAAACTGAAGATGTGATTAAGGTAGTAAATACATTAAGAAGTTACGGATGGGAAGTAAGTTACAGGCCTAAAGATGACGTTATCTCCATTAAAATGCGCCTAACTGAGGAAAAGAATGGACTCTACTTCTTCATTGTAGTAGGTATGGAAATAAATACTAGCGCTAAGAAAGCTTTACTCTGGATGAATATAGCTTTACCAGCTGATAAAATTAATGTTGGTTCTGAGAGTGAGTTGAAGGTTAAGGAACTTGTAGTTAAACTTGGAATACTTAATGAAGTCTTGAACGCACTAGAAATGTTCGGTATAAGAAATACTCCCGGTATTGACGAGTTTGAATATAGTTTCCTTCTAGGCGATAGGATCTACACACCTAAGGTTAATCCTGAATTCCTCAAGAGCGTCTTTACGTATGAATTATTGTGGTTGAGATCTTTAGGAGTTATGAACATTAGTGATAAAGATATTGAGGAATTAAGCAGAGTGGTTAGTCCAGGCTATGCTGGGTGGAACAGCAGGTTAGTATACGTCAAAGGGAGAGGTTGGATTACGTATGCAGAGCTTAAGGGATCCGAACTGATAAGGGGTGTAGGATGCGAAGTTCATTTTGACCCTAACAACTTACCCGTAATGCCCTCATTAATTAATGTGACTATTACTAAAACAGAAACTGTAACTAAAACTATGAAGATGCAATACACTATTACTACTACACCTATACAATACATAACAACAACAGCGGGGATTACGGAAACTATGAGGCCAACTTTACCTCTAGAACCTCTCAGCATAATCTTAGGTATTGCAATAGGTGCTGTATTATCCATAATAATCCTAAGAACTTCGCATAAATGACTCAATTATCCATCAAATACCATTAAGACTAGGCTTGTTCATAAGACATTAAGATGTAGTTTAAACTATGTAAATAAGCAGTAAGGACGTGTATATCATCTTTTAAACCTAGATACTCTTAAGCAGTGTAGTTAATATTATATTGAATTAAAACGATTAACATTGTATTCACTTAATCTTTCTCACGAGCATTAATGTAATTATTAATGCTATTGCTATAACCAGTGTTACTATTAGCATATAGTTATGGCTTGGTCTCGCTTCACCTCTTGGGGAAGGTGTCGTGACAATTATGTTTCCTAATCTAATTGTTTTATTGTCATAGACTATCCTGATTGTTGTAAGCGACTTGCAGCTCACATTGAATAGACTTAAGCGCTCCTCACTATCGATGCGATGATACCGATATAGTACATTCTTACCTAGTCCTTGAGTGTTAAAAAGTACATAGAAGAACTCCTTGTTACCTTCCTTAACATACTCTATGCCTTCCATTTCGTATAGTCCTGGCAGTCTTACCTTACCAATGATGTCGCCAGTACTTATATTTATGAAGTATATGTGATCTCCATCATCAGATGTTAAAGCCAATAATCCATTCTTTACTACAACTCCTCCTTGGATATTTTTTAAACTTTTCTTAAGCTTTATTACCTTAATGGGCTTTATGTAATTTCCGAATCCTACTTGCTTAATGTGATATATGTATATCTCAGTTACTGGTGAGTATTCTGACGTATATATGTATCCGTTATTGTCTAAAGCAATCCATGGCATGTGATCCTGAGATGTGTAAGAATAATTCAATAGCTTTAGAGTATTTGAGTCATATATGGCAATTACGGCCGGCTTAACATACTTAGTCTTCTCTACAGGTATAACTAATAAATCATCATAATAATCTAAATCACCTAAGTGGAAGTACTCCTTCTCCTTAAGGAACCCAGGTATTGGATCAAAGTTACACTTAATGATTTTACTTAAATTTCTACTTAACTTACATATGGTTGTAGTCTCAGTAAAGAACCAATTATCACCGCTGAAGGCTAAACCTTGATTAAATAGAGTTAATACGTGACGAATATCAGTTGCTATGAAGCTAGAGTTTAGAGTCTTTAGATACATAACTAACTTATTGATCGTGTAGTTATAATTAATTACTATACTGTACCACTTATTTGCTTCAAGCATTAACTCCTTACTAGTTACTTTTGAGTTATTGAATAAGTAGAAACCAGGTAGTAAGTTAGTAACATGCTCATTTAAGTATAACTTAATTATGGATTCATTACCTAAAGATATTTCAAGACTTGACTTTAGAGTAGTATAATTCAGTACTTTAAAATCTATATTCAATGTAAAGCTCTTATTACTTGGAATTGCTATAGTAGTGGTAACATCTTGACTTCCCGAATATGAAGTGATAGAGTATGAGGAAAGTATTAATGCCACAAGAAATATAAGCGTTAGTACTCCTAGTAAAGTCTTCATATTACGCCCCAAGATTATATAATGAATTTTTACTATATAGCGCTTCTTAGCGAAACAAACAACGTGTAACGTTAATATCATTGATTTATATAAATTAGTGAGGGGATATTTGTGATTCTCATCCCAAGGAGTAAGGTCGTATATAGCTTCAGTCCAAGACATAAACCTGCCGCTTTTGCAAAGTCTGGCGATATAGTTATATTTGAAACTATAGATGCTTTGGGCGGTCAAGTGCGTAGTGAGGATGTATCTATTAACGAAATTGACTGGAGTAGGGTTAATCCAGCTACTGGGCCCTTATATGTCGAGGGTGCAGAACCTGGTGATACCTTAGTTATAGATATTATTGATATTGAGGTTGAGAAGGAGTCAGTAATTATTGCTGTACCAGGTTATGGCGCACTTCATGATAAATTGTCGAAACCTAAGGTGAAGATATTAAAATTAATCAACGATAAGTTATCATTTAATTCATTATTAATTGATGTAAGACCAATGATTGGTGTCATAGGTGTTGCTCCAGAGAGTGGCGAATACCCAACAGGTACTTTAGGTGAGTATGGTGGTAACATGAATGTAGCATTAATTACTAAAGGTGCTAGGCTTTATCTACCTGTTTTTGTGAAGGGGGCATTACTGGCTATTGGTGATCTACATGTAGTTCAAGGTGACGGAGAGATATGTGTATCAGCAGCTGAGGTATCAGGTAGGGTTACAGTTAAGGTTAACATAATTAAAGGTAGGAGACCTAGGTATCCAGTACTTGAGACTAATAATAGGTTTGCGGTGCTAACGTATGGTAAGACCGTAGATGAGGCTGTGTATAAGGCTTCAGAAGCAGCTGTTGAAATACTCATGAAAGCGTGTAACCTAAGTTTTGAGGAGGCATATATGCTAGCAAGCCTAATTGTAGATCTAAGAATAAATCAGGTTGTTGACCCAATGAAGGGTGTTAGAGCTGAAATACCTAAGAAGTATGTTAATATCGACGATGTATTATTAAAGCAGGCCTAACTTATAGACCCATACCTTAAGTAGAAATTATTAGCTTCCTTTGCTCTTTTAAGTATTAACTTAAATACGTTTTTGTAGTAAAGTTCCTCATCATCGGTAAGTCTTAAGGTTCTTGATTTCGGACATAATCTATCTATGACTACTTTATTAGCTTCAGGATCATACATTAGAGGGTATAGTTTACACCCTATAGGCCTAGCGCTATATATTTTGCATTTATTGGATGAAGTGTCTAGGAATACACAATGCCCATCAACATTACGCAATCTCACAAAACCATTTCTAAATACTGAGAAGTACTTGATATCGTAACCTAAGTTAATTATTGCAAGTAAATCATCTATCGTTAATATCATCTCAGTACCGTAGCAACACTTACCACAGAACATATTATTTACCTTGCAATTAACCTTAACTTCAGGAATTTTCCTAAACATCACTAGTTCCCAGGTACATTATTCAGTACTAACCACTCTAATGCAGTTTAAGCAAGAACTTTTACTTCTTTTTAATATGTATGCCAGTATGTAGTTTAACCATTTCATCATTAATGGGTATGTAAGCATACAGCCTATATCTTGATGGTTTAGCCTTAATTAGTACATGTATTTGATAGTAATTGCTATTCGGAGCCTTAACACACTTAAAATCCTTACTAACCACCTCACCCGTTTGTAAGTCCTTAACAACAATTCTGAATAACTTAACTCAATCACCACTTGGCGAGAATAACCATACCCATTACTTTCTACAATGGCTTCAGTGGTATTGACTAGCAGGGAGAATGTCTTTGTAGATCCTTGAGCTACTATCCAATTGGTTGCATCCTTAGGTTTGAACCCAATGTATGTTAAAAATACCTTTGCGCCACTAAAAGCCTTCAGTTACCGTCTTAATTTTACCTTCAACATTTAATGTGATACCTAAAGCACTAATAACTATGAGAATCAAAATTAAGATACTTAGTACACATGGTCTCATACTCACTGTTCACAATCCTCAATACTATAACTCCATCACTCTATTAAACTAGGTTTGCTCTCCCTAATACATCTTCAATACTTTAAGGATTTTAGTAACCCTCTTATCATTATCTATTAAATGAGCTGTTACAGTTTTATTAGGGTTCACTCTGAATGTAGCCCGTCAAGGGCATTATTGAACCTACTTACATGGATGACGCCTTTGCACTGTAGCTGTTAAGGTTAGGCATCAATATTGATGTATATATTGAGGTCTCTAATTATAAGTTCCACTCATTTCCTAATGTTGGGCTTGAGTAATGGTTGGTAAGCTACCTCCCGATTTACTTGAGAGGTACGTGTTCAGGAGGATTGGTGTAATTGATACTGCAGTAATTGTTGGGCCATCTTTCGGTGAGGACTCAGCGGTTATTGATTTAGGTGATGGTAGGGTCTTAGTAGCTCATGTAGACCCCATAACTGGTGCTGTTGAGTTCTTGGGTTGGCTAGCTGTTCATATAGCATGTAATGATGTTGTAGTTACTGGAGCTAGGCCTCGGTGGCTTCTCTCAGTATTATACTTACCTGAGAATGCTGATGAATCGCTAATTGATAAGATAACATCACAGATAGACCTAGCAGCTAGGGAGATTGGCGCTATGGTAATTGGTGGTCACTCAGAATTCACTCCAGGACTTAATAGACCTCTAATATCTATGACAGCCCTAGGTATTACAAGTAAGGATAAATTTGTGAGAACAGGCGGTGCAAAAACTGGTGACGTCGTATTAATGACCAAAACAGTCGCTATCGAAGGTACGGCTATAATTTCCTCAGACTTTAAGGACGTTTTGATAAGGAAGGGCGTATCTCAAAGCATTGTAGAGAGGGGTAGGGAGTTTATAAAGAGTATTAGCGTAGCTAAGGAGGCATTAGCATTGGCTGACGCAGGCCTAGCTACATCAATGCATGACCCAACAGAGGGAGGTTTAATTGGAGGCTTGACTGAGACTGCTTATGCTTCAAGGAAAACCATAGAGATTTGGGAGGAGAAAGTTCCAATAGCACTTGAGACAAAGGTCATGTGTGAAGTGCTAAATATTGATGCGTTGAAACTCATTAGTTCTGGAGTATTAGTTGCAACAGTACCTGAGGAGAAAGCTTCAGAGGCTGAGAGACTACTAAGATCTATAGGCGTTAAGTCAACAATCATAGGTAGGGTTCGCGACTTTAATGGTGACTTAGTCATACTAAACAGAAAGGATGGAAGGATTGAACACATCGACAGCATTCACGTTACTGATGAATTAGTTAGATTATGGGAGGAGTACAAGGTGTGATTATGATGAATAAACAAGAGTACTTACTCTTTGTTAGGTGCCCAATATCGGGTGAGTGCCTTAAATGCCCATTCAGGGGTAAATCTATAGCTTATGGGCCCTTTAAGTCACGTAGACGTGGTATATCAGTAGGCATAAATCTATTCCCAGGTAGGAAAGTATGTAGTTTCAACTGTGTCTACTGCTTTAGAGGTAAAACATACATTAAGACAATGTCATTTACTAGTGGTAATTATGACTTACCTCCTGAAGTGTTACGTAAAGCTCTAGAGAAGGCTATGAAGAATGTCAATGAGTTACGAGCTGTAGACTTCTCAGGTAGTGGTGAACCAACACTACATTATAGGTTTAACGAGTATGTCGATGTAGTTATGAATTACGTTAAAAGTGTTGACCCTAACATAAGTGTAGGTATCTTCACTAATTCATCAACGCTAGGTATGGAGAAAGTAGTTAAAGCCTTACTGAAGTTGGAGTATGTTGAGGCTAAACTGGATACAGTAGTTCAATGGAAATTTAAGGTGATTAATAGACCGCATAAGTCTCTCAGTATAAATGGCATTATACATAACCTCAAGAACTTTAGAAAGAGGTTTTCAGGTACTTTAGTAATTCAAATAATGCTCATTAAGTACCTTAATGTAAGGAATTGGAGTGTTAGAGATGCTGAGCTAATGGCTGAAGTTTTATCTGCCATAGAGCCTGATGAAGTCCACGTGTATACAGCCTATAGGATGCCTAGATTAAATACTGTAAGCAGAGCTAATGAGGAGGTCATGTATAAGTATGCTAAGATACTTAGGGAGCGTGGATTAAGAGTAGAACTATTCACACATTGATATAGTCTATAGCCAAGGGTGAGATGATGAGTTATGACGTACTTAGACCTATACCTAAGAATAGGAGGGTCTATAGGGGGGTGGATATATTCCTTCTTTGGGCTGGAGGTAATACATGCTTAGCTACAATCTTTACCGGCGGATTAATAGCTCCTGATCTTGGTTTCATCAACTCAATACTTATAATAATTATTGCTGCTACAATAGGAGGTTTACTCTTAGGATTAGTAGCTATAGCTGGTGCAAGGGAAGGTTTACCAACCATGGTTCTTACTCGCAAGGTCATTGGTAGAAGGCCTTCGTATGTAGCCTCAATATTAAATGCTCTCCAACTTGTTGGTTGGGCGTCGATATTACTATACGTTAGTGCTGAAGCCATGGCTACAGCGTTAAAGAGCATAGGATTTAAGGGTATCATAGCTGATGTAGTATTCTGGGTCGTAGTCATAGGTGTAATAGAGACCGTATACACTGCTATAGGACCTGAAAAATGGGTTTGGTATCAAAGAGTAGCTGTGACATCATTACTGATAGTATTAATTTATGAGACACATGCACTCATAAATTACTGTTTAAACATGCCTGGGAGGATACCTTTATCTAAGAGTGTATCAAGCGGTTCACTGCTATGGGGTTTCGACATGGTTTTGGCTACGGCCGTATCGTGGGCTCCATTAGTTGCTGACTACGCTAGATTCGCATTAACGGAGAGGGGAGCTATGATGGGTACTTGGTGGGGCTATGGTGTAACGAGTTACATACTTTACTCAATAGGTGCACTGGCAGCTATAGCTACGGGAGCTTATCTAGGTGACCCTACTCAAGTACTACTAAAGCTTGGGTTAAGTACAGCATTACTATTCTTTGTTAGTGTAAGTGCTGTAACTACTAACCTACTAAATATATATTCAGCTGTTATGTCAACACTTAATGTCTTCCCTAGATTAAAGTACATACCCTTAGTATTACTTTACGGTGCCCTCACAACGGCTCTAGCGGTGGTTCCGGTATTGATACTTAATTTTGAATTCTTCCTAATATATATAGGCGTTGTCTTCGTTCCCTTAACCACAGCATTAATAATGCATTACTTAATGCCTGGTAAGGAGAAGTCATCAGCGACAGGCTTCACATCATGGGTGATTGGGGCAGTAATTGGTTTAATAGTGTCTATATGGTACGGTTACGCAGCAACAATAACGTCATTAATAGCTACTTCAATACTTTACATGATTATGTCAAAATTACGATCTTAAATATCTTAGGGATTACTTAAATTCATATATTATTGCACGTAACTTTTTACCACTAAGTGAGATCCTCTTATATAGATCCTCATCTAGTAGATAGTAGCATGCCTCTGTACCGTAAATTACTTTATTACCTAGCTTAACAACCAATCCAGTAATTCCTTCATGAGTTATCAACCACATATCAATCACATCAGATACTATATGTAATGCACCATTACTTACAGACTTAAGGAAGTTTCTAATGTCGTTAATTAATAGCCCTGCAGCATTATTGTCAATGTAGTACACCTTAGATATCTTAGATCTAATGATGTTGTTTACTATGTTATCCAATTTGCTAACGTACCTAGACATTTCATTATCAATCTCTAAATCACATTGCATTCTCGACTCATTCTTAACGTCACATGAGTAGCTAGGTGTTAGTGCGTTAATGATGTTCTTCCTAAAAACCTCATACATAACTATATGCGCTCTATTGCTTAGTTCTGGAGTCAGTATGTTTGAGCGTATCACATTAATATCATTAAGGTAATCATTAAGAGTTAAGTCAAATATTTCATAATATCCTCCATTACTTAATGTATGGATTAATTTCTTAAATTCCATTACCTTAAAAGCTTTATTACTTACTTCATAGTTCACTATAAGTATTTTATTATTACTTAATAAATAAATTATCACTAATTCACTGCCTAAAACTGGCAGAATATTAACTCTAATTATTTTATCTTTAAATTTAAGGTATAAGGAATCAATGAGGAATAATATTTGATTCAGGGTTTCAAACCTACCAACATCTATTAACTTACCCCTGAGTCTATGAAGCACATAGTACACCTTTCTCGAAGTGTCTACCTCAGGCTTTCTTGCTTAAAAGTTTATTTAGCCACTCTTACTTAGAGTACGTACTTCTGGTATGTATCTATAATCTTCACTTCTGTGTAAAGATTTAATGAATGAAATCCGTGATATAAGCAATAGTTAGTCCTATTTAGTACTAGTATTGTGTGTTTTCCTTAACTATATTTTTATTCCGATTAATTATGAATACTTAAATATCTACTGTGGCAGTACTAACACTGTGTGTAATAGATCCTATATTATTAAGCTTATAAGAATGCTTTTTATTATGTAGTCTAGGTAGCATAAGGTAATGGATGAAGCACGCTAAGGTATCTACTATGACCTACAGCAATGAGTCGATGTATGTGAGAGGTGTAACGGTTCTATTAAGCGTGATATTTAGAATTGTGAGTATTGTTAGTTTAACAATGTTACTACCAGCATTAGTTGGCTTTATTTACGGTGAAATTACTGAGGCTCAAACCTTCTTACTCATAAGTCTAATATCATTTGCTATTTCCTTTACATTAGGTCTACTCCTACCAGCACCTCCATCAATAACACTTACTGAAGCATTATTCATTTCAGGTGTTAGCTGGGTTATTATTGCATTTCTTGGCGCTATACCGTATGTATTAACCATAAACATGAGTTGGGTTGATGCATTCTTTGAGAGTATGTCCGGATTCACAACTACTGGTATGACCTTAATTAAGGTCATTGAGGTAATACCTAGATCTGTACTATTCTGGAGAGCTTTAACGCAATGGCTAGGTGGTACCGGAATAATAATGTTATTCTTAGTATTCGTAATGACGCCAACAGAGAGTATTAGTTTATGGAGATTATATGTAGCTGAAGCTAGAGAAGTTAGAATTAAGCCTTCTACATGGGCTACAGTAAGATCTATATGGATTATCTACTTAGGCTACACAATCGCATGCATACTAACGTTAAGGTTCTTTGGTCTTGACTGGTTCGATGCCGTAACACATTCATTTACAGCCTTAGCTACTGGTGGATTCTCAACTAGGACTGCTAGTATTGCGGCATTTCATAACCCTGCCGTCGAGATGTCACTAGCCTTTTATGCATTCGTTGGTGGTACTAACTTCTTAGCTCATTATATGTTATTCACCTACGGACCTAAGAGATTCTTTAAGTACTATGAGGTTAAGGCAGCATTATCTATAATAGCTATTGCGACATCACTCATAGTATTTGATCTCACCTTTAGACTACATATAGATGTATTAAACGCTCTCAGATTAGCTATATTTCAGTCAATATCCATAATGACTACAACAGGGTACACTACAGCTGACATTAATACATGGCCCCCACTCTCCAAGTTTATACTTCTTATCCTAATGTTCATTGGTGGTCACTTATGTTCAACAGGAGGTGCTATTAAGGTTGGTAGGATTACAGCTGCACTTAAAGTTATGGTTAACCAGCTACAACTACTATTTCTACCAGCTAAAACGATAAAACCCGTAAAGTTAGGATCTCAAGTATTAAGGCATGAAGACATTCTAAGACTGTTTATGTTTATTTCAGCATACTTCATGGGAATAATCGTAGGTACATTAATATTAACAGCTTTCGGTTACGATCCATTTCAATCACTTTCAGCTGTAGCGTCGGCTCAGGGCAACGTAGGACCCTGCTACTTAGACCTATTCACGTTAATCGATGCATGTAAGATTCTCTTAGCCCTACTTATGTGGTTAGGTAGATTAGAACTTATACCAATCATAGCATTACTATTACCTAAGCAATGGGTTACCGTAGTTAAAAAGAGAGTTAAATAACGTGATATAACTTACGTACAATCATAAGGATGAAGAAAAAGAGGTTTAGTGGAGCCGCGGCCGGGATTTGAACCCGGGACCTCCGCCTTACCAGGGCGGCGCTCTACCGGGCTAAGCTACCGCGGCACTTACCAGAACTCACTATTTTGATAGGATATACTCCTTAAATAATTTATCTAATTTACTATTATAGTGATTTATGGATATCGCCTCCCACCCTACCTATTGATACTCTAAGTAGTACTGGTGTAGTTAGTGAGGTTATTGAAGCCATAATAACTAAAGCTGTAAGTACTTCCTTAGAGAAAATCCCTAAGGAGTAGAAGGCATTAGCAATAACTAGTTCAACAGCCGCTCTACTATTCATAGCGATACCTACGACGATAGCCTCACGTAGGCTTAATTTAGCAATTACTGATCCTATTAAGCCGCCCAGGAACTTACCAATAAATGCTATTCCCACGAGTTCTATCGTGAACCATGTGATGTTTTGAAGAGTCCTTAAGTCCGTCTTAACACCCATGTATGCGAAGAAGAGGAGAGCGAAGAATGCAAATGTGAAGTCAATTATCTCCCTTTCAGCCCTCTCCTCAGCACCTACTAACATGTTTAGTATTATTCCAGCAATGAATACACCTATAATTTCATGAAGACCTGATAACTTAGCTAGATATCCGAAGAGGAAAGCTATAGCAATAATTAAGGTTAGTCTCAAGGGTAAGCTCTTAACACTTCTCAAGAAGAACGATCTAATCAACCCCCTAAGCTTAGCGTTACTAGCGATGACTACACCTAACATGAAGCCAGCTATGAGAAATGCAGATGAACTTATAGACGTAATCACGACATCATGAAGGCCTTTCTCTTCAGATATTAAAGTAAAAGCCACAGACATAAGTATGAGGCCTATAACGTCATCATCAACAGCAGCATTAACAACAGTTAATCCAACACGAGAGGTAAGCATACCTAAGTCCATAAACACCCTAACACTGAGACCTATGGCTGTAATGGATAAACACGTAGCTAAAGCAAAACTTTGTGTGAAGTTCATGGAGTATTTATGGCCTAGGATCATACCTAGGGTGAAAGGTAGTAGTACACCCATAGAAGCAACTATGAGGCCCTCCTTGAACGTTCTCATGAGCTTCTTAAGGTCTATCTCAAATCCCGCTGACAACATAAAGAATATAACGCCAATCGTAGCTAGGACCTCAAGCTCTGTTAAGGGATTAATTAACCCAAGTAGTGAAGGGCCTAAGATAACGCCAGCTAATAGTTCACCAATGACGTGAGGCATAGAAGCACGATTGAATAACTCACCTAGAATTTTTGCGAGAACTAATAGCAGCAGTATGTCAAGTATTAGTACCTCATTATGTATCTCTTACACCCCTCCAGGTAATGTTACCCATGAGAAGAAATGTAGCAGGGATTATACGCTTTCTCTAAATAAACTTTAAGTAACTCTATGAGGGAGTCCTTTCATTAATTCCTGCAAACACTATCACGTATTAATTTTAATACTCTATTGTATAGTTCATAAAACCTTATTTCGCGATATTTAATACCTTCATATTTACTCTCAATATCAGTTAATGATTCATTTAGTTTTGCTTTTAGATCACTAAGTATGGCATTCTTAATGCATGCTAACCTTCTCCTTAATCTCCTCTTCTCAATAACACCTGTTCTAACTAATTCCCTCTTGACATTAACTATTGCATTAACTAATTCCTTAATCCCTAAGCCACTAATTGTACTTACTTTGATTATAGGAGATTTAGTTAATTCCTCATTACTATGTATGATTGAAGTTACGATATTGTAGAATAGTTCTGCTTGTGGTAAATCATATTTATTTATAACGTAAATATCGCCAAGTTCGAGTAATCCTGCTTTAAGCATCTGTATTTCATCACCAGTTAATGGCTGTAGGACTATGATCAGTATATCTGAAATATCATGAATTTTTATATCTACCTGACCAGCGCCTGGATGCTCAACAATTACGTAGTCATAACCTATAGAGCCTAAAAACTCAATTATAGGGCATGCCTTCCACGGTACGTCACTCTCAGGTATAGTACTAATACTCCTAAAGAATGCACCCTCGTCTAAATACCTAATCCTAACTCTATCACCAAGTAATGAACCACCACTTATAATGCTTGATGGGTCGATAGCAATAACGGCTACCTTACTATTCGTACTTCTAAGCTCCTTAATCAACAAATTAATTATGCTACTCTTACCGACGCCTGGCGCTCCACTTACACCTATGACTGTGAATTCATGACGTTTAGCGAATAGTATATCCTCATACTCTATAGCTATATAAGGATTACACTCTATCAATGTTATAATTTTAGCTATGGCTTTCCTATCACCTTTTAAAGCCCTAGCAACCAGCTTGTTTAAGAAGTCTTCACTAACACTCATAATCCACTACCTTACCTACATCACTCTCTAACTTAGAATTTTAAATAGTTATGAAAGAGTATGTAGAGAGGGGCACAATTGAGTGAGGTTAACATATCTTCTTCACGTCCTGTACGTAAGAGACCGAAAATATTAGTAACGAAGTTAGGCTTAGATGGCCATGATAGAGGAGCTAAGGTTGTTGCTAAAGCATTAAAGGATTCGGGGTTTGAAGTCGTGTACTTAGGTGTGCATAGAACACCTGAGGAAGTCATTAGAACAGCTATTGAAGAAGATGTTGATGCTATAGGTGTGAGTATATTGTCAGGCTCTCATTTAGAATTAATTAATGATCTAATGAGATTAGCTAAGAAGGAAGGCATTAATGTACCAATTATTGTTGGTGGTATAATACCTCCTGAGGATATACCGAAACTCAAGGAAATGGGAATTGTTGAGGTATGTCCTCCAGGAACACCATTAAAAGACATAGTAGAATTATTCAGGAGGGTGACCTCACGTGAGCAAGATTAAGGGTATAGATCATATAGCAATAGCAGTTAGAGATCTAAATAAAGCTGTGGAAGCATTTAGTAAATTGCTTGATTCAAAACCTGAAGTTATTGAGGAGGTTCCTGAGGAGGGTGTAAGGATAGCAATGTTTAAGGTAGGTAACGCGTTCATCGAGCTATTAGAGCCGTTAAGTCCCGATAGTACGTTGGCTAAATTCCTAGAGAAGAGAGGTGAGGGGATACATCACATAGCCTTAAGAGTTAAAGACATTACTGAAGCGATAGATCATGTTAGAAGAGCGGGGCTAAAGCTCATCTATGGTGAAGCAAGGGAAGTAGCTAGAGGTAATAGAAAGATAAACTTCATACATCCTAAATCACTTCATGGCGTACTTCTAGAACTTGTTGAAAGAATTAAGAAAGGTGAGTAATATTGTGGAATCTTAAATATTTAGAGAAACTAAAGGAGAAATATAGGGAATGGGAAAGAGATGTCTTAGAACCTACACTTAAGAAATTCCCGGAGTTTAAAGCGGTATTTAAGAGCGAGCAGGGATTTAATGTAAAGAGGCTTTACACGCCCCTAGATTTAAAGGATTGGGATTACATTGAAAAGCTAGGATTTCCCGGTGATTACCCATTCACGCGTGGCGTATACCCGACTATGTATAGAGGTAAGCCGTGGACGATAAGGCAGTATTCAGGCTTTGGATCGGCTGAAGATACGAATAAGAGATATAAGTACTTACTAAGTATAGGTCAGACAGGCTTATCCATGGCATTCGACCTGCCAACACAGTTAGGTCTTGATCCCGATCATCCGTTAGCTTACTATGAAGTCGGTAAGGTAGGTGTTTCAATGCCCTCCATCACGGAAATGGAGATAGTATTTGATGGTATACCCATGGATAAGATATCAACATCCATGACAATAAACGCAACAGCTATTGAAGTGCTCTCCATGTATGTAGTAGTTGCTGAGAGTAGAGGCGTTAAACGTGCAGTATTAAGGGGTACCACCCAGAATGATATATTGAAGGAGTTCATAGCCAGGAATAACTATATCTACCCGCCAAAACATTCAATGAGGTATTCAACCGATTTAATAATTTGGGCAGCTAAGGAGATGCCTAAATGGAATAGCATATCGATATCTGGGTATCATTTCGAGGAGGCTGGAGCCACCCCTGCTCAAGAAGTAGCATTCACAATAGCTGATGGAATAGAGTACGTGAGGTGGGTACTAGAGAGAGGCAAGATTCAGGGATGGCCTAAGAGTGTTGACGACTTCGCACCAAGACTTAGCTTCTTCTTTGCAGCAAGAACTAATCTCTTTGAACAGATAGCTAAGTTTAGAGCTGCTAGGAGAGTATGGGCTAAAGTAATGAAGGAATGGTTTAACGCTAAAAAGTCTAGGTCTATGATGCTTAGATTTCACACACAGACAGCTGGCGTTACATTAACTGCCCAACAACCACTAGTTAACCTAATAAGAACAACAATCCAGGCACTAGCTGCTGTACTAGGCGGTACCCAATCACTTCATGTAAACTCGTATGATGAAGCGCTTTCACTACCTACAGAGGAATCCGTTAAGTTGTCAATTAGGGTTCAGCAAGTGTTACTATATGAGGCGGGAGTCATAGATACGATAGATCCACTTGGCGGCTCCTACTACATTGAATGGTTAACAGATAGAATGGAGGAGGAAGTATGGAAGATTATCGATAGGATCGAAAGAATGGGTGGAATGTTAAGAGCTATAGAAATGGGCTGGCCACAAGCGGAAATAGCTAGATCAGCTTACGAGTACCAATTAAAGATTGAGAAGGGAGAGATACCTATCATAGGCATCAACATATTCAGAGAGGAGGAAATACCTAAGATTAAAATATTGAAAGTTGATCCCAACGTAAGAAACAGAGTCATCGAGAGGTTAAAGAAGTTACGTAGTAGTAGAGACGAGGCCAAGGTTAAGAGAGCATTATCGGAAGTAGAGAAAGTGGCAGTAAAGGATGAGGAGAACCTAGTACTAGCAATAATTGAAGCGATAAGATCTAAGGCAACATTAGGTGAAGTAAGTAATTCCTTAAGAAATGTATGGGGTGAGTGGAGAGCACCGGACATAGTATAAACT
This sequence comes from uncultured Desulfurococcaceae archaeon, assembly GCA_964486465.1. Taxonomy (GTDB): domain Archaea; phylum Thermoproteota; class Thermoprotei_A; order Sulfolobales; family NBVN01; genus CAZAMI01. Next base: position 4,974 of record CAZAMI010000009.1, on the reverse strand, counting down.
AATTCAAATAACATAACAGGTATTTTATAGAAGCCTATGATAATGTATTGACTTTTTAATCACCTCCTATTTTTAATGATGTTTTACGTGATAAGATTTTTACGTATGTCGAGTTCATTATTATTTGAAATATACGAGGATGGGTGTAGTCATTGACTGAAGTGCCTGTTGAGGTATGGCTTTTAAACGTTGCGGTATTGCTGATAATGGCTAAGTTATTTGAGGCATTCATAATAAGAATTCATTTACCTAAGGTCCTAGGTTACGTACTTGCAGGGTTACTACTAGCTAGTCTTAACTTCGAGTTTGACCCAGTAAGTAGAGCTTTATCTACATTAGGTATTTTGCTACTCCTCTTTCATGCAGGTCTAGGTGAGCACTTAAGGGTATTCTTAAGGGAGTTGAAAGCAGCCGGGATTGTCGCTATTGGAGGTGTTATTGGTGCTATATTATCTGGTTTCTTAGTAGGATTAATAGCTAATTTTGATGTAAGAGAGAGCTTAGCTTTAGGAGTAGCTTACGCAGCAACATCGGTTAGTCTGACACTTAAGACTCTAGAGGATTTAGGTAAGCTATCATCTATTGAGGGTAGAGTTATTGTTGGTGCTGCAGTAGTTGATGACGTTATCGGATTAGCATTACTCGGTGCAGCGTTTGGTATATTGACTGGCTCATTCGATCCGGTAGCAGTTACTGCGACAGCTTCAATAGCTTTCGCATTCTGGTTTGCAGTAGCTTTTAGTTTCGAAAGGGTATCAAAGTATCTGTTAAGGCTTACCTATGCTACAGGCATAGAGGAGGGTTTGCTCGTTACATCCTTTATAATACTCTTAATATTAGCCTATGCTGCTTTATACATTAGATTAAGTGCGATACTGTTAGCGTACGCGTTAGGCTTAGGACTATCTGGTTACCCATACGTAGGTAGGAGAATCTCAACTAAGATATATCCTTTAGTGGCTTTATTCATGCCCTTATTCTTCGTATATGCTGGTGCATTGATTAACATCAAGGACATATTTCTCTCAACATCACTTAGGGAATTATGGGTAATGCTGCTCGTACTTTCCTTTGGCTACATATCTAAAGTATTGGGCTGTTTCGTAGCCTCAAAGGGTATGGGTATGAGTACTAGAGACTCACTAATAGTCGGTATAGGTATGGTTCCAAGAGCTGAAGTGATGTTAGTGGCAGCAGCTACTGCTTTAGAGTTAAACGTCATGCATAGAAGTACTTACCTAGGACTCCTTCTCCTAACACTGACTTCATCAATACTTGTACCGATAATCATAAAGATCTTATACCGAAGATAGGTAATACATCACTAATTATTTAAGCTTTCTAGTTAATTAATTCTAAACAGGTGGAAGAAACGAGTAGCGAGGATGAGGAGAAAGTAAGGGAGAGCTTAGAATTATCGGATATTATAGAAATATTATCTGAAGTCCTTAGAAGCTCTGGATTTAACGTCTTGAGGAATTATGAGGTAGTTGACGTAAATGGCATTAAACATAATATTGACTTACTAGTTGAGGGAGAGATCATACCGAGTGTATTCTTCAGGATAGCCTTCATACTTCAGCCTAGGAAAGTTTCAATAAATGACTTAGAATGGTACATAGCTAAGAAACTCGTACTACCAAATATAGATAAGTTCGTAATTTTAACATTAGAGGATGTAGATAGAGAGGTAATTCCACTAATTAATAAATATGGATTACAAATCCTGAATGTTAGTGAATACTTAAATACTATAAAGAAAGAACCGTTAAAGATCTTAATGGGCCCGTTAAAGCTTAGAACACATAGAATTCCTAAGCTTATTCCTAAGTTTATTATTAAACCTGAAGTTAGTTGTAAGTCATTTGTTGACATGGTTAGAAAGGAATTTAAACCTCATATCTTCGGACGTAAGAAATGCAGTAGAGTTGATTTCACCTTAGCCTACATACCATTAATAAAGATAAATGCTAGGTTCACAGTTGAGGAGTTCGAGAAGGGTAATGTATTTGTTAAGGAGGTATCCATGGTATTTGATGGTATTAAAGGTTATGTCATGATATCTAGAGGTGAGGGGTTATCTATAGATGAGCTTAAGGGTACTATCTTAGATATGCCCGTAATGGCTTATGAATTACTAAGTATACTGTCGGAGAAGGGTACTGCTCAAGTAAGTGAGTTAGCAGCTGAGCTAGGTATTGATGTAAGTAAGATTAAGAGCCTTATAGATATGTTAACGTTAAGATCATTTGTAGATATTTATGGGGATGTGGTTGAATTAAGGTATAAGGTACTTGACGAATTTAAGGATCCGTTAAGCGGCATAGATAAGAAATTAATAGTTAAACCTGACGATGTTGTACTTAAGGATTTAGTTAGGAAGGTTCCTTTCATATTTGTTAGAACGTCTATTCATAAAATTATAGACTTAATTAGAGCTTTAAAGGGTGAAGTGCTAGGTATATCATTAATATTCTACCCTATATACATAGTCGTTTGCATGAAGAACGAACATGAAGAACAATTAATAGTATATGACGGCATTATGTCTCATGAGAATGAAAGCCTAGCTAGGGTTATAGACCACCCAGAAGTAATTGATTGCATATCGCGGGCTTTAAAACCACTAACAGAGGATTCTTGTGAGGAATTTCAGAATGTATGAGTATGAAACATGCATCGATGGAGTATCTTTTGAAGCAGCACATTATACTCATGTAAGGGGTAAGAGAGTACTACACGGCCATACCTTCAAGGTAAAGGTGTGTTTAAGAGGGGAGGGAAGAGACTATGTGATAGACTTTCTAACATTAAGGGATGTAATTAACACCATAGTTAAAGACTTAAACTATTCATTATTAATCCCAAAAGACCACCAAGGTAAAGTAAGGCTGGAGGCACCAGTTAAGGTAGTAATTAATGAATATGTTATCGATGGTGAACCTACAGCTGAGAATATAGCTAGACACATATGTCTTAAGTTAATACATTCATTAAGAGCGAGAAATATAAATATCAATAATGTTTATGAAGTATTAGTTGAAGTATGGGAAGGTAGTAGCTTTCATGGAGGTTACAGCATTAAAATAAAGAATTCTTCAGTAATTGATTAAGTTTATTAGACAGCTCAACACCTGATTTGAGGGTATGTACATGAGTAATGTAACTATTGAGAGGAGGGGTTCTGTATATCTCATCAGATTTAGTGACGGTAGTAAGGCTTACCTAGCGGTTAAGGAGGAGAATAATAAGATGTACATAATTGAGACGTATACACCTGAGCAGCATAAGGGTAAAGGATATGCTAAAATGTTAGTTGAGAGAGCAATACAGGATGCTGAGAAGAAGGGATTAAGCATAGTACCCATATGTAGTTACGCTGTATACTACTTTATGAAAAACCCTGATAAGAGGCATGTTTTAAGTAGTGAGTATAGAGACTTAAGTGATAATGATTGGAGGGAACTATTTAGAAAGAGGTTAGAGGAGGAAAGGAGCAAGAAGTAGTAGCTGTAAACATTACTTATTAGCTGATAAGACATCATGGGTACTTGCTTTGATTGCTTACTCGATTAAATAGCCCCTCAAATCATAGAAGGTTGCTTGAGCCACCTTAACACTCACTTCACCACCTAAGCGTACTTCCCTACTACTGTTCTCATATATCACTACAGGTTTATAATTCACCGTCCGTCCTGCAATACCTCCTCTAAATGATCTTTGAGTTACTACAGTTAATGCGTAACTACCAACGTAATCCCTATTTATCTTTAAACCCACTTCCTCAATAACCTTAGTTAAGATTTTTGATCTCTCCTTTTTCACAGGGTCAGGTATTTGAGGCATAGCAGCAGCCTCAGTCCTTGGTCTTATAGTATATTGAGCTAGGTGCACCTTATCAAACATTAATTCTCTTACGGCCTTAACGCTACTCTGAAACGCCTCTTCATCCTCACCTGGATGACCTACAATTATATCTGTAGCTATACTTATCTCGGGAATCTTCCTTCTTAACTCCTTAATTATATCTTTGTACTCATCATATGTGTACCTTCTATTCATTAATTTAAGTATTCTATCATCACCTGATTGAAGCGGTACATGCATGTACTTATAAACCTTCGGATGCTTTAATACATCAATAATACCGTCAAGTATATCTGTTAACGTATCAGGATTAGCCATGCCTATTCTAATATAGAATTTCTCAGGTATGGATTCAACTATCATATTAATTAATTCATGAAGCCTAGGACCTCCTAAATCAATACCGTAGGAAGCTGTGTCTTGAGCTGTTAAGTCAATTTCTATGACACCCCTACTTACAGCTTCCTTAACGACTCTTAGTATTAGTTCTGGTTTATATGAACGAAGTCTCCTTCTAGCTATCTTAACGATGCAAAATGAACAATCACCAAGACAGCCCTCAGCAATGGGTATTGCAGCCGTAACCTCCTCGATGTAAGTCCCTAGATAACTGGTATCACGTTCACCAAGTATTAAGTATACTTGGTTATTAGCCTCTACAACTTCATTTATTTTCAATATATTTTGAGGGCTTATCAATGAGGCGTTAGGTGCAATTTTCCTTAATGTATAGGGTTGTGCTGATACCATACATCCAGCTATTATGAGTTTCTTACCTTCCTTAATCGCTATAGTTTGTAATTTCTTAATTCTTCTGAATACCCTATCTTCAGTATCCTTCCTAACAGTACATGTGTTAACTATTATGACTTCAGCTTCATTTAGGTTGTCAACTATTTCATGGCCAGCACTAACTAGTATAGACTTCATTAATGCGGTATCAGCCTTATTCAACGTACATCCGTAAGTTTCAAAGTATACTTTCATGCCTCCTCCTCAACATTCTGAGGGCTTAAATTAGCTTAAAAACTTTGGATATGAATCTTTCTGGGGTAATGAATGGATAAGTCAGAGAGAGAGTTAGATTATGAATGGCTACTTGATAGA
>CAZAMI010000008.1:0-22375 GCA_964486465.1 uncultured Desulfurococcaceae archaeon | reverse complement strand
TGTATTTAGAAGCTACTTCTTCAGCTCTTCTTAATTGATTATTAAGCCATTTATGCCTCTCCAAATTCCATCTCATCCCAGCTCTAACGAACCTTACTGGATCCCTCACGAACTTTTTAAATTTCTTGGGCTCCCTTATCGGACCTAGTACAACATCACCAACTGTGTGATTAACTCTCGTTGTTGTTCTTAGGATTACTGGAAGTTTTAGTTCCTCACTAAGCTCTAATCCATATACGGTGAAATCTTTAGCTTCTTGAGGATTTGACGGCGTTATCATAGGTAGTTTTGAAAGTAATGCGAACCATCTATTATCCTGCTCTGTTTGGGTTGTATGCGGGCCTGGATCATCAGCCACTAATATCACCAAACCACCATCAACACCACCATAAGCTGCCGAAAGAATGGGATCTGCAGCTACATTAGCTCCTGGAGCTTTCATAGTAACTAACGCTCTAGCCCCACCTACTGCTGCACCATAACCTATCTCAAAGGCCACTCTCTCATTAACAGCCCATTCAGCATATATGTCTAGACCCTTACCAAACTCCTGAATAGTCATTAGTACCTCAGATGATGGTGTTCCAGGATATCCTGTCACAACATATACACCAGCCTCTATAGCTCCTCTAGCTATTGCTTCATTACCCATTAGTGCAAGTCTACGTCCAGCAGGTGCTTTCAAGGGGTTTATAGGTTCGTAAGCCTCAAATAATTCATGCGACATTAAAACACCCCTTACAGTTAGGTTTAAGTAGTAAGACCTATTTATAACTTCACTATTGAGTCTTGATGCCTCTACTCATTAGTTCCTTAATAGCTCTAGTGAGATTACGTGCTGATGAGACTACAGGTATGTGTCTTGAGGCATGAAGCATAACTTCATCCTTACCCTCACCATCGAAGTATGTGATGATGGGTATCTTTTCTTTCTCAATACCATCCCTTATTCCTTTACTTATCCTTTTAGCACTCTCAGCTGCTGTAGGTACATAAACTAGAACTAATATGTCGTAATATTTACTTAATTCAGATATCCTACTAACTGCAACCACATTATCTATAGTTGCATCACCGCCGAAATCTATAGGATTCCTACCACTAAACTCCTTGCCTGCCTCCTTAGCTACTTTACTCCTAAGTTCTTCAGGTATGGGTCTTAAATCTATGCCCATACTCTCTAAGTGGGAGGCAGTAATTACACCTAATCCACCTGAATTAGTTATAATTAATGCTCTATTACCTTTAATACTCTTAACTCTCCTAATAACTTCACAAACTTCAACAAGCTCATCTAGATCCTCAGCTAAATATGCGCCCACTTGTTTACATACTGCTTTAAATACTTCATAATTTGTTGCTAACCCACCAGTATGGGATCTAACTGCTTCACTACTCTGGGCCCCCCAACCACCCTTAATTAAGCATAGAGGCTTGATTCTCACAAACTTCTTAGCTAAATCCATAAACTCCCTACCATTCTTCAGCCACTCAACATAAGCAATTAATGATTCTGTATCCTCATCTTGAAGTGCGTAATCAAGAACATCTGAGAATTCAATATCACTCATATTTCCTAGACTAAAGAAGAACGATATCCCTGACGATAGTTTTCTGAGGCGTGAAATTACGACACCACCTAATGCTCCACTCTGCATAACTAGGCCTACAGGTCCTTTAGTGGGTAAGACCTCTATACTAGCATGAATGCCGAATTTTGAAAGAGCGATACCAGCGGAGTTGGGTCCTAGAACCCTCATTTCTGACTTCCTTATCACGTCATGAAGTTTTTTATCAAGTTCTACATTACCTACTTCACGGAACCCGGCGGTAATTATTACAGCTAATTTAACGCCATACTCGCTTGCTTCACTTAACACATTAACAGCTATCTTAGGTGGTACAGCAATAACAACTATATCAGGTACTTCAGGTAAGCTACCAATATTAGGATATGTCCTAAGACCCATGATTTCGTTATACTTAGGATTTACAGGGTATATTCTGCCTTTGAACCCATAGCTAATTAAGTTCTTAAGTATAATGTTGCCAACCTTACCTTCTATGGGGCTAGCACCAACTATAGCGATAGACTTGATGCCCTTACCTATCACTTCACGTAGTGTCTTCATTTTCTACCCCGAATTCACTACTTTAATGAGGTAAAAAGAATGTTTAAATGACTGAAATTTATACATGATTCTAAATCCTTAATCTTTTAATTGTTAGTATAACTTAGTATGTGAAGGTGATCCATTGGAGTTCTTACCTGTGACGTGGAATGATGTTCATAGGTTATCGTTAATGTTAACTAAGAAGGTAATTGAGTCAGGGTACTTACCTGACGTACTCGTGGGCATACTTAGAGGTGGCTACATAATAGCTAGGATAGTTGCTGATATCTTAAATGTTGAGGAACTAGGTGTTGTTGAGGTTAAGTTCTATAAGAGTATAGGTGAAAGAGCTGAAAGACCTGTAATAACTCAGCCCTTAATACTCGATGTAAGGGATAAAAACGTATTGATTGTTGACGATGTAGTTGACTCGGGTAGAACATTGGAGATAGTGTCTCAGCAAGTAAGATTAAGGGGTGCTAAGAATGTCAAATCAGCTGCTCTCTTCGTTAAACCTAGATCGATAATAAATCCTGATTACTACGTTGTTAAAACCACAAAATGGGTTCTATTTCCATGGGAGATATGCGAATTATTTAGAGAATATAACGTAAGTGACTTAAAGGGAGCTTTTGAATTGATAAAGAGAATGAATTATATTATCGATGAGGATATTATAAAGTTCATAATTAGATTGCTTAACATTATTAAGCGTTACGAAATTAATGTTCCAGGCTCTAATGTTAAGTAAGATTTAACTCGAGCTTTATAGCCTATGAATGACCCTATCTTGAAGTACTCTCTCCGCCTCTTATACTCCCTAATTGCTTTTATACCAGTCTTTTCAGGTTCAATAAGTAATTTAGTGTATACGAAAGGTTCAATAACAGCCTTAGGACCAACAACACTATAACCAAGAAATGAAGCTCTCCCAATAGTTGCATAAGGCTGTATGGACGACCACACAAGCTCTACATAAGAACCTACACTTGACTCTAGCTCTATCGACGTATAAGGCCTTATGAATGCATTAGCTCCTATCATAACATCCTTACCTATGTATGCAGGCCCTCTTATAATCGCATTGTGGTCTATGAATGCCCCATCCTCAATAATCACTGGACCCTCTATTACAGCCTTACTTGATATTTTAGCCCTTGAGGAAATCCTACTTTCCCTCAACTCGTTAAGTACATGATATATAGCTTCAAGTAAATTCCAGGGATAACCTATATCAATCCATAACCCTCCCCAAATAGCTGCTCTAACTTTACCACCTCTATTAACATAGTCATTGATTGCCTCATCTAATGAGTTAAACGATCTTATCAACTCAATTAATTCCTTATTTAGTACAGCTATACCTCCATAAGCGTAATAACCCTCTAGAACCTCCTTAGGCTTCTCGATAATACCTCTAACCATTCCCTCATCTGATACTCTAACTGCACCATAAAGTCTTACATCTTCTTCGGGAACTACGAGAATAACTGGTTCATTAAATTCGAGATAAGTATTTATGAGCATCCTCAATGCGTCAGCATCAATTATAGTGTCACCGTAAAACAGTATAGCACCTCTACTTAATTCATCCTCAGCAGTTAATATAGCACCAATGACTTCCACACCTTTTTGTCTCCTAATATCAAACTTTATTCTTCTCCCATACTTTATGGTAATATCCTCGAAATCTGATGGTCTATCAGTAACTAATATAACATTACTTATATTATTCCTAAGTAATACATTCATCACATATTCTATTACACACTTACCTGCTATAGGTATTAGAGTTTTTGGTTTACCTCCAGTAATGACTTTTAAGCCCTTACCTGCACCACCAGCAAGTACTACTGCCTCCATTTAAATCACCTATACTACAGTAACTGTTTTGGCTAAATTCCTAGGTTTATCAGGGTCATAACCTCTCGTAACGGCTGTATAGTAGGCTAGTAGCTGGTATGGGACTATGTAGACTATAGGCGCTATATATTCATTCATAACAGGCATTCTTATGGGTTCCTTAAGTAATTTAATTAATTCTTCAATATTTTTAGGTACAACCCCTATAGTCCATGCATATCTAGCATTCATTTCCTCAATGTTACTTTTTAGTAAATCAGCATCGATTCTACCTAAAATTGTGAATATAACGGGGAACTCCTCCTCTACTAAGGCTATTGGTCCATGCTTTGATTCTCCTGCCGGGTATGCTTCAGCATGAATATAAGCGACCTCCTTAAGCTTTAACGCACCCTCCATTGAGACTGGGAGGCCTATACCTCTACCTAAGTAAAATGCTGAGTGCTTATTCATGAGTCTACGGGCTAATGACCTTATCCTAGCTTCATGAATTGATATAACTCTTGAAACAAGCTCTGGTGTATTCTTTAACCAGTGAAGCATCTCATTAGCTTCACTCTCCTTAAGTAAACCTCTAGCTTGACCTACCTTTATTGCTAAGTAAGATAACGTTGCTACTTGAGTTGTGAATGTCTTTGTTGCTGCAACACCTATCTCAGGACCTGCTTTAGTATATATGGTTAGGTCCGATTCCCTAGGTATGGCAGAATCAACTACATTAGATAAGGCAATGACCAATGCACCTCTCTTCTTAGCTTCTCTTACAGCTAGCAATGTATCTATGGTTTCTCCTGACTGACTCACAGCTATCACGACATCTCTATCAGTAATGCTCTTCATATACCATAGAGCTTCAGATGATATTATTGCGTGAGACCATAAACCACCAACATTATTAAGCAGTAAGGAACCAAGTAAGGACGCATGATAAGACGTACCAGCACCCATAATGATAACCTTCTCAGCCTTAGTCACTATAGGTAAGACCTTAACTACGTCATCATGAATACCTGCAAGTGTCTGACTTAATGCTTGAGGTTGCTCATGTATCTCCTTCAGCATAAAATGAGGATAGCCCGCTTTTATAGCCATTTCTGGAGTCCAGTCAATGAATCTTACGCGTTTACTATAATCTATGATTTTAGTTTGAGGAACTTTAAGCGACCAATCACCAATGCTCCGATACTCCTTCAATAACTCTAAGCGTATCTCCTGATGAGTTATGTAGCCTAACTCTCCATCCTTAACTACTAATATCCTTCTTGTGTAATTTAGGAACGCAGGTATGTCACTTGCAATAAAGTTAGCCTTATCTGCAAAACCTATAACTAGCGGTGATGTCATCTTAGCGAAGAATACCTTATCAGGTTCATCAATATCTATAGCAACTATAGCATACGCGCCTCTCAGCATTGATATAGCCTTCTTAAACGCATCATAACTGCTCAAGCCTAACTTCTTAAATTCTTCAATTAAGTGAGGAACTACTTCAGTATCAGTATCTGAGGTAAATTTATGTCCTCTCTGGATTAATGCTTCCTTAATCTCCAAATAATTCTCTATTATTCCGTTATGTGCTACCGCAATTCTTCCCTCACAATCCGTATGTGGATGGGCATTAACATCACTTGGCGCTCCATGAGTCGCCCATCTCGTATGACCTATACCGACGATACCGTCAAAGAAATCAAACCCTATTTTCCTGCTTACTGCATCAATCATGCCTTTAGACTTTCTAACTATTAATTCCCTACCAATAGTTATGACGGCGAATCCTACGGAGTCGTAGCCTCTATACTCTAAGCGCTTTAATGATTCCTTGATTACTGTACCTAGCTTAACTTTGAATGTTTTAGGCTTAGCAGCTATAGCTATTATTCCGCAATCCATGCTTACCCCTTAGCTAAGAAATATTATGAGTGGGAGGTATTAACGATACCTACTTAAAATCCTAAGTATTAATGCTTCATAATGCTCTATAGATTTAACCATGATGTTCACAGAAACTATTCTAATATAGTAATAGGGGAGAGCAAATAATCCTTTAACACTTCTAAATCCGTAATTAATCTTTACAACATGATATGAATCAGTCATTAAAGAGTAAGCATTGATTAATAACCTATAAGTAATGAATACATAGAAAAGCATCTTTCCGAAAGACGATTTTAACATATCAACGTTTAATCTTAGTGTAGCAAGTACCGATAAAGCTGCTAAGCTTAAATTAATCATCTTCAGCAACGTTAGGATCGTAAATGTTAAGCGTAAATAGCCTTGAAATATCCATTGAATAATGATTGAGGATACAATATAAAATACTATAAAGAATACAATGTAAAGCAGATGCAAGTAAATATTTATCATTTTTCTTAATAATACTTGAGTTACAATGATAAGTAGGGAAAGTATGATTAATTGGGTAATTAAAGAATTATGAGTAATTATGATAATTGATGAAATCACTAGTAGAGATAATCTAATGATCATTCTCAAATTTAAGGATTTTACCAAGCCTGCTCACCTATAATTTTAACTTTACCCTTAACTTTGAAAGCAAAATCTCTGTCATGTGTTAAAATTAGGGTACCTTTACCTTCATTACAACTTAGATTAATTAAGTGAGTCACACACTCCCTTAATTCACTATCAAGACCTAATGTAGGTTCATCGATTATTATTAAGTCTCTATCACTAAAGTACGCCATATAGATGGAAAGAGCTCTAGCTTCACCAACGCTAAGCGCGTAAGGGCTCGTACTAGATTTACTTCCTAGACCTATACATCTCAATAAGTACTTGTAATCGATGGCAGAGATAGATCTGATTTCATTCTTTACGGTGTCATGTATAAACCAATAGATAGGCTCTTGAGGGACATAAAATACCTTCTTAACTCTCCTCACACTACCCTTAATAGGCTTCAGGTATCCAACAACAATACGTGCTAATGTAGTTTTTCCCGAACCTACATGACCTAAGACAACGCCTATGGAGCCTCTATTTAGAATTTCATTAAACCCTCTGAACAACCATTTACTTGAACTACGATATTTAAACCATAAGTCATTGATTATTAAGAGACTCCTCTTAGATAAACTTTTTGTGAAGTATTTAAAGCATGTGCTAGGTATGTCACATTCTCTTTTAATATCACTAATAACATATGTTTTATCTGTAAATTCTTTAATAAGTGATGGTCTATGATCTGCTATTAATATTGCCGTACCATTAGTTGACGCTAATCTCTGAAGTATGCTAAGTACTCTCCTTAAGCTATCCTCGTCCAGGCGTGTTGATGGCTCATCGATAAATAACGCCTTAGTCCTAGTTAGTAGCGCAAGCAATATTAAAGTTAGATACCGCTCACCAACTGATAAATTATTAAATGGTTTATGCACAGCATTACTAAGTTTAAGTTTGTCAATGAGCTCACGAGGTATATACTTAATGTTGTAAAACCTAAGCTCATTAATTAAGGAATCGTTCATTAAACCTAAGCTAACATCTTGAGGTATATAATAAGTCAAACCTTTAATGAATGCTTCTTGAGGACTTAAACCAAACACTCTTACATATCCAGTCACCTTTACTGCTGGGTATATAAGGTACGTAATACCTGATAGCGTCTTAAGTAATAATGACTTACCTGATCCTGTAGGTCCGGTGATTAAGGCAATCTCGCCCTCATTAACTTTTAAGTCTAAGTTTCTTACGATACTCATGTCATTGAATTTTATACTTAAATTCTTGGCAATAATCATACAATCATACCCCTAACTCTCAATAACCTACATATATGCTTCGCGGTAATGATTGCTATTAAGTGATCCATAAGTAAATCTTGAGGTATGAATGGAATGTTTAATATTAAGGAATGCTCTAAGAGAATACGCAATGTGTGAACAAAATCATCACTTAATGCTACAGGTGTTGAGTAGATAATGAATACCAGACCTCCAACTATGTATAAAGGTAAAGCTGAGATGAACGAAACCAGTAATAAGACCATGATATCGAATCTACCTATGGAATCTAAATCCTTACCTCTTGTTCTTAGATATGTATGTGAAATAATTGACATAATACATGAAGTTACCGGAAACATCCATATGTATCCAGATGTATGTCCCACTAAGATATAAGGTCCTCCCCTAAATCCAGCAGCTATGGGTAGTCCCAACTCTATCAGTAAGATGTAAAGTAATTGAGACATTAATGCACACTTAGGTCTTAACATAAGACCTGCAAGTATAAGGCCATAATTTTGGAATGTATACGGTACCGGTCCTACTTTAAACGATATTTGAGCACCCACCGCAGTTATGAGTGTACAGAAAATCATGAGTAAGCCATGTAGTGCGGTATCCTTACTGTCCATAGACTGTACACCATATATTCAATACTAACAACTACTTTATAACTTGAAACAGTCCATAGCACGAAAGTAACAAGATCTAAAATACTCATGACAACATATTCATAGGGTGTAGCTCACTGCTTGAGGAGAAAATTCTTTTAATTTTGAAATCTCAGCGCAATAAGTACGTTTCAGGAACGGAGATAGCTAGGAAATTATCCGTATCTAGATCCATGGTTAATAAAATCATTAAACTATTAAGGGATAAGGGCTTCATAATAGAATCACATCCTAAATTAGGGTATAGATTGGTGGACGAGAATGACCTAAGTAAAGCTAATGAGTATTTAAAAGATTTAGATACTAACATGAAGTATGTTGTCCTATATATGCAGACCTGTACTTCATCTCAAGACGTAGCTGAACAATTAGCGTATCATGGTGCTCATGAAGGTACTTTGGTTATATGTGAATCCATGAGTAAGGGAAGAGGTAGACTTGGTAGATATTGGCACGCGCCTAAGGGTGGTTTATGGTTCACTCTAATATTGAGACCGCCATTTATTAGGCCGCTTCACTTATTAAGTTTCATTGCTGGTCTCTCAGTTCTTAAAGCAATTAAAGATATCTTAGATATTAATGCAAAACTTAAGTGGCCTAATGATGTGTTAATAGATAACAAAAAGGTTTCAGGCATACTTATTGAGGCAAAAGCTGAGGCTGATAGAATATTATACGTGTTAGTAGGAGTAGGAGTTAACGTTAATAATGACATACCTAAGGATTTAGCACACGCTGCAGTAAGTCTACATGACATTATTGGAAGTAATGTACCGCGAGTAACTCTGCTACGTTCAATACTCAAAAATATTGATCTACTTTATTCAAAATTGCTGAGAGGAGACGTCGATTACATAATTGAAGAATGGTTAAGGAATTCCTCAACCATAGGTAAGCATGTAAGAGTTTATCTTGTGGATGGTAGAAGTTTTGAGGGTAAAGCCATAGGTGTCGATAAGTATGGTAGATTATTAGTTAAGATCAATAGTAAGATAGAACATGTTGAAGCAGGTGATGTAATTCATCTTAGGTAAATTATCTTAAATTTTATTTTAGTAGGTCATTTAATTAATCTGCCTACATCGTAATGACCTAGCAGAGGCTCTGATGTCTTAAATATAGCATAACCTGATCTTATAGCAGGCGTTCTTAATAGGCCAACTCTATCTTGAGCTAACTCAAGTATTGGTATGAATTCCCTCGGTATGTCCAGGAACTCTAAATATTCTCTTTCACTCCTGAAAATCACTTTAGTATTCGTTAATTGGATAACTATTTTATGCACATCCTTAGGTGAGTGTGTTGAGAATATAAGCCCTAAGCCCTTTGATCTACCTAGTCTAGCTATTCTAGATATGAAGTCAGCAAGTAATTCTACTTCCTCCGTTGACGTACCCTCAGATGGGAAGAATCTATGAGCTTCATCAAGAATTACTATGGCGGGCTTACCATATCCCAAACTCCTCTTCCAGGCATAAAGAGACCTAAGGAATTCGTACGCTATTAAGTTTGCTATTAAGTAATGAGCACCCCTAATCAATGCATAGTCTAAGTCTAAAATTATAGGTCCTCTATACTTCTTCATTAAAGTATCTATAGATGGCATCCCAAATATTCTTCTACCAATACTTACATCAACCTCCTCAGAACTAGCTATGAAGTTGAGAGCTCTTTCTATATTTTCTAAGGTTCCTCTATGGATCTTTAAAACTCTTATTAGGTCAGTATTTCTTTCCTGAAACACTCTATAGAGGTAAGTGAAATTAGTTATACCGCTAGCATATGATTCAAGATAGTTAATTACATTTCTTAAGAATACTTTAGCTTGACGAGAAAATAACGGAAATATTTCTAAATGATCCCTTATCTGGGTATAACTCAATGATATAGGTATGACCTCTACGTAAGCACTATGATTATTAACAATCACTTTAGTAATTATCGAGTAAGTGAATTCGAAATCACGGGTACCTTCAATAACGACCTCTAAATCACTTCCATGAAACTCCCTACATATTCTTTCAAGTCTATCTTTAACATAGCTTAATGCAAACGATTTTAAATCACTATCACCCTTCCTTAAAGGTACTAATACTGAGATCCAGTCTAAATACTCACTCCTACTTAAATACTTCCTAAATACCGTTGATTCTCGTGGCTCCTCCGGCGGTGGTATAATTATTTGAGTATAGTCACCCGCAGCATCAACTACAATTAATGATGCTTCACTCCATGAATTCATTATAGAATACATTAAATTCTTAACAAACGTAGTCTTACCTGACCCTGTAGTTCCTATAATCAACATATGCTTAAAGAACTCCCTCCTAGGTATCCTTAGGGGTACTAACCCCTCAGCTATAGGGCTTACACCGCTATGTAAAAAGCCTATTAATACTCCCTCCTCGGGTATACCTATAAGCTTCGATAATACATCAGGTCTTGAAGGTAGTACAACAGGTGACTGAGGCTCAATAGCCGTACCAAATGGTTCACCATCCTCAGTTAGTAGCGGCGATACCTCAATAATAACATTGGTTAATAAACCCTCAGGTTCAGGTTCCAGGGATATAAACGATGACAATTGTAAGTCTGACGCTGCATCAAACCTATTAATGGATTGAACTCTTAAACCAACAACTTTAAGAGTCCTTATATCTACGGTTAATAAGTAACTTCCAACACTTAACTCTAAACCTAGTTTATAGTATGTGTCAGGCCTTACCTCAACATATACTTTATTCTCCTCCTTGACTATTCTTGAAGGTGACTTCCTAGACACTATACCTATAATTTCACCTAATGATCTAGCCTTTTCATAAGCTAACTCTACGTTCTTACTAACTATGCTTATAGAGTCATTACTCATACAATATACCTCCCTGAATTAACGTTACGCCTTTAAGTCTTAAAATCCCCTCAGTTAATGAGGAAATCATAGATACTATCTTTTTACTCATTCTATCAGCTTGCATCAACTTATAAGGTAATGGTAGACCATAACCCGTCGAGTTATAAGCTAGGTATGAGAGAACATCATTAAGAAGTTCCGCATTCATGGATTCGATAGCCTCCCTAAGTAACTCAACTCTGAATAGATTGTAAGAAGGAATGTGAGTTTTTATAGGCACTACAACATAGTATAGATACTTAATTATGTTCAAATATTTACCTTTAACAATTATAGGTCCTATGTAGGACGGCTTGCTTGCATTACCAATAATATTGGATATTATTAATGCGTCATTAATGACTTCTCTAGAGTTTCTTACTAAATATCTCGATCCTGATACTCTCTTGACTATGGATACAGGTATTACGCCTTTATTTATGAGTTCCTTCATATTGTTAATACGTTCCTCATTAAGCAACCTTATCTCCTTATTCCATCTACTCTCTTCTAGTGGATGCTTCAACGGATATTCTATAGGTCCATCAATAATTACTACATCAGCATCATCAAAGTTGGTTAACTCTTTAATCATATAAGATTCTAAGGATATTCTTATATCATGTGCAAGAGCACCTTCAGGTAATTCAGGGTCATCTAGGTATTTAATACCTATCTTGATGTATCTATTAGTTACCCATCTAACATTATCTAACGATATATATGAGCCTATTATTGGTGGTGCATTTGGATTTATACTAGTGCCTTTATAGCTTGGTAACGCCATGAATACCCTATGACCTACATAGCTAACTGCAGCAATGACTAATTCACTAAATCCTATATGCATATTGATAGAGGCAGCATCGATTGCTCCAAATCTTAATAACTTATTTGGCCTATCAAGTACATGAACACTTACTTCCTTAATTAATTTACTTGAATCGTAATCCTCTAAGGATAATCTATACTTAGGTCTTTCAATCCTCATTGATAATAGCACGTCAATTAATTCCTTAATTATCGTGCTGAACATTGCTACTTATGCGCACCCAAGCCTACATACTGATTTAAATACTTATAACACCTTTACTCAATAATTATAATATTTCAGCATGAACTAACGTGTTACCCATAGAACATACCATAAACCTACTTCTGAGTTACTAGATGAGGCTAACATACTAAGTTTCTAAATACACTATTAGGTGTTACCTCCATGATGAAGCTACAATTAGAGTATGTATTCATGGTTTATGTTTATACCTAGTGATTTAATTTTATGAGCACATAAGTTGCAGTATTTCCAGCTCTTTCTGTCAGTATCCATTATACTATTACTAAAGTGCATAACACAATAAATGTTAGGACAGTGTTCAAGCCCTAAAAGGTGACCTAATTCATGCATTACCTCCTTCCTAACCCTCTCCTTAAACAATTTCTTACCCTCATTAGATGAGGGGAGCATGAATTTCAGTCTATACAAGTATACTGAAGTAAGCTTAAGATACGGTGATGCTAAGCCGAAGACGAAATTTAATCCTGGGACATAAGCATCATACTCGATTAATGCTATAAGAAAATCAACTTTATTGAGTACCTTACTAAATTTCATTGAAAGCCATAAGTTTACTGCATCAGCTCTATACTGTGCTCTTGAAGGTACGTATAGGTCTAAAGGTATTGAATTAATATATGATAAGCTTACTTCGGCTTGAAACGCTTCAGATAGAGTCTTCGCTACATCATTGACTATGTCGGAAGACACGTTACCTATAATACTTAGATGAATCCTCAAGTAATCACCAATACCGTTATTTATTCACAAAATATAATGTTTAATACATTCCTCATAGAAATCTACCTATGGTATAAGTAGTGATTAGAGCCGACTTACATATCCACTCACTAGTTAGCGATGGTATGGCACATCCTTACGATATAGTTAGATATGCTCGTAAAGTAGGACTTAATGTTATATCAATAACTGATCATAACACATTCTTAGGTAGTATTATAGCTAGTAAACTGGGCATTAGGGATGTTACAGTGATTTACGGTAATGAGGTTAGGACGGAATTTGGGGATCTTTTACTGCTATGTGAGTATTATCCTAAAGATGCATCAATGGATCTTACTGAGTTAGTGGATTTAGCAAGAAATTATAACTGCTTATTAATACCTGCACATCCTCTAGCTATTCTTCGGAAGGGCATGGGTTATTACGTAATTAAGCATTACATGCATTTATGGGATGGTATTGAAATATTTAATGGGGCTAGCGATCCCTTAACTAATGCTATAACATATAAATTGTTTAAGGACTTACGAAAAGCGAAAATAGCTAATTCCGATGCACATATATTAGATGCTATAGGAACTACTTATACTATAGTAAAATCTAGGTCAAAGAGGGTTGAAGACGTACTTGAAGCAATTAGGAGGAACTTAACTATACCAATGTACAATCTTAATTCCATATCTCTAAGAATTCAGGTATTAAGGATTGCATGGAGCATAGAGAGATTCTTAAGAAGAATTAGGCATCAATGTTTATAATGCTATAATTAATAAACTAATGTTTACTCTAATTTCTTCTTAGCTCTCTGAGGTGTTATGAGTATTACTCCCTCATCTCTCAATTTAGCTACAGCCTTGGCTATGCTCTCCTGCCTCTCCCATTGACCATACACTAAGCCCTTACCAAGTAACTTATAGAGGGATTTCCTGAGTTTATCATTGATCTTTCCTGGTGGAGCAAATGAGAATGGCGTACCCGGTAATGGCATAAATACATGTGCATGTATTCTAGCACCCATTGAGGCAATTCTCTCCATATGCTTAATAGTTAACTCTATGTCTTCTTTATCCTCATAAGGTAAGCCAAAGATGTAATCTACATCCACATTAAAGCCATACTTACGTAGTACCTCAACAGCCTTAATTACATCATCAGCTGAGTGCCTTCTACCAATAGCTTTAAGAAGTTTATCTGAACCTGTCTGAGCTCCTATTATGATACGTTTATTATCGACGTTATTCTTAAGTAATTTAACAACCTCTTCATTAACATGTTCAGGTCTAACCTCGCTAGGGAATGTCCCTAAGAATATTCTACCGCCCTGAGCTCTAATCCTCTGAAGAGCTTCTATAAGATTTATTAATGCTGATAGATCTGCATTGTAACCTTTACTACCATAACTTAAGGCATCAGGTGTTATGAAGCGAATATCTCTAAAGCCTCTCTTAAGTAATACATTACAGTAACTCACTATGCCATCAACATTTCTATGCCTTAACTTAGCACCGAACATGTAACTTACTTGACAATATTTGCAGGCATATGGACAGCCTCTGGTTATTTCTATAGGATTAAACAATCCATACTTAATGGAGAATGGAGGATACTCGTTTAAGTCTCGTATGAATCCCTTTCCATTAATTACTATCCTATTTTGATCCCTATAAGCTACTCCTTGAATACTCCTCAGATCATCGCTGTTAATTACTCCATTGAGAAAATCCATGAAGGATTTCTCACCCTCACCAACAATTACGTAATTAAACCCTAGAGACAGTATAGTGCCATAAGGATCACCTGTAGCATGGGGTCCTCCAGCTACAGTTATGAAGCCTGACCTATTAGCTGATTTACTTAATTCAATAATCGCTTCCAATCTTGTAACTAAATGTGCAGTTAGTAAGGAATATGCTAGTACCTTAACTCCGTATTTATTAGCGATGCTAGGAATGAGTTTTAAAGCGTCATTGAGGTTTAAGAGTAATATGTCAAAGTACTTATCGATACCTGAACGTTCGAGGGAGCCTATTAATACATGAGTACCATACTTATTATCACGCTCATAAATAAATAATAAAGCATTCTTAACCATGATTCTAGTCACCAAAGCCCGCCGATCACATCATCAAGTATCAGCTACGACCGCATCGATCATCCATAAAGAGTATACTTATTAGTCTTAAATTTTTAACAGTTCCTCAATATGTAATTAAGTTTAAGAACTATAGAATTAAAGATTAGTTACTGGGGCGAAGATTAACGAATGTAGAATCCCTAAGGCTTCCTAAGGAGGTAATTGATGAGCTAAAGAGTAGGGGTATAAAGCACCTAACACCACCTCAAGAGGAAGCTATCAAGAAAGGATTACTAGATGGTGAAAACCTACTTATTGCCTCACCTACAGCTAGTGGTAAAACATTAATTGCTGAACTAGCATTAGTGAGAACATTCCTTAAGGGTCTTAAAGGTATTTATACGACACCCCTTAAGACATTAGCTAACGAGAAGTATGAAGAATTTAGTTCATGGTCTAGAATAGGGATTAAGGTAGGCATTAGTACAGGCGACTATGATGAACCCGGTGAATGGCTTGATAAGTATGATGTAATAATAACCACATATGAAAGACTTGACTCACTCTTTAGACTTAGACCTAAATGGTTAAGAAAAGTAGGTGTCGTTGTCATTGATGAACTACATAATATTAGCGATGAAGAGAGAGGTCCAACTATAGAATTAATTGCTATTTACGCTTTGAAGCTTGGAGCTCAAATAGTGGGTTTAAGCGCTACATTGAGTAACCCTGATGAATTAGCTGAATGGCTTGAGTGTAAGTTAGTTCTAAGTGATTGGAGGCCTGTAAAGCTTATCGAGGGCTTTTACGTTAAGAAAAAATCCATGATAATTTTTAACGATGGAAGAGTTGAAGAGGTGCTTAATAATAACTTAATAGATCACACGGTAATGAACGCCTTAAACTTGAATTACCAAGTCATAATATTTCAGCAGGCCAGACATAGAGCGGAGCTTATGGCTAGAAGTATTGCATCAAAAATACCGATGATTGAGAGAAATAGGTACTTGGAGGTTATGGAGAGGCTTAAGGAGTATGAAGCGTTAAGAAGTGAGGTAAGGGATTTAGAAAAGCTAATAATGCATGGTGTAGCTTACCATCATGCTGGTCTATCTCACGGTGCTAGACTAGCTATAGAACAATCATTTCGTAAGGGCTTAATTAGATTCGTCGTAGCTACACCAACACTTGCTGCAGGCATAAATATGCCTGCACGAAGAGTTGTGATTTATACTAGAAGATTTGAGGGAGGCTACATGAAGCCTATATCAATCGCTGAATACAAGCAGATGGCAGGCCGTGCTGGTAGACCTCAATATGATGTTATAGGTGAAGCAATCATAGCTGATGTAAGGGATGAAGGTGAAGGATGGAGATACATTAAGGGGAAACCTGAACCAGTTAAATCAGCATTAATTAATGAGAGAGCATTGAGGATACACACCTTATCATTAATAGCTTCGGGTTATGTTGAAAGTATAGATGAGTTAAAAAGCGTATTAAGGAGGACTCTTGCTTACAAGAACCTCTTAGAAAGTAAGGGTGTTGATATGACGAATTACGTAATTAAGAATGTCTTACCTCAACTTATTGAAATGGATATGGTTAAGGTAGATAGGAGATACTTACATCCGACTAAGTTAGGTCTAACCGTTAGCAGACTGTATGTGGATCCATTAACTGCTATCGTTATATTGGATGAACTAGAGAAAGTAAATAGGCCTATACCATTATACTACTTAACATTAATAGCTATGACGCCAGATTTTACTAGAGTTAGGGTAACTAACTATAAAGGACTGCAGAGGGAGGCTTACTCAGCATATGAATCAGGACTCATACCGGGCCCTATTAGGGGTATCAGTTTTTATGATTGGTTAAGAGCATATAAGATAGGGTTAGTACTTAATCAATGGATTAATGAAGTAAATGAAGATTACATAATAGCTACGTTTAAGATAGGTGCAGGCGATTTAAATTTAATCGTGGATACAGCATCATGGCTTACCTATGCTGCTTCAAGAATATGTAAGAGTGCAGGTTTTGTGAACCATGCTGAAGAGCTAAATAAGTTATCTTTAAGGGTAAAATACGGTGTTAAAGAAGAGTTATTAGATTTAGTGAAGATTAAAGGTATTGGACGTGTAAGAGCCCGCCTTCTCTACATGCATGGTATAAAATCCATTAATGATGTATTGAGTATTAGCATTGAACGTATAGCTAAAATACCAACAATAGGTGAAGCGACAGCTAAGAAAATAGTTGAGGAGGCTAAGAAGCTCATAAATATGGGTAAATAACACGCAGATTAATTCTCATTAATTCTATGGTAGCCATAGCTTCGAATATAATCTACTTAAGACTAATTCACCTATCACTATAGGCTTACTTAATCCTAACTTAGTGATTACTCCAGGATGTAGTTCACCAACAATTCCAACAACATCATTATTAACTAATACCTCAGCAGTCCTACCCTCAATGAAGATTCTCATCTTAGTCTCTCTCAATTCGTATTTCATGCCTAATGTATTAAGTAGTGACTTCATTATTATTAAACCATCAGTTAATGTTACTTTATCACCATAGATTCCATAAGCTAATGACCTCTCTATTTTCATACTACCCCCATGTATCTTCACGTAATCCCCTATCTCAAACAACTTCATATACGCATACCTATCTGCATTTCTCTTAATACTTAAGAGTATTGAGGGAATCAAAGAGTTCCTAATAGCTGAGTAACTCTTTAGCTTCGGATTAGCTAGTTCTATAAACTTCTCATCCATCAACATAGCTAGGAAATCTCTATCAATGAGCATAAAGTTAACGACTTCATCGAAACCTAAACCAACTATTAATTCCCTAACTACATCAGAAAATCTCTCAAGCCCTAAAACCTCACCGTAATGTGTAGGTGGGTAAGTACAGGTTTCTATTCTATTATAACCATACCCTATAGCCACATCTTCAATAATATCAACTATCTCTATGACATCAACTCTATAAGGCGGTACCCTTACTTTAATTTCACTATTACTTATTTCTTTAATGATATACCCATTTTTAATTAATGATTCACTGACCTCATTAATATCCAATCTTACCCCTATAATATCTTCAATATCATTAATGCTTACGCTGTACTCTCTATATTTTAAGGTGTCAATAAGGGTTTTAGTTAGTGCTTCATCACATGTCAATATTACCTCAATTTCCGCCTTACCGTAACCCCTTTCAGCCACATTAAAGCTCATGAGTGTTATTATCTTAGCCATTAGCTTAGGTTCCGTACCTGTAACGTCTATTAATATATTTCTTGTCGACTCACTTACTCTATTATCTTCACAGTTAATTATTGGTGGGAAAGAGAGTACATTACCTGCACTATCTACTAGGAGGGGGTATTCACCCTTACGTACTAAATGACCATATTTAATGCCCTTATCAACTCTTCTTAATATTTCATCTAGCTTCATTACTTCCGCATGGTCAAGAGGTCTAAAGGACGCATTAGGAACAGTTATATATCTTATCGGTGGTTTTAGTTTATCTAAATCGTATAGACCTATAGACACTAATCTCCTATCATCGCAGTACGTCATGTGGAGCTTTTCCTGTAACTGGAATATCTGCTTAATACTCTCATCATCAAGACTTACATTCCTCACTACCATTAAGAATGCATAAGGTCTATATCTCGGTGCATTAGTTATGTCAAGCTTAAAATCTTTATATATGGATACATAAATTTCTTTGGGTCTCTCAATCAATTTCCAGAATCTAATTGCTCTGGCTAAACCTTCAGCAGAGAAGAGATCCGCTCTATCATGACTTACCTCGATGGATATATCATCACCCTCAATACTTGTTACTTCGGCTTTGAAGTTAGTAAGTAATTCCTCTAATTCACTAAGCAGGAGGTTTTCATGAACTAACCTTTCAAGATCCCATAACTTAACATTAATTACCGGCATTACCTAAACACCTTGCTAGGTATTTTCATTCGTTTAATCACATCTAAATCGTTAGTATATAGATCTCTTATATCATCAATACCTAAGAATATCATAGCTATCCTATCTATGCCTATACCCCAAGCTGCTACCTTATACCCCTTAAGACCTACTGATTCAAGTACTTCAGGTCGAAACATTCCTCCAGGAAAGACCTCAATCCAGCCTAGTCTTGGATGTCTTATGTAGCCTTCAACACTTGGTTCAGTAAATGGGAAATAAGCTGGCTTAAATATTACGTCACCTAAACCTAATTTCTTAGCAAATTCTTTAAAGAATCCTAATAAGTGCTTAAAGGTAACCTTCTTACCAACAATTATTCCCTCCAGCTGGTGGAACTCCATTAAGTGTGTAGGGTCAGGTGTATCAGGTCTAAATACCCTATCTAGTGAAAATACCCTATACTCACCACTACCTAATTCATGTATAGCCCTCATAGATACAGGCGTAGTATGCGTTCTTAGGATAGGTCTTAATGCCTTTCTCATATCCCAGGAGTAATTAAGTATCTTCTCATGTATACATTTAACTCTCGCTATAATGTCCTCAGGTAACTCCATATTTAAGTCCTCATTACGTATGAAATAAACGTCAGTACTTCTCCTCGATGGATGATGCTGAGGTACAAACAAGACTTCAAAGTTCCATAACTCACTCTCTATGTAAGGTCCCTTAAATTCCGTAAACCCCATGTTACTTATCACGTATCTGACATAGTTTAAGAACTGTATGTAGGGATGCTTCTTCTTTGGATGAACCGTAGGTACCTCAATGCTTAAGTCAAACTTCTTAAAGATAGCATCACGCCATAAACCTGATGTAATTATTTCTTCAGTTAAGGCTGTAATGACTTTTGCTTCCTTAATTAATCCCCTCCTAATCAAGTCTAGAAGCTTCTGCGTGGGTCTTAAGCGGATGTACCTGACCTCCTTTAATTCCAAGAGCCCTCTACGTCTTAATTCCCTTAAATCCTTAAGTTCACTCTCACTAACGATCCTTGGTTCCTTTAATCTCTCCATCAGCTTCTTAATTCTTGACGAATGCTCTCTCAGTAAATCAATTTTATTAATTACTAATCTTACCTTACCATTTTCTACGGATATAACTCCTAACCTTCTCAAAATACCTATAGCTGCGGATAATTCATTAGGATTTAAATTAACTACCTTTTTTAATTCCTTAATATCTACGAGTTTATTTAGTCTTAATAAATTATTAAGAAGCCTTTCCTCAGGCAACCCCTTATCTAAGTAATTAGTACCTAGCTTAGTGATTTTTGCCTGAGTTACCCTTACTCGTTCAATGCTTAAGAGACCCTTACTACTTAATTCCTCAAGATCCCTCATGATGTCATGTACTCTCTTACCTATAGCTTTAGCTAACTTCTCGGCTTCAATACCATTAACATATTTAGCTAACTCCTTAACTATTACATACTGTCTCGGAGGTAGTAGGAGCTTATCCAGACTGCTACACCCTAAGCCTAAAAGTCAATAGCCTTTTAAATATTAAATGAAGACGCATATAGTTGAGTCTTAGAATAATCTTTTAACGTATATCTTTCTGTCTTAGAAATTCCTCGACAATATCATATCCATATATTTCCTTAAATTTCCTCCTACCTTCTTCAGTCATCTTTGTTGGGTTCCATGGAGGATCAAATACTAACTTTATATCTACATCTTTAACACCTTCGATACCTCTAACAGCATCTGCTATGTGATTTACTATGAAGCCAGCTATAGGGCATCCTGGCGCTGTTAACGTCATCTTGATATGTACTACGTTTTCGTCATCAATACTTAATTCATATATTAAACCTAGATCCCATACACTTATGGGGATTTCAGGATCATAAATGTTCTTTAATAACTCTATGATTCTTCTTTTAAGTTCATCCTTACTAATATTAACCATATACTTACACCTAAGGTAAAGTTCTATGAAGCTTTAAGAAATTTCATGGATTTACTTTTTATTACCCCTACTTATCACGGATCTCATCACTACTTCTCGATATTGACTGAATTAATGATTTGAACCCAACACCTAGGCTCGTTAATGAGATTGTGAATAACCCGTATCCAACGCTTAAGTAGATAAGCCTGGATATTATACTAGCTGTTGCTGCTTGATTCATCTCTATCCCTAAGAAACTTAAAAGAGTCGTTTGTATGGTCTCGTAAATACCGAGGCCACCTGGAGTTACCAATGGTAGTAACCACATGATAACATATAACGAATCAAAAGCTAGTAGAGCCTTAAGTAAACTAATTTTAATACCTATACTTAAAGCTATGAAATACCCGAAGATAGCATTAGTGAATCTCTCAAAAATCTCTACAATGAATGATGAAATTAGAGGTACTGGATTACTGCTTAATGATCTCATACTGCTAGAGTACTTCGTAGAGAATCCGCTAATATTGAAGCCAAACCTAGCTATAACCTTATTAACAAATGATTCAACTTTCTTGGACGAAGGGACTATAAAACCTATAATGTTACCCATGGTAAGTAATATTGCGGGGGCTAGTAGTACTATGTATAATATTAGTGGCGCGTTAATGATTACAAGTGCAAGTAATGTTGTTGTTAGTATTGATAGCGATAACACTATTCTATGAGCAAAGAGTGATGCAAGAGTATCGGCGGTGCTTAATATCTTTAACTTAGTTATTAAGGCTACTTTAACTATTTCTGTTATTCCGCCTAATGGTATCAAAAACTCCGTAAATACCGATGTGTACGTCACCTTTAAGACCTCACTAAGATTTAGCCTTTTAAATACTCTCATTAATATCCACCAAGCAATACCATGAATTGTTAGTACGATAGCTCTGACTACAAATGAAGCAATGATAAATAGGCCGTTTCCTCCTTTAAAGCTATTAATGAATACCTCTAAACTGCCCCTATAAGCAAGCATAAATAGGAGTATGTAAAAAGCCGATCCAATCACGATACTGACGATAATGAATCTCAATAGATTACTGGCTCTCAATTTCCGCCGACTTCAGAAATAACGAAAACATTAAAAACTATTGGGAATATTGTCAATGCGTTATATTATGGTCTCATAATTAATAATTAGGCTCTTTAAATACTACATTAACTGTAGTTCATTGATCAGATTTGAGAAACAATAAAAGGTGTAGTAAGGAGTGTGGTATAGTGAAATTGTGTTGAAAATCATA
>CAZAMI010000007.1:0-23220 GCA_964486465.1 uncultured Desulfurococcaceae archaeon | reverse complement strand
TAACTAAGGGAGCTGTAATAGAGATAAACCCAGTTAAAGTTCCCAGAGTCATAGGCAAGAAGGGGTCAATGCATCAAATGCTTGAGAAGGAGACTGAATGCAAAATAATTATCGCTAGGAACGGTAGGATACTCATAGATTGCCCTAATGAAACCCTAGAGAAGATTGTCATATTAGCCATCAGGAAGATTGAGAGGGAGGCACATATACCAGGTCTAACAGATAGAATTAAAGAGTTCATATTAAAAGAAAAAGTTAGGAGGGGATTACTAAGTGGGGCATGAAGGAGAAAAACCTAAGCTAATAACTGAGGACGGTACGAGGGTAGATGGTAGGAAACCTAATGAGTTAAGACCCATAAGAATGCAAGTCGGTGTTCTATATAATGCTAACGGATCAGCGCTTGTCGAGTATGGTAACACTAAGGTATTGGCAGCTGTTTACGGACCTAGGGAGCCCCAGCAAAGACATATGGCGTTACCTTACAGAGCCATTATTAGGTGTAGATATCACATGGCGCCATTCTCGACACATGAAAGGAAGTCACCTGCACCGTCTCGTAGGGAGATAGAATTATCTAAAGTCATTAGGGAAGCCTTAGAGCCTGTAGTTATGACTGAGATGTTCCCGAGAACCTCAATAGATATATTTATTGAAGTGCTTAATGCTGATGGAGGGACTAGGACAGCCTCAGTAACTGCTGCATCATTAGCTCTAGCGGATGCCGGGATCCCTATGAGGGACTTGGTTGCTGGTGTAGCTGTAGGTAAAGTTGATGGTGTCTTAGTCCTTGACATAAATGAGGTTGAGGATATGTATGGTGAAGCAGACATGCCGGTAGCTGCAGCACCATCGCTAGGTTTAATAACACTACTACAATTAAATGGAGTACTAACACCTGATGAATTTAAGAAGGCCTTAGATCTAGCGTTAGAAGGTATTAATAAGATTTATCAAATGCAGAAGGAGACATTAAGGAAGAAGTACTTAGAAATTAAGGTGGAGGAGTGACATGTCTGTAACACCATCATCTCCTGAGTACATACTTCCAAAAATTAAGGTAGAAACACTAGCTTCACTAGTTAAGAAGGGTATACGATTAAGTGGTAGGGGCCTTGAGGATTATAGAGACATAAGTATAGAGCTAAACTACATACCTAATGCTGAAGGTTCAGCATTAGTTAAGCTAGGTAATACACAAGTACTCGTTGGTGTTAAGCTAGAAGTAGGTACTCCCTACCCTGATACACCTAATGAAGGAACTATGGTGGTATCAGCAGAATTTGTACCAACAGCATCACCAGTATTTGAGCCTGGACCGCCTGATGAAAACGCAATAGAATTAGCTAGAGTTATTGATAGGTCAATTAGGGAGTTAAGAGCTATAGATCTAAGTAAGCTTGTTCTAATACCAGGTAAAAAGGTATGGAATGTTTGGATAGATATTTATGTATTAGATCACGATGGGAATTTAATTGATGCATCATCTATAGCTTCATTAGCTGCGTTATTAGTTGCTAAGGTACCTAAAGCAGAGATTACTCAAGAAGGTGAAGTTAAGGTAGATAAATCAATATATGTGGGTCCGTTACCTATAAATCATAAAGTCATTACAGTAACAGTAGGTAAATTAAGAGATGTATTACTGGTTGATCCAGATCTCGAGGAGGAGTCAGTACTTGATACTAAATTAGTCATAGCCGTATCAGATGATGGTAGGGTTGCAGGAATCCAAAAAACAGGCATGGGCTACTTAACTAAGGATGAAGTACTAAAAATACTTGATATAGCATTAAAGAAAGGTAAAGAAATCATAGCTAAGGTTGATGGCATTATAAGCAAGTATAAAGGTGAGGGTAAAGAAACTCCTAAGGAGAAAGATAAGAAAGGGAGTTAAACTTAATAATACTCTATTAGAAATGGGTTGGGTATTGAGGTATGGGCAGGAGAACTAAGGTCGTAGGTATTGCAGCAAGATTTGGTGCACGTTACGGTGCAACACTCAGAAAGAAATGGAAGGAAGTCATGGAGAGGAGGTACTCGTACTATACATGCCCATTCTGCGGAGCTAAAACTAGAATGAAAAGAATATCAGTAGGTATTTGGCAATGCCCCAAATGTGGTAAGGTATTTGCTGGAGGTGCCTACCAACCTATAACTGAAGTTGGTAGAGTAACTATTACATCCAAATAATAGGAATTACATAGTTACGATAATGAAATCACCCAGTGTTCTTCCTCATGAGGCTGATAGTAACAACTTCTAGGGAACCATCACGTAGGACTAGGTCATTCGTTAAAGACTTAGTTGCAACAATTCCTCATGCTGAAAAAGTTAATAGAGGTAAGGCTACATTAATGGATCTTAGGAATTTAATTATAAGGAGAGGTGCTTATGGCCTAGTTATGGTTTTTGAAAAGAGGGCTAATCCATCAGCGCTAGTCTTCTACATTCCAGGAGAGTCAGAGCTGAAGAGAGTCTTAATGATGAGAATTAGTGGGGTAAAATTAGGTAGGGAAATGAGTGATTATCAAAAACCTCTAGGCATTAAAGAATTAGTTATTAAGCCTTCATCAATACCTGAAGGATTGCCTTCAGATGTAGGTAATGCATTAATAGATATGTTTAAACCACGTATCTACACATCTGATATGCCTCCTCCTAGAGCCATTGAAGTTGTAGTAACGGGTGATGATGAAGTAGCTGAGATTAATTTTGTATGTACTTCAAGTAGCAAGTACTGCGGCCCTACAATCAAGGTCTTTAAAGTATTGAGGTTTAAGTAATGGTTAAGAGATTAACCCTAAATATCGTTATCGATCTAGAAGATGAGAGATTAGCTAATACGCTATATAAGGCACTACTCCCTGAGTCTAAGGTTAAACTTAGAGGTATTGAAACTAAACTCATCATTAATGGAGCTTCTTTAAAGATAATAATTGAAGCTCCTGATTATTCATCACTTAGAGCTGTAAGTAATGCATTGTTAAGATTAAGTGATACCATATTGAGAATGGTTAAGAGCTTAAGGTGAGGAGTTTAACCTTAAATAACTTAGAATGGAATTTATGGTAGGTGCTAAGTTGTGGCTCAAAAACTACCTCCAGAGCTCGAGAAATTAATAATAAGGTATCAACAAATAGAATCCCAATTAGCCTCCATAGTTACGCAGAAAAGTGTTGTTACATCACAAATAAGGGAGGTTGAACGTGCGTTATCGATACTACAGAACTTAGAAAAAGATGCTACCATATATAAGAATACAGGTTTCGTCTTAGTCAAGGTCAAGAAGGAAGATGTAATTAAGGAATTAGAAGACAAGAAGGAAGAATTAAGTATAAGACTTACGAGCCTCGAGAGAATGGAGTCAACACTTAAGAAGCAATTAGAGGAGGTTAAGAGTCAAATAGATAAGTATAGAACGAGCATGGTAGGTATGGGAGGTAGAGCTGGCTAAGCATTTAAGAAAGTACTACCCAATAGAGGACCTAAATCTTGATTTAAGTAAAGTAAGTATCGACGAGCTAGAATCACTAGCAAGTATAGCAACAAATCATCTTGAGAAAAGTCTAAGGAAATTAGTAGATAGGGGGACAGACTTCCTAGCAATTATAAACATTAGCAAAGATGATTTAATTAACGTGATAGTTGATGTGGAAGTTTTTGGTGAGGCAAGTCCTGAGTTTGAAGTAAGGATAGATAAATGCATTGAGGAGGTGTTAGATGTTGTCAGAAATGAACTCATTAAGAGGTATAGTAGGAGAAATACTTAATAAATTAAGAAATGCACATAATGTCTGTTTAATAACGCATAAGAATGCAGACCCTGATGCTGTAGCATCCGTTATTGCCTTTAAACAATTAATAGAGAGTATAGATTACTTAAGGAACATATCTACATACATTATCTTCCCCGAAGGTATAGAACTGGTAAGTAAGAACATAATAACAGCACTTAGCATCAATATTAATGACGTCATGAAGGATATGAGTAAGAATGTCATTGATTGTGACATCCAGATAATATTGGATACAGCTTCAGAGAGTCAACTAGGTAACTACTTAAGGCTCATTAATAATTACATCGTTATAGATCATCATGATGTTAATACATTAATTAATAATTCCCAGATAGCACTTTATGATAGTTCGGCATCATCTACCTCAGAATTAGTAAGCCTGATGTATATGGTGCTTAATTTAAGACCCAAATCCTATGTAGCATCACTATTATTAAGCGGCATAATTTATGATACAAGGTTTTTTAGGGTGTCAGTAAGACCTCAGACATTTAATGTAATTTACTGGTTACTAACATGTGGTGCAATGTATAGCTTAGTTATAGAAGCAATGACTAGAAAGGAAATACCTTATGCTGAGAAGGTAGCAAGATTGAAAGCTGCCTTAAGAGCAGGGTTATACGCAGTTAACGACTACTTATTAGCCATTACATGTATTGGTGCTTATGAATCATCAGCTCTTAAGGTATTACAGGATGCAGGTGCTGACATAGCTATAGCTATAGCTAGGAGAGGGGATCAAACTAGAGTAACCATTAGAGCTAGTAAGAGGGTACTCGAGCATATAAGCAGTTCCTTAGCTGCAGACTTAGCCAATATCCTAGGTAAGGAATTTAAGGGCTCAGGAGGAGGACATGGCGCAGCTGCAGGTGCTTTATTAAGAGATTTTGATTGCGAACAATTTACTAAGGTATTAAGGAAGTTCTTTGAGGATAAGGGGTATAAGTTTAGAATTCTAGATGAGGGTAGATGGAAGAGTGAGTGTGGTAATTAATGGTTAAAGTATACGTCGATGAAAGAGAACGAGCTTCTAAAGTACCGAAATACCTAGCAAGCATGGGCGTTACAATAATATATAAACAATTAGAATTAGGCGATTACATACCTGGCGAAGGATATGTAATTGAACGTAAGAGAATAGATGATCTAGCAAAATCAACATTCGAAGGTAGACTATTTGATCAAATAAAGAGGCTTAAAAGCTCAGATAAACGCGTAATATTACTCATTGAAGGTAACATTAATTACTTAAGGAGGATAACAAGTAAGTACAAAGCTGTCGAAGCAGCATTAATAACAGC
Source organism: uncultured Desulfurococcaceae archaeon (assembly GCA_964486465.1). Lineage (GTDB taxonomy): Archaea > Thermoproteota > Thermoprotei_A > Sulfolobales > NBVN01 > CAZAMI01. The sequence goes on along the minus strand of CAZAMI010000007.1, from coordinate 18,119 downwards.
CGTAGTACTCTACGAAATACCAACATTATATACGATTAATGCTCGGCATAGTGCTGAAGTCATCAAATATATTGCTGAAAAACTCCAAAAAGAGAAAGAAAGAGGGCCTACATTACCAACATATCGAAAAGTATCAAAGCCTAAGGGTGTAAATTTTAAGGAGTGGCAATTATACATACTATCATCATTCCCGGGAATAGGTCCTAAGATTGCAGAAAAACTTTTAATTAAATTTGGTAGCTTGATTGACGTGTTTAAGGCGTCGCCAACAGAATTATCGAGGGTTGAGGGTGTAAGTGAGGAGAAGGCCTGGCTTATTCATAAAATATTAACAACAAAGTACATAGAGAAGACCGCATCAACAGATTTATCTAAGTATTTTAAGAAAATAGGCAATACTCACGATTAAGTATTTAAAACATGATGGGAATATTAAACTAAGACTACATCATGAATTAACACTTAAGCTTTTAACCTCTAACAGCTTAACCAAAACGGTTAGGGTTATGCCAAGATATAAAACCGTAGAGCAAATACAGAGGATAATGTCTGACTTAGAGCATATTAGAAACATAGGCATTATTGCGCATGTAGACCATGGTAAGACAACAACTACTGACTCCCTATTAGCAGCCGCAGGCATAATATCCATAAAAGTTGCTGGCGAAGCTCTAGCACTTGACTACTTAGATGTTGAACAGAGAAGAGGTATTACGGTTAAATCTGCCAATATAAGCTTATATCACGAGTATGAGGGTAAGCCCTACGTTATTAACCTAATAGATACTCCGGGCCACGTTGACTTCAGCGGTAAGGTAACTAGAGCCTTAAGAGTTCTTGATGGTGCTATAGTCGTTGTTGACGCTGTTGAAGGTGTCATGACGCAAACAGAGACTGTTCTAAGGCAAGCACTTGAGGAAAGGGTTAGACCTCTACTATACATTAATAAAGTTGATAGATTAATTAGAGAACTAAAACTAACACCTCAGGAAATCCAAAGAAGATTTGTTGAGATAATTAGGGATGTAAATAACTTGATTAGGGAATATGCAGAGCCTCAATTCCGCGATAAATGGTTAATAGACGCTGCTAAGGGGATGGTTGCTTTCGGTTCAGCTAAGGATAAAATAGGATTAACTGTACCTATTTCAGCTAGGAAAGGTGTTAAGATTATTGACATGATCAAGGCGTATGAGAAAGGTAGGCAGGCTGTTGAAGAACTTCAAAAGATTATACCACTCCATGAAGCATTACTTGACATGGTAGTGAAATTTATTCCGAACCCGCGTGAAGCACAAAGATATAGAATACCTAGGATATGGAGAGGTGACACAGATAGTGAGTTAGGTAAGGCTATGATTAATGCGGATCCCAATGGGCCCTTAGTATTCTTTGTTAACGACATGAGAATAGATCCGCACGCTGGCTTAGTAGCTACGGGTAGGGTATTCTCGGGTACGTTGAAATCAGGCAAGGAAGTATGGCTAATTATGGGTAGGACTAAGCAGAAAGTACTACAAGTAAGTCTGTATATGGGTCCATTCAGAGAGCCTGTAGCTCAAGTTACTGCAGGGAATATAGCAGCTGTATTAGGACTTGATAAGGCTAGGGCTGGTGAAACAGTAATTGATATAGCCTTTAAAGATGTTGCTGCACCTTTCGAGAAGATGAGGTACGTGTCAGAACCTGTAGTAACCATGGCAATAGAGCCCAAGAGAACTCAGGATCTAACAAAACTTATTGAGGCATTAAGGAGAATGGCCATTGAGGATCCAAACTTAGTTGTTAAGATTAATGAAGAGACAGGCGAGTACCTAATATCAGGCATGGGCCCACTTCACTTAGAGATAGCTCTAACTTTACTCAAGGAGAACTATGGACTAGAGGTAATTACATCACCACCTATTGTAGTTTACAGGGAGGCTATAAGAGGTCGTTCTGAAGTCTTAGAGGGTAAGTCGCCTAATAAGCATAATAAGTTATACATAAGTGTTGAGCCGCTAAATGAGGAGACCATAAGACTTATCCAGGAGGGCATAATTACTGAGGATATGGATGCTCGTGAGAGAGCTAAAATACTAAGGGATCAAGCAGGCTGGGACTACGATGAAGCTAGGAGAATATGGGCTATAGATGAGAACATAAACATATTAGTTGATATGACAACAGGTGTTCAGCACTTAAGGGAGGTTAAAGACACAATAATTCAAGGATTTAGATTGGCAATGAGAGAAGGTCCTCTAGCTATGGAGCCTGTGAGAGGTGTTAAAGTCATATTGCATGATGCAGTAATTCATGAAGATCCAGCACATAGAGGCCCGGCACAAATATTCCCTGCAGTTAGGAACCCGGTATATGCAGGCATGTTGTTAGCCAAACCAACACTACTTGAGCCTTTACAGAAGTTAGATATAAAGACACCTATGGATTATATGAGCTCCGTTATCTCAGTTATATCTAGGAAGAGAGGTAAGGTAATTAATGTGATTCAAGTAAATCCAACAATAGTTAGGATTGTTGCGGAAATTCCTGTTGCTGAGTCGTTTGACCTAGCTAACGAGTTAAGATCAGCGACGGCAGGCAGAGCGTTTTGGGGTACTGAATTTAGTAAGTGGGCTCCAGTACCTGACTCATTACTAATCGATGTAGTCAGAAAGATTAGAGAGAGAAAGGGACTAAAACCTGAACCACCTAGACCTGAAGACTTCATATCGCCCTATTAAGCCTAAATAACATTAAATTATACTCCAGTAATTACTTAATACCCTTTTAATCTTACCAATTAAGCGGTTATATCTATGTAGGCACTTCTCACCAAGTTTTTCGATTATCTCCTCATTAATTCCGGGCTCGATATAACCTTTAACATAAGCTACAAGCCCTTTCCTTAAACCATCACTATAACCACCCTCTAGTACCGTAACAACACCCTTTACGATATTTTTTCTTAACAATTTATTTACTAAGTAACCATATGCTTCATACGTAATTTCAGTAATATTTAGGTCTGTAAGGGGGTCTGTATGGTAAGCGTCAAATCCAGCTGATATTACTAAGAAATCAGGTTTAAACTCACTAATCACTATCTCTACTATATTCTTTAAGACCCACATGTAAATCGTGTCATCAGAGAGTGGGTCTAGGGGTATATTTATTTTAGTTCCTTCAGCATCTTTACCTCCAAGATCATTTAAATCTCCAGTACCTGGATATATCCCCCTCTCATGAATGTCTATATGTACAACCCTTCTGTTATTCCAAAATATTTCTTGAGTTCCATTACCGTGATGTGCATCAAAATCTATGACTAACACTCTCCCAACACTTCTTAGAGCTGATATGACCGATGCTGCTGAATTATTAAATATACAGAAACCATTAGTTGGCGCACCTAATGCCTTACCTCTGACTCCTGAATGATGTCCAGGCGGCCTAACGAGCACTAACACATTGATATTCTCCTGTAAGGCTATAGTAGTAGCTTGGTATGACGTACTAAAAGCTGCTAAAGCGACATCAAAGGTATGCTCATTAACGTAAGTATCAGTGTCTATGTAATGAAATCCTTTTTTCGACTCATTCTTTATAAAATTTACATAATCATCATCATGTACCAAAAGAAGTATATCTTCACCATATCTCACAGCACCTCTAATCTCAGCCTTGACATTCTCTCTTAATAAAAACTTACTTATCGAGTTAAATGCTATATCTAATCTAACGGGATTCTCTGGATGAGATGCTGTTGAGTCGTAATGCTGCAAGAAGAGGGAGTCAAAGTAAATAATTAACTCTTTACTCATACCTTTTTACCTAGTAAAGCCCTAACCGCCAACCTTATAGCTGTAGCTGAGCTGTATTTAGGTTTCCACCCGATTGAAGTTATCTTGCTTATATCAAGTAACATAAATTTTACATCACCAACCCAACCTCTCCCATCCTTTGTTCCAGGCCTGAATACATACTTAACATTATTCAAGCCCATCTCATCAACAACTATATCAGCTATCTCTTTAACAGTTACCCAGTCATTATTTCCTACATTGAAAATCTCAAAATTCATACTAGATTTAAGGATATAATCCAGTGTTACATCAATAGCACTTAATAGATCAGAAATATGGAGATATGACTTCCTTTGAGCGCCATCACCAAGTATTTCAAGTACCTTAGGATTACGCTTTAACTTCCTTATAAAGTCAACTATTACACCATGAGTCTGATAAGGACCTACAATGTTTGCAAGTCTTAATATTAATGCTTTGAATCCATATAGCTTGCTGTACGTTATTATTAAGTTCTCCGAAGCTAACTTAGCTGCTCCGTATATCGATATGGGAACTAAGGGATGATAATCTTCGGGTGTAGGTAATTTTTTAGCATCACCATATACGGTGGATGAGCTTGTAAACACCAATACATCTACACCAGCTAGTCTACAAGCCTCTAAAACATTGAACGTAGCTACCACATTTTCGTAAAAATGCACTTGAGGATTAACCACGGAAACTCTAACTTCAGGATTGGCAGCTAAATGGTAGACTACCCTACTATTACTAAACACCTGTTTAAGCTCGTTAGGTTTGATGAACTTTAAGTCCATTTTGAGGAAATTAATTAATCCTTTATTAACTAGATCCTTAATATTATTTATATTACCTGATGATAAGTTATCTATCACTTTAACCCTAAAACCTTTATTAGTTAAATACCTAACTAGGTTCGATCCTATGAACCCTGCTCCTCCAGTAACAATAACGTCCTCACTCAAGCAAATCACTTCGTTTTATTCATTATTGACGACGCTATCTTAGAAGCTATATCAAGCATTACATCTAATGACCCATTACTTGGCTCTCTAAACCTTATGAGTATGTGATTGCCTCTCAAAGTAACGAGTAATTTATCTATTAAGTTTTGAGGTATTGACTTTATTATATCAACGAAGCTTATATCACGTCTTAAAAGGCATATCCTCATTACGTAGCCGAGCTCTGTCTCCTGTATTAATAGTGCTATACCGTCACTTCTACATAACTTAAGTAATGCATCATATCCAACAGCTCTCAACAAACTAATGTTCTGTTTTATGAATTCGTCATTAAAGCTTGACGATATGGTTACAACTTTAATGCTTCCTAACTCTATGTAATGTTTATTCTTTATCAACTCATTAAGTAGTTCAAGTGCCTTTTCATATTTCTCAGCTTCCCTGTTAAGTTGCTCGGGTATTTTTAATGTCTTTGAATTCACAACAGTATAGGCGAAACTATACATAATACTCCTAAACTCTTTACTACTATAGTTTACTTTAAAGGCTTTGTACATGATCTTGCCTATTCTCGATAGCTTGTCTAGTCTTGAGGTATTCATAGCAATTACATCATTTAATATTTGCTCGGGAATGGATATGTTTTCATTTAATGTTTGAATGTACTCCAAAGCTACTTCAGTGAGTGAGTTTACACCTACCAGTCTCATTAATATATTGGATCTGCCTTCACCATCATATCTCAATACTAAGCCTAACTTCCTATCACTTAAGTACTCCAGTGCTGTTGAATTTATTAATGTTGCTCCATCTCTATGCGTTATACCTACGCAATAGCACTTACTTAGTATTAAATTCCTTCTTTCTAATGGAGAGGGGAACTCTAAGAATACTTTATACCCCTTACGTGTTAAGGCTAAAGCCAAGATCGCTGTTGCAAAGATATCATCCCAACTCCAATCTGAATATATAGTTATGTTAGAGCTCATCATTATGCACCCTTTATTAACATCGTAGGCAACATATTGACACCATTACGATTATACTTAGTGTTTCTCATTACATATACTCACTATCTTCTCAATGAATTTCACTTGTGGGCAAAAATATATTTCGTTCCTTTGATACATACGTGACTACGCCATACTATGCTTTTTAATGAACTATGGGTTATTACGTGGAAAATAAGCTTATTAGCCTTTACTTATATCATGAATCAGGTGTTAGGATTGATTGACGCAGTGATTATGGCGCTATTATGTGGTATGATAGCAGTTACATATGCGTTAACACTGGCATTTATGATTTTAAGAGAGCCGGAAGGTAAAGGTAGAATAGTTGATATTGCTGGCTTCATAAAGGAAGGTGCAAGAGCCTACCTTAAGAGGCAGTACACAATAATATTGATTATAGCGGTAATCATAGCAGCATTACTCTCGATGTTTTCAACGCGTATGTCATTAAGCTACATTCTCGGCGCGTTATCCTCGGTATTAGCTGGCTATGTGGGAATGTGGATAGCAGTAAATTCTAATGTAAGAACAACTTATGCAGCAAAAGAGTATGGTCTATCTAGAGCATTTAAGATAGCTTTTAGAGGTGGTATGGTTACAGGCTTAATGGTTGTAGGTGTTGGTACGGCATTAATAGCTATTCAATACCTACTTTATGGTGGAGGACCCGATACACCAGACGTAATTAGAGACTTAATTGGGTATAGTTTTGGTGCATCAACGGTAGCTCTATTCGCTAGAGCTGGTGGCGGTATATACACTAAGGCAGCTGATATAGGTGCTGACCTAGTTGGTAAAGTTGAGGCAGGTATACCTGAGGATGATCCAAGAAACCCTGGTGTAATAGCTGATAATGTAGGTGATAACGTAGGTGATGTTGCGGGTATGGGTGCCGATCTCTTTGAGTCGTATGTTGGTGCGATAATTTCGTCAATGGTTATAGCAGCATCAGCTATTAGAGTTCTAGCTGGTGGTGAGTGGATTCAATGGGCACTACTTCCCTTAGCCATAGCTAGTGCAGGTATTATAGCGTCAATAATAACGTCATTAGTAGTCAGGGTAAGGGAAGGTGGAGACCCCTCAAAACCACTGACCTTAGCTTCCATAATATCCGCAATAATAATCTCAATACTAACATATCCATTATCGACATGGTTACTAGGGCCAGGAATAGGTATTAGGGTATTCCTAGTTGTTGTCGCGGGTCTTGCAGCAGGTATAACTATAGGGTTAACAAGTGATTACTTCACAAACAAAAATAAGAGACCTGTTAGAAAAGTAGCTGAGATGTCACAAATGGGTGCAGCATTAACTATACTTAGCGGCTTATCCTATGGATTCTTAAGTGTGGTAATACCTGCTGTGGGCATAGCTGTAGCCGAACTCCTAGCCTATTACTTGCTCTCACCACTAGGTTTCTGGTATGGCATTTATGGTGTGGCTCTAGCCGCTGTTGGCATGCTCTCACTAACAGGTGTTGTAGTTAGTGCTGACGCTTACGGACCAATAACAGACAATGCGGCAGGCATAGCTGAGCAGGCAGGTTTAGGCGAGGATGTTAGATCACTAACTGATAAGTTAGATGCTGCAGGTAATACTATGAAGTCCATATCTAAGGGCTTCGCTATAGGCTCAGCAGCTTTAACTGCTCTAGCATTCCTTGCCGCCTACACAAGTAGCGTCTCACAAATAGCGGGCCTGGATTTCAGAGACTCAATGACGTTACTCTCAATACTCGATATTAAAGTATTGGTTGGTACATTAATAGGTATAGTATTACCGGCAGCATTTATATCACTAGTAATAATGAGTGTTAGCGATGCAGCATTTGTATTGATTGCTGAAATTCGTAGACAATTAAGGGAGAAGCCAGGCATACTAGAATTTAAGGAGAAACCTGACTATGGTAGAGCTGTAGCTATAGTTACGTCATACGCCTTAAAGAGGTTAATAGCGCCAGGCTTACTAGCAATAATATCGCCTATAGTTATAGGGTTCGTACTAGGACCATACGCGTTAGCTGGAGCCCTACTAGCGGCAATAATAACAGGTCTACTCTTAGGTCTCTTCCAAGGTAACGTAGGCAATACATGGGATAATGCTAAGAAATTCATTGAGGAAGGACACTTCGGAGGTAAAGGTAGTGAGACTCATAAAGCAGCGGTTATAGGTGATACTGTAGGTGATCCACTAAAGGATGCTGCAGGTCCGTCACTTAATATACTGATTAAGCTAATGAGTGTTGTATCGCTGGTATTCTCACCAGTCATAGTCAGTATGAATTTATTACATATCCTAGGCATGACATAATTAAGAAGATCTTTTAGGGGTAAAACACTTTAGAGATTAAGGAGTATGATGTACTGTTACATAGTTAAGGAAAGCTCAGAAATACCTTTGAAGTCCCATAGAACCAGACCTAGATTTGAGAAAAAGCTACTCAATAATATAAAGTATGCATTGAGAAGAGAGGGTATTACAGACTATGATATCGTGATTAAGGAAGGAGTAATAACTATTAAGTCAGGTAATGAGAAGATAGGTGATGTAGTAAGTAATGTCTTTGGAGTTCATAGGGTATGTAAAGCTTTATGTGGAGAATTTCACACAATTAATGACATAGTAGCTAGGGCTGAGGAGATTTTCAAGGATGTTGTTACTGAGAAGAAGTTTGCTGTTAGAGTTAAGCGTGCTGGTTCACATGTTTTTACATCACTTGATGTTGCAGCTAAGGTTGGTGAAGCATTACTTAAATATTCAGCTGGTGTTAACTTAAGTAATCCTGATGTCGTAGTCAGTATAGAGATTAGAGACAACGTAGCTTATTACATACTTAAGTGTTGGGATGGCGTGAAGGGTCTTCCAATAGGTACTGAGGGTAGGGTACTGTCGCTATTCTCTGGGGGTTATGATTCAACACTAGCTTCATGGCTTGCGGGAAAGAGAGGATGCGAGGTCGACTTTCTACATTTCTTTATGGGTTCTAAAGAAATGACTATGCAAGCGTTCCTAATAGCTAAGGAGTTAACTAAGTGGTTATCACCTTATGAATCAAAAATGACTATAATCGATATAACCCCTCTTCTCTCAGAAATTAGAATTAAGGTTAGGAATGATTACTCTCAGGTTGTTTTAAGATGGTATATGCACTATATAGCGCAAAAGTTAAGCAGCATCCATAATTATGATGCAGTAATAACTGGTGAATCTGTAGGTCAGGCATCATCCCAGACATTAAAGAACTTAAGTGTTATCGAAGAGTCATTAGAACTTAGTAATAAAAAACCCGTAATAAGACCATTAGCATTCATGGATAAGGAAGAAATCATTGAGAAGATAAGAAGTTTAGGTCTTTATGAAATGACTAGTAAAGTTAAAGAAGTGTGTAGGTTAGCTATAGGGCCCGTAACTACAAGAGCTCACATGAAGATCTTAATAAACGAGGTAAAGAAGGTCAGTAAAGAACTTATCGATGTACTACTTAGAACACGTATTACTGTATCCATTAAGGATACTGAACTAAATACTCTGAGTAAACTATTAGATGAATTTATACTTGGTGTTGAAGTAAGTGCTAAAGAAGCTATTAAGATGATTAAAGAGGGTGCAATACCGATTGACGTAAGAGATTTGAGAGATTATGAAGCTTGGCACTTAAGTAACGCTATTCACATTACTGAACTCAACAAAATGTTAAAAGAAGGTTTAGATTTTAACAAGTCGTACGTGATTTACTGCGATTACGGTACATTAAGTCTAGCTTACGCGAAAATGCTTAGAAGAATAGGTATTAATGCTTTCAGTGTTAAGGGCGGCATAAATGAATTAAAGAAATTACTTAGAGCTTTTACTAAGAGTTAAGAAACCCACATCCTGAAGCACATGAAGTACCTCAGTTATTTCTGATGAATCTATCCATTCATTTAATTCGCCATTAATTATCAAGCCTAAATCATTAAGTTGTATACCTTCTTTAACCTTCCTCATAATTGTTGAAATTAAAATAAGGAATTTCCGTATCCATGGCTTATTCTCAAGTCTATTTCTTAACCTTAAGTATCTCTCAAGTCCTAATGCTGCTCTTATATATCTCAGACTTATAAGTCCACCCTCACCCTTTACAATAATTTTTTCTTTCGAATATTCTATAGATCCTGGTGTAGGAGGTATTATAATGTTTAAACTTCGTTCTACAAATTCATAATATATTCTTAAACGGGCAAGAAGTATCCTTGGATTTCTTGCTTCAAGTAAATCCTTACCTTTAACATAGGATATGTAGCTTAAGTAGTCGTACTCACTAATATTTCTACGTATTAAGTCTAGGAGACCACCTAATGCTAATGAAATTAATGCTCTGGACAACGTACTATCAAGCTTATCTACTGTATCAAGACTTGTGTGATAGTATACATCAGGCCAGAAGTTAAGCATTAGAGCAGGTATACCTAATGCTATATATGGATCATGATCGCTGCCCGTACTGTAATTTGTTAGTACGTATCTAATGTTTAAGCGTTCGAGAAACTTTCTTAATGATTTATAGATATAGGCCTCTAAGGGATTTAACAGCATTATCGGCGGCCTAACTATGTTAAAGATCGACTTAGTTATATCATATTTCTCACCAATCATGTCTAGATTTAACGCAGCAATTACTTTATCACCTTTCTTGATGACACTATTGTATAAGTATATGTATGTACCAAAATATTCAGGTACAAACAATGCTTTAAGACCATACCTCAATTTAAATCCATTACTTTTCTGTAGCCTCCATAATGATAATATCCCCTCAATTAATGATGCCGTACCACTAATATTGTCATTAATCATGAATCTAGGATGACAGAAGTGCGCCGTGATATGGTATTCAGGTTGCTCATGACTCACCACAACTTCAATTACTGGTAATTCAGGTCTTTCAAAGTATCCAGATTTCACATAGCCCTTAACGTAAACCTTGATACCTTTATTCATTAATCTAATTAATTTGCTTGCGGTTTTCCTATCAATACTTATTGCTGGCGCCTTCAAGTACTTAAGATCCGTTTCTAATGGGAGTAGGTTTATGTACGGTATGCCTTCAGGGTTTAAGTCACGTCTAAAGAATATTACAGCTCTTGCACCAAGTTCTACAAGCCTAGCATATACCTCAAACCCTTTACCATAAGTTAACGCTATACCGTCTAGTGGTTTATCGTACTTGATGCCATCACCCACATACACTACTTCACCCTCAAAATCGCCAGGAGGTGAGAAAGCTACAATACTTGTCGGATATTGATTAAAATCAGCAATTACCTTCCTTCTTGGTGACGTGACCTCAGCCCTACCATCACTAATATACCAGCCAATTAATGTTCCTAGAAACTTTGGTACTTGTGAGTAGTTGAATCTCACGTAGTTAACCTTAAATCCCGTTTTATCTATTAGTATGTCATGTATATATTTAGCTGCTTGTACAAGTTCATTAGTTCCTTGTATCCTATGGTATGAAGAGAGTTGAGTTACAATATCAAGGAATTCACCGATTATGAAATTTTCCTTAATTAATCTCCAACTTATGATTTATCCCCGCTCAATATCGTTAAAAAGAATTATTAAAATTAATCTAATACTGCTCTATACCAACCTTCTTGGAGAAGTCAAATACTGTTAAGGAAACAACCTTTCCATTCTTTATTCTTACCACAATATCGTTCTCCGTTAAGAATGACTCATCCGCATCCTCAACGTCATATCCGAAGTTTATGTATAATATATCGTTTTGCCTATCGTATTCCAACCATATGTGTTCCACGTCAGCTATAGTTAGTTCTCTCTTAACATTGCTGCCTCTCTCCCCTACCATTATAATCACCATAATTATACCGCTTACTCAGTCCCTAACAGCCAACTACTTAAATATTTCTTCTGCTCCTCTGTAAGCTCATCAATTTCTATATTTATAGACTTTAGCTTAAGTCTCGCTATCTCTTCATCTATCTTCCTTGGTAAGGTATAAACCTTCCGTTCAAGATTACCTTTATTTCTCATTATATAGAGTACAGCATATGCTTGATTAGCGAAACTCATATCCATAACTTCACTGGGATGACCTTCCGCTGCTACAAGGTTTACAAGCCTACCTTCAGCTAGTAGGTATAACTTCTTACCATTCGGTAGTTCGTACTCAGTTACGTACTTACGTATAACTCTCTTCCTTCTAGCAAGTCTTTCTAGATCACTAACACTAACCTCAACATTAAAGTGGCCTGCATTAGCTAATATCGCACCATCCTTCATGAGTAACATGTGCTCAGCCCTAATTACATCCTTATTCCCTGTTGCCGTAATGAATACATCACCTATCTTTGCTGCTTTCTTCATAGGCATTACCTCAAAACCATCCATGACTGCCTCAAGAGCTTTTATTGGGTCGACTTCAGTGACTATTACTCTAGCACCCATACCTTTAGCCCTCATAGCTATACCTCTGCCAACCCATCCATAACCAGCAACGACAACAACCTTACCTGCAAGAAGGATGTTTGTCGCTCTAAGTATTCCGTCAATAGTTGACTGACCAGTACCATATCTATTATCAAATAGGTATTTCGTTAATGAGTCGTTAACCGTGATTACAGGATATAGTAGCTTACCTTCACGCTCAAGTGCTCTCAGCCTTATTACACCAGTAGTCGTTTCTTCAGTACCTCCCCATACTTCCTTACCGGTATCCTGCAACTTACTATGTATATAGGCATGGAGGTCGGCACCATCATCTAATACTATGTTAGGCTTTACTGAGGCTATACGCTCAATACACCAGTAGTATTCATCTGGGGTCTCACCTCTCCAAGCAAATACGTGAACACCCTCTTCGACTAACGCTGCTGCAACATCATCCTGCGTTGATAACGGATTACTACCAGCAAGCCAGACCTCAGCACCACCAGCAATTAAGGTCTTAACAAGTACTGCGGTCTCCTTAGTCACATGGAGTACCGCGGAAATCTTAACGCCTTTTAAGGGTTTTTCTTTAACAAATTTCTCCTTAATACGCATCAAGACAGGCATGTGTTTCTCTGCCCATTCTATTTGAATCCTACCCTCTCTAGCTAGGTTCACATCCCTAACCTTAAACTCCATATTCATCACCAAATTAATGAATTCATCAATGCAAAAAAGTCTTCCTTTAAGTTTCACTAAATAATCTAGTACTGAAGTATCTTGCCGCATAGTCGGGAAGTACGGTTACTATTCTTGATCCTTTGTTTAATCTTTCCTTATATTTCCTATAGACCTTTATAGCAGCTGCAACATTAGCTCCTGATGAAATACCTACTAGTAATCCCTCCTTCTTAGCGAGTTCTTTGCTCATACTTATAGCTTCATTGCTGGATACTGTTATGAAGTCGTCTATAAGGCTTCTATACCTTTTAATTATATCTGGTACAAAGCCATCGCCGACACCCTCTATTTCATGATTCATTGCTTTACCTTCCACACCCTTATGGAACCACTCATAAGTCACTGGTGATTCTGCCGGTTCAGCGCCTACAATGATTACTGACGGATTAACTTCCTTTAACCTCTTAGCAACACCTATTAAGGTACCCCCTGTACCTATGTGGGCTACGAACGCATCAATATTTCCAAGTTGTTCAATTATTTCCTTACCCGTAGTTTCGTAATGAGCTTTAACATTAAGTTCTAAGCTCCATTGATCAATTAAGTAATATTTCTTAGGTTCCTTCTTAATTAATTCATAGCCGTATTTTAGAGCGTCATACAAGTTACTAGTACCTCCAGGTATTTCAATAACATCAGCACCAAGTAGTTTAAGTAATTTAATCCTTTCATTACTTAACCCTCTAGGTATAATTACTATAACCTCATAGCCTAGGTAATTAGCTATAGCAGCTATGGCTATACCAGCGTTACCTGATGTTGGTATAACTATTTTCATTCCTTTCCTTAATTCACCTCTCTCCTCAGCCTCCTTCAGTATGTAGTAAGCCATTCTATCCTTAATGCTGCCAGTTAAGTTCATGAATTCACACTTTGCCCATATCTCGGCTTTAACATCACTTGGTATTACCTTAGTCAATTTAATTATCGGCGTATTACCTATTAGTCCTAGAGGTGATTTAGCGATCCTCATATAAGGTCAGTACCTCTATCCCATCGAGCCTTAAGTATTTAAGACTCCATAGTCTATGACTTGGTAAGGCTAAGAACAAGCTTTGTAAATATGTGAAGAGTTTAAATATTCTTAAGTATAGAAACACTATGGTGAGCCTAACCTCCGACACTGAGCAGTGATGATGCCTCGCGAGGGTGATTCAATCAAACTTTCTCTATTATTCAAGGTGTAATGCTTAATTACACCTTACGTAGTAATTGATATGGGACTGAAATTGAAGATTAAGGTGGGGTTAGTACAGCTAGAGATACGTGATGGCGATGTCGAGGATAATATTAGTAAGGGTGTTGAGTATATTACTAAGTTAGCAAGGAATGGTAGCGACCTAATAGTCTTACCTGAATTATGGCCTACAGGTTATGGTAAGGAATTCATCCACAAATTCAGTAAAAATAAGAAGTATTATGAAGGGTTGGTAAATGTATTGAAGTCTATATCTAGTGAGTATAATTCAGTAATTATTGCGCCAATGCCTATGAAAGATGGTAATAGGATATATAACGCTGCAATAGTAGCATACGGGGATGATATCGTAGCTATTTACAGGAAGATTCACTTATTCAGCTTATTTGGTGAAGATAAGTTATTCACTAAAGGCAATGACATAACGATAGTTAGTGTTAAGGAGTTTAACCTAGGATTAGCTATATGTTATGATTTAAGGTTTCCAGAACTCTTCAGAATATTAGCTGCTAAGGAAGTACATGTCATAGCTATACCAGCATCTTGGGGAGCATCGAGAGCAGAGCAGTGGAGAACGTTGCTTAAGGCTAGAGCTATGGAGAATCAAGTATATGTAATAGGAGTTAATAGAGTTGGTTATAGTGAAGCTGTTAAAGAGGAATTCCCAGGTAATTCTTGTGTTATTGATCCACTAGGTAACGAAGTCATCTGCTTAGGTAGGTATGAGGAAGCGGTTGATGTAGTCATAGATTTAGACCAAATCACTAAGGCTAGATCATATTTACCTCTATGGAGTGATCGTAGAGTGGATCTTTACTCCTTAAGAAGTAAATGGGGTCTATATTGAAACAGTCAAGTAGTAAGTTAAGGTTAGTCGAGGCTATAGCTGTTGCACTGATTGTCACTGTATTTATAGCTTATGAAGTAACCTACGTTAACAATATAGATGATTACATCTCCGATGAATGTTGGTACGTTAGTGCTGCTCGTAGCATAATGAGGAAAATATTTAATGTAACACCAAAATTTGTAGGAGAGAACATAACTGTAACTATAGAAATTGTTAGTCCTATTGATAGTGAACAATACCACAACTGGATATATGACCTAAAAAATTTCATCATTTATGGCTTAAAAGGTAAGATAGTAAAGGATGAATCTTACTACGCATATAATGATCAGGGAAACTACTTACCCGCAGTATGTGCTGAAATACCTAAGAAAGGTCTTAAATTTCTACACTTAGCACCGCATGAGAAGCAGTATGCTATTGGTTACTGTTATCCGAATGCTAATGGAGTACTTGATTATTTAAATTTAGAGCATCCACCCTTAGCTAAGTATGTAATAGGTTTAACTCTGTACCTGATAGGCGATAAACCAATTCTTTGGAGGATTCCATCAATATTATTAGCAGCTATTACATTAATATTAATGTATTTATCCATTAGAAGGATAATACCTGAGGTTAACACAGCAATAGTTCTAGGGATAATGGCAATGCTTGTTACAATATTTGATATAACATTTAGGTCATTAAGTATGGTCGCCATGTTAGATATATATGTAGCATTTTTCACATACCTAACCTACTATCTCGCACTTAGGAGTTCGCTATCATTAGCTATTATTACCTTAGGACTATCGGCGTCGTCAAAGTTTAATGGTGCATTTCCCTTTCTCGCAGTTATAGCTAAAATAATTAAGGAAGTTGATTGGCGTAAAGCTTTAATACTCATAGCATTAGTTTTTGCAATACCTATCACGCTATTCTTTATGCTTTCAATACCGTTGATTACATATTTAGGATTTGAGACTTGGTGGGCTAATGGTGTTACTGGTGCTATTGGTTGGCATTTAAGTGTAAAGACGTTAGGAGGTCCTCCCCAATCAGCACCTTGGGAATGGCTTCTAGGCATTAATTCATTCCCGCTACACCTAATTTATGATCCAAACACTGGACAATGGGTTGCAGATCTAATAGCTAGAGGTAATCCACCATTATATCTTCTAACTTTAGCCCTCTCCTTATTCCTAATTCCTGTATTTAAGGACTTACCTGATGAAGGATTCACATATGTCTATACGTGGTCAACGTACTTATTCTATATACTTATATGGTTCTTAGGAGCTAAAACCCAATACAGCTTCTACATGGTTCAATTAGTACCTTTGCTATATACACTACTCTTTATAGAGATATGGTACCTTTTAACTCCTCTAAATAAAGTACTATATGTTTTAAGAGCTTGGAAGGGAGCTCTAAAATCATTATTCGATATTCTAAGTAAAGTACATAAAATAATATGTTATTTAATACGTGGAAGACTTGAGTAGTGTTACTTGGGGAGACTTTAAAAAATCAATACCTGTTTATCATTTAAGGTTTTAAACGCTACACTAAATCTATCTCATGTGGTGTTTAGGCTATGTCGAAGAAGTACATATACTCATTTGAGGAAGGAGATTGGAGAGATAAGAAGTTATTAGGAGGTAAGGGATCATCACTAGCCCAAATGACACAATTAGGGCTTCCAGTGCCTCCAGGCTTCACAATAACAACAGAGGCTTGTAGAGAGTTTTATGGACCTAAGAGAGCTGAAATGGATATTCTTGTTAAAGAGCTGGAGAGGAATCCTCCGCCCAAGGTTAGGGATGAGATAATAAAGAGAATATGGGAGATTATAGATAGCTTAGACTTACCTAAAGGATTAATGGAAGAAGTTAGAAAGTATATGGAATGGCTTGAAAAGAAAACTGGAAAGAAGTTCGGCTCACCAGAGAATCCATTGCTTGTTTCAGTTAGGTCGGGTGCTGCAGTATCGATGCCTGGAATGATGGATACGGTACTCAACCTAGGTCTCAATGATGAAGTTACCAAAGGATTAGCTAAGTTAGCTAATAATGAATGGTTCGCTTATGATGCATATAGGAGATTCTTAAATATGTTTGGTAGGATTGTATTAGGTATTGAGGAGAGAATCTTTGAGGAGGAGTTCAGTAAGGCTGATGAGGAGTTTAAGAAGGAGGTCCAAGCTAAGTATCCAGATGAACTTAAAGCAATATATGAGAAGTATCCTAAATTTAGTTTAAGACTTGATGCACAACCACCTCGAGAGGTAGCACCAAAAACTTGGGAATTAGCTGTTAAGTACTTGAAAGACATATGTGAGAAGTATAAGGAAATTATAAAGAAGCACTGGGGTGAGTTTCCGCAAGATCCGTGGAGACAGCTAGAGTTAGCAATAAAAGCTGTATTTAGGTCTTGGATGAATCCAAGAGCTATATTCTATAGAATAGCCAACAACATAACACCTGATATCGCAGATTGTACAGCAGTCAATATAGTAACTATGGTCTTCGGTAACATGGGTTGGGACTCAGGTACCGGTGTGTACTTCACTAGGGATCCTGCAACAGGTGAGGATAAACCTTATGGTGAATTCTTACCTAATGCACAAGGTGAGGATGTAGTAGCAGGCATTAGGACGCCACTTAGTATTGATGAACTTAAGAAGACTATGCCTGAGGTCTATAAGCAATTGATTGAGGCGGGTAAAAAGCTTGAGAGATTAAATAAGGATGTAATGGATATAGAGTTTACTGTTGAAAGGGGTAAGCTTTACTTCTTACAGAACAGAGCTGCTAAGATGACTCCAGCAGCTAGAGTTAAGACAGCAGTTGATATGGCTAAGGAGAGCATATTAACTAAGGAGGAGGCACTACTTAAAGTAAGCCCTGACACAGTATTGAAGCTAATGTATCCAAGGATTGATCCCAAGGCTAAAGCCGAGCCAGTTGCTAAAGGCTTAGCTGCATCACCAGGTGCAGTTAGTGGTCAAGTTGTCTTCCACCCAGATGACGCTGTTGCTTGGGCTAGACAGGGTAAGAAAGTCATTCTGGTTAGAGTTGAGACTAAACCTGATGATGTCCATGGATTCTATGCAGCAGTAGGTATACT
>CAZAMI010000006.1:0-30789 GCA_964486465.1 uncultured Desulfurococcaceae archaeon | reverse complement strand
CAACACCTAAACTATTAAGTAATGCCTTCAAAGCCTTCTCAGCTGCTTGATGAGATTCAAAACACACCTCCTCATAAAGCTCACCCTCAAAGTTAACCTCAGCTGATTTCAAATTCCTTAAAGACTGCCTAAACCAATCAGATACTCTACGCATAGTAACTCAGCTCCTACACTAACATCCTCACTACCCCAACATATATGATTACCCTCACCATACAGGATTACTTATGAGTTAGTTATTTTGTATGCCAGGTAATATCTATCTAGGTGATGCTTATGGCCCTACTCGTCCAGTTAAGGGTTATCCCTATCGGTGTTGGTACTAGTCTTAGTGGTTACGTAGCTAGGGTCGTAGATGTCCTTAGGAGGAGGGGTGTTAAGTATGTTTTAGGTCCTATGAGTACCTCACTAGAGGTTCGTGACTTCAGGGAGCTAGCTGAGTTATTGAGGGAGGTTATTGATGTCTTGAAGAGTGAGGGTGTTCAAAGGATAGCTATAGATGTATCCATAGATGCTAGATTCGATAAGGAATCAACACTGGAGAGGAAGGTAGCAAGTGTTGAGGAAAAGCTCAAGCGGGGAGGTAAGTCTTAAGGCATTAAGGGTAGGTGATATAGCGTATTTACATCCGTTAGATAGTGATTCCGTACTTTTTTAGTTCATCAGTAATGTACTTTTTAAGTATTGATAAGAGTTCCTCGGCCTTCACTCTATGTTCCTCGAACTGTTGTTCATCCATGAAGTTATGGAAGAAGTTAGCGTGTAACCTCTCACATGCGAGTAGGAGCTCCTTAAGTCTGACATCACCCTTTGAGCTAATTAAGTCATTAATGAACTTCCTCAACTCATCATGCCTACCTATAGGCTTACCTACCAGCAGTAGGCTTAGCATTGAGGCAAGGTTATTAACGATACCCCATAAGTCTTCAGATGCCTTATCATACTCACGACCCTCTAAGTGCTTAAGGTAATTCTCATAATACTTCTCAATAATGTACCTCCTACGAAGTAACTCCTTAAGTAGGTCCTCAGGAAGGCTCAAACCGTAAACCCCTACACAGCAATTACGTCCCTATATGGATATAAGTTAATGACCTTCTTCTCAGGTTCTATTATTAATTTAAGTAGCTTAACCCTTAACTTATACTCACCGGGAAATATTCCAACATCCCTAAGTATGGACCATGAATTCTCATCAAAGTAAAGGTTATCGTAAGGTGTTAAAATACCTGGTGCTAAGTAAAACCTAACAGTTTTCCCTATAACATACTTTTCGAATGCTCTCCTCTCATCATCACTTAACGTACCTGAAATCCTGGATACCTCAAGAATCTCGCCTCAACCCAGCACGTAGCAATGGGGGGTCGATACTGCTTTGATAGATACTTATTACTAACGGATATATACATTGGCGAGACATCCCCTTGCGGTTTAAAGCCCTCGTATAGTGTGCTCCCAACTATGAGGGGCAATGCACATCCCAATACATACCTGTTATTGAAGGTTAAAGAATTAACGATATTCTTAGTGATTGTCGAGCGTTAATGCTTTACTTTATTAGTGCGTATATTGCTAGTGATGATATTAGGATTAGTGCTGGTGCTAGGGCGTCCATGCCTAAGATTGCACATACTGCTACGAGGATTATTGATAGTATCACACCTAGTGCTACGGGTTTTGGTGTTCGTTTAGTTGCGCCGTATAGTGCTAGTACCATGCCTAGTGCTATGGGTATTCTGAAGTTATTAGCTAGTACTATCCCCTTCAGTATGTCCCTCATAGTTAGGGCTAGGAGTGTAGTTATTGCAGCTATCACGATCACAGATATCCTTACCCTCCTAAATAACTCCTCCTCATCACTCATCTCATCAACATTATAGAATATTTTGGTGACTAGAGTGGATAGACCAACAAGTACTGGGGCTGCCGTGGATAGTATGGCGGCCCATAGACCAGCTATTAGTAATCCACCTATTAGTGGGTTTAGTGTTGAGACTATGAGGTATGGTAGTGCTGATATGGATGGTATGTTAGGGAATAGTGCAGCTGCTGTCGTACCTAGTATAGCAGCTAAAATACCTGCTGGAGCAACTATGAGTGCACCTATGAAGCAACCCTTAATAGCTGTCCTGGTATCCTTAGCTGACTTAATTATCTGTAACTGAGTCTGATTACCTATGACTGCAACAGCTGACGTGATTACCCATGAAAGAATAACTAACTCACCAACACCAGTCAGCGAGAAGTAGTTAGGTGGTAACGTATTCACTAGTGAGGAGAACCCACCAATAGCTTGTAGCTCAAGGATGACGGCAGTTATGAGTCCTCCATACATGAGTATTATGTGTACAACATTAACTATGCCTGCAGCCCATATACCTCCTAAGTATATGTAGAGAGCAAATATGGATGCAGTTACAACCATTAACACCTGCTCAGGTACTTCAGGGAAGAGTACTGACAGTATCGACCCCCCAGCAGCGACTTGAAGTGAGAGAGCTATCAGGAAGCTTAGAGTTAATGCGTAATTAGATATCTTACCAGCTGCTTCACCGAAGACCTTACTTATCAATCCAGGGACAGTTATTACACCACTCTCCCTTATCCTCCTAGCTAGGAGGCCTGCAAGTATTATTCCCGTTGCGATAGTTATTCCGAACCACCCTGCAGATATACCCTTAAGGTAGGCCCTCTGAGAACCACCGATAACTGTGATGCCTCCAATCCACTGACCTATGGTTAGGGCTATGTAGACTCCAAGACCCATCCTACCTCCAGCTATGATGAAGTCCCTACTACCCTTAACCCTCCTCTGAGCTAACCTAGTAGCTAACGCAATGAATAATAGGTATACAACAATGACTACTACGTGAATAATCTCCAAGTAGACCCCCCAATCAGGACTTAAGCTTCAGTAATGCCATCCCCATCCTATCTATCGCTTCACCAAGTAACTCAATCTTAGCTAAGTACATTCTAACGTGATACTCACCTAGCGAGCCATAAGCTTTACCAGGAACAACACCCACACGTGCTTCTGAGAGGAGGTACGAAGAGACCTTCGCTGAGTCACCGTACTTACCTATGTTAGGGAATATGTAGAACGCACCCTCAGGCTTTACGCAACTTATGTCTGGTATCTCTAATAACCTCTTATATGCGTAATCCCTCCTTCTCTTATACTCATTAATGATGTCCCTAACGTACCTATCACAATACCTTATAGCAGCTATTCCTGCAATCTGAATCGGTGCACAAACACCAGCTGTATTGTAGAGTACTAACTTCATCATATGCTTAATAACTTCCGCTGGAGCAACTACGTAGCCCAGCCTGAGACCCGTCATTCCGTAGGTCTTCGAGAATGAGAATATAGTTAACGTCCTCCTCCTAACCTCATCACCTAGTGAAGCAATACTTACGTGCTCACCATCATAAACGAACTTCTCGTAAGCTTCATCAGATATTATCACTAAATCATGATTAATAGCTAGCTCAGCTATCTCCTCAAGTACCTTCCTAGGATAGACAGCACCTGTTGGGTTATTAGGCGTGTTTATCAGTATCGCCTTAGTCTTCTCAGTAATTAGCTTCTCTATATTGTCTACAATAGGTTTAAACCTATTCTCCTCGTATACTGGGTAATGCTTAGGGATAGCACCTATAACCCTAGCTATAGGCTCATAAGCTACAAAGCCAGGGTTAGGGATGAGTATTTCATCACCTGGGTCTAGGACTGTGAGCATTGATATGAAGAGGCCTTGCTGAGCTCCATTAGTAATTATTACTTCATCTGGTGTGACATCTATCCCATTCTCCCTCCTAACCTTATCAGCAATAACCCCCCTCAACTCACGAATACCATCACCTGGAGGGTAAGCACAAGGCCTGATAGCACCTGAGTATAGGGGCTTGTATATAGCGTTAACGAGGACCTTCTTAATCGGTTCGAAGGGTTCAAAGTCAGGCTCTCCAATAGTTAAGTTTATGACATCTCTCATCTGCCTTATCTTCCTCAACATCTTCCTGATCTCTGATAACGCTATACTCCTAACTCTCTCAGCTACATAATCATGTGGATCCATGAAAATCACCTCATAGCAAGCTTACGTATTGCCTCAACACCTTCACGGAATGCCTTAATGTTTAAGTCAACATACTTAGGCGGGACAACAGACCTTATCGCTTCCTCGAAACTCTTCTGAGTTAGCGGTATGACCTCCAAACCGCAAAGACAGCCTAGCATGAATATGTTTAACGCTCTAGCAGTCCCGACAGTCTTGATTACCTGTTCCGTAGCATTTACTACGTACACCTTATGAGATAGGCTACTCAACTCCTTCAGAATAGAATCTACGTTAGGGTATGAGTCAAGCGGTATACCTGAAGGTACTGGCTTAACATTACTTATAATTACTGTGTCAGGATTACCGAAGTTATAAGCGATTCTCAATGCTTCAAGAGGTTCTAAACCAAGTATTACATCAGCATAACCCTTAGGTATGAGTGGACTAAACACATCCTTACCTATCTTAACGTGACTTACTACTGAACCACCCCTCTGTGATGCTCCGTAAGTCTCACCTATCCTTACGGAGTAACCCTCAATAATTGCTGCCGTAGCTAGAACCCTCGATGCTAGAATGTTTCCTTGACCACCAACACCAGCAATTAATATGTAGTATTTACCCTTCATCGAGATCACCTCCTCACCTCGATAGCATGAACAGGACATATCTGAGCACAAACTCCACACCCAATACATAGGATCGGGTCAATGGTGGGTGCTCCGTCCCGATCAAGGTAGATAGCGGGACAGCCGAATTCATTAACACATAACTTACACCTCACACACTTCGACTTATTGACGGTATAGACCTTCTCAACACCCTTAACCCTAACCTCAACTAACGCACATGGATGTCTAGCTACCACTAATGATGGTTCATCAATCCTTAACAACTTCTCGAAAATCTCAATCATCCTCTTAACGTCATACGGGTCAACAACCTCTACATACTTAATGCCCATAGCTTTAGCAATCTCTGAAATCTCTATCTCAGTACCTGGATGTGGTTGATGGCCTGTCATAGCTGTTGTACGGTTATCGAAAACAACTACTAGGACGTTTGAGTTATCATAAACTATGTTAGCTAGGGCAGGTAAGCCTGCATGGAATATCGTTGAATCACCTATTAATGCTATAGGCTTCACCTTAACACCTGACTTCGCAATCCCGCAAGCAATCCCTATTGATGAGCCCATAGCACCACTGGTATCCCTCAGCGATAGTGGGGGCTGACCTACGAGGGCGTAACACCCTATATCTCCATGGAATGTAGCTTTAATTCCAACCCTCCTTATAGCCATCTTTAATGCGTAGCCAGTAGCTCTATGAGGACATCCAGGACATAGAGTTATCCTCCTCTTAGGGAGCTTAATCCTTGGAGCACTACTCTCACTAAGACTCGTACTCACCCTTGCTTTACCCATACTGAAGAACTTACTTAGAACATCAATGACTATGTCAGTACTTAATTCACCCCACCTAGGTAGGACACCATTTAATTTACCGTAAATCACGGGCTTCCTGACACGATCGAAGAGTAAGGACTTTATACTTACCTCAAGATAGGGTTCTCCTTCCTCAACTATGAGTACCTCATTAAAGTACTCAATGAAGTTCTCCACAACCTTGGATGGCAGTGGGTTAACGAACCCCATCTTTAGTATAGCTATCTGATTCTGTAGGTTAAGTAGGTTAATAGCTTCTAAGACGTACTCGTAAGCAACACCTGACGTTATTATCCCTAACTTAGCGTTCTTTGGTATTAAGCTGTAGTTGAGTTTTGAGTTATTAGCAACGACTTCTACCTCCTTTAGTATCTTCACGTGAAGTTCTCTATGACGTCTAACACCTAACTCTCCTGGTATTAATGCGTGTTTATCAGGGATCTTCGGTACGTTTTTCGACTCTCTAATCTCACCTAGAACTACGTCTTGTCTTGCATGCCCAACCCTTGTTACGGACCTTATCAGTACTGGTAGCTTGAACTGCTCTGATAGATCGAATGCGTAGACAGTCATATCCTTCGCTTCCTGAGGGTTAGAAGGCTCTAATACAGGAACCTCCATTACGTAAGCTCCAATGAATCTTGAGTCCTGCTCAGAACCTGAGCTATGGCTTTGAGGGTCATCTGCTGATATTATGACGTACCCTGCATCAGTCTTAATGTATGGTACCCTCGTTAGGAAGTCTAAAGCGACATTAAGCCCATAATGCTTCATAGCAGTTAGAGCTCTTAAACCCGCAATTGAGGCACCGTAAGCTAGTTCAGCAGCAACTTTCTCATTTACTGACCACTCAGCATAGATGTTGAAGTAATCCTTCACCCTCATTATAGTACCTACTATCTCCGATGATGGAGTTCCGGGATATGCTGTTGCGACCTTAACACCTGCCTCTATAGCTCCACGAGCATAAGCTTCATTACCCATTAACAATACCTTTCTTCCCGGCTCATCAATACATACAACATGGTTACACCTACCTAAACCCATATAATCACCTCCTAAATCTTGACCTTTTTAAATAATTGATGTACCTACCAAGAAGAGAAGCCGCCTCATCCGGGAAGTCAAAAACAGGTATACCATTTTCATCTAAAAAACTAGCTTTCTCCTTAATCTCCTTACTAACCTTCCCGGTCCATGTAGCTATGATCGGCTTCCTAACCTCATCAATAATCTCTACTAACGCATCAGCTACTTCAAGAGCTCTTGAGCCTATAAGGCACACTAGGAATACATCGGCAATACCCTTCATTGATAGGTACTCAATACTCCTAACGAAGTTCTCCTTAGTCATACCCTCAAAAGTTAGGTCTAAGGGGTTGTTTATTGATGCGTAAGGAGGTACATTCAGTATTGATCTTAACTCATTTATGACTTCTTGAGGTAGTGCTTCAACTTTAACACCATTAGCTTCTAAGGCATCCGTAGCTAGTACGGCTGCACCTCCCGAACCGGATATTATCATGACTTTATCTCCATTTAAGGGGTACTTAACACGTGTGAGCTTAGTGAATGATAGTAGCTCACGTAGTGAGTTAGCCTCAATGATGTTTGCCTGCTTAAACATAGCTCTATAGAGGATGTAGTCACCCGCTAAAGACCCCGTATGTGATCTTACAGCCCTACTCCCAGCTATGGTCTTACCCGTCTTAACAACTACTATAGGCTTCCTACGACCTACCTTCCTAGATAATTCAATGAATACCCTACCCCTACCCTCACTAAAGCCTTCTAAGTAGATTCCAACCACTCTTATACCGTCCTTCCTCGATAGGTAAACCAGTAAGTCTGACTCATCAACATCAACCTTATTCCCTAAAGTAAAGAACATATTGAAGAAAATGCCTTGACTAGCAGCTTCAAGTAGGATAGCAGTACTTAATGCACCACTCTGCGAGATGAAGGCTGCATAACCACTTCTACCCTTCCTGATTAGATCTGCCGTAATTCCTGGAGAGAAGGTAGCGTTTAGGTTTATTTCAGCATTGAAGAAACCCATGCAGTTAGGACCTATAACTCTTATACCGTAAGTCCTAGCTATCTCTAGTAACTTGTACTCTAAGTAACGACCCTCCTCAGAATTCTCAGAGAATCCCGAAGCGAATATTACTGCTCCAGCAACTCTATGCTTACCACACTCCAATAGGACGTCAGGTACTTTTGGTGCTGGTATGGAGATGATGCATAAGTCAACTTCATCGTTTATGTCTAGAATGCTCTTATATGACTTAAACCCCATGATTTTATCATGACGCGGGTTTACGGGGTATATACTACCCTTATAACCACTTTGAACTATGTTCCTTAAGACCATATTACCTATCTTACCCGGTTTTGGGGAGGCTCCTATAATCGCTATGGACTTAGGCTCGAAAACCCTAGTCAAGACCTTATAATCGTACTCCTTAATCATGCCTGATGCCCTAAGTCCTAGTAGACATAGCTCTAAGGTTTATTTCAACATTTCTTTGAATATATGCAAAATTATGATGAAGTTGATACCTGCCTTGACCTTCTCCTATGCATTATGGTGACGTACATCCCCCATATGAATGGTCCTATAGACGCTACCAGAACGATTAAAGCAACACCAACTATTAATGCCACCTCCATGACCTCATCACCCCAATATGTTGTATAGGTATGCTGCTAGGATACCTGCTGGGTATACGTACTTACCCCAATAGATGAACCACTTCCCTAACTTTATCGCAGCACCATTGTTTATTTCAGCTAAGGCCCTATCAGCACCATATACCCAGTATAGAGCTATTGGTGGTAGTATAGCTACTAGCGGGCCGCTGTAGAGGACGAAGTAGCGTGCATAATTCCATATGACACCATAGAGCGCTATCGGTATTGCTAGTAGTGATATTATGGTTACTAGTAATGCTACAGCTTGCTTCCTACTCATGTTGGTATACTGTAGTAGGGCCTCGGTAGATACCTCAAGCATTGAGACTGTTGAGGTGAGACCAGCAAAGAATGCTAGTATGAAGAATAGTGTAGCGAAGAAGGACCCACCAATCATTTGCTTAAATGCGTGAGGTAAGCTCACGAATAGAAGTCCGGCACCCGCCTTAGGTGATATACCGAAGGCTAGAGCTATCGGGAATATAGCGAAGCCAGCTAGTATAGCGACTGTAGTATCACCGAAGGCTGTTGTTATAGCTGAGACGGGGGTATCATCTGTCTTCCTTATGTAGCTCCCATACACAACCATAGCAGCTCCAGCGAGACTACAGGAGAAGAATGCCTGAGCCATAGCTGTTAGAGCTACTCTAGGTGTTAACTTACTGAAGTCGGGGATGAGGTAGAACCTTAACCCCTCAATAGCGCCCGGTAACGTAACAGCTCTAAGTACTAATATTATGAGGATACCGAACAATGCTATCATCATGTACTTAACAGCAGGTTCAATACCCTTCCTTATACCGAACATGACTATGAGTCCTGTAAGGACTATAATTATAACAGCGAATAGAGCTGATTGCCAACCAGACGCTACACTACTAAAGTATGCTGCTGGATCCTTCCAGAATGCTGCATCTAGTGGGGCGAATATGTATCTTAGAGTCCATCCAACAACACTTGAGTACCAAGCGAAAACCAGTGTTACTCTAAAGACAGCGATCGCACCTAAGTACTTACCGAGGGGTAGTCCTAAACGTTCGTAAGCTCTAGACGGACCTGCCTGAGCAATCCTACCTACATTAAACTCAGTTACTAAGCCAACCCAACATAGTGCATAGACAGTTAGTAGGTAAGGTACTAGGAAGGCAGCACCACCGTGCTCGCCAACAAGCATTGGGAATAGCCATATGTTCCCAAGACCTACAGCTGAACCTATTGCAGCAAAGATAAGTCCGATCTCCCATGACCAAGACTCACGAACAGCCATGGGAAGAGCACCTTTTATGCTCGCTATTATTTTTTAAGAAATATTTATAATACTTTCTTTGAATATATTCAATAAAATTTGAAAGCAAATCTGTGATTATATTCAACTATTTTTCGTGTACTCCTTCAAGCTTATGAACCACTTAAGTATCTTCTTCTCTGCAGAACGTATATTGTAAAGGATTGTTGATGGAGGTAACCCCAACTTCGATGATAACTCCTTTAAAGTTACGGTCTTAGGATATTCAAAGAATCCGTGATTTAATGAGTAAGTCAGTATCTCTAATTGCCGCTTAGATAGGTTAGGCATGTTTATGATTATTTGCTTCTTCTCCATCTGCTTCTTTATGACTTCCAACGCCTTATATGAAGTGATCTTCCTAATTAATGCTACCTCATCATCATTTTCTAAGAGCTTAATTATCTCTGTAGGATTAGTTACGAGTACTAAGTATTTCGCACAACCATTCTCTACAGTAGGTAGGAAGAGTGGGAACGCACCCCGCGTTATGAACTCGAATGCATAAAATTTATGGCTACTCTCTAGAGTTATTACTAGGAACATATCATCAGTTATGGGGAATATCGAGAAGTTAATTATGGTTCTACACTTAGCAAGGAAGTCGTGGAGTGATTCATAATCTATGTTAGTAACTAATTGACTTGTATACGCTAGGTTACGCTTTAGGGGGTAAACAGTCATTAAGTCAATAACACATCCTTTAAACCTTCTCGTTAAGTTAGCTCTCCACCTCTTTCTCTTCATAGTGATTTCTAATATTACTGCTTCCTCACTCACAACGGTCACTCACTGTAAGTGTTTCCTCCTAATCTAATATCGTTATTACAAACTTCCAAGGCACATTAAGCTTATCAAGAAGCAACTTAACGTGCTCAAAGGCATTATGAAGTACGAACGTACCATGACCAGGTAATATAACGTCAGGTCTTAGGTCTAGTAGTCTACGCAAACTCTTCCTATAATCATTAAGGTCAGAACCTGGAGTATTGAACCATCCTATCCTACCACGAGCGAAGACCGTATCTCCAGTAAATAGTACTTTCCTACCATCAACCTCCATAAATATACATATACTCCCTGACGTATGTCCAGGTGTATGTATTACACGTAAGACATGCCTTCCAACTCTGAACTCCTCACCACCCTTAAGCCTCACATTCACCTTAGGAGGTGATATCTTCCCTATATTGCTGTACTTAATTAGAGTCTCCTCACCAAGCTTCTCTAACGCATCAGCCTCATTCTCATGAATTAATACTAAGCAATTAGTGAGCTTCTGTATGAAGTAAGCACCACCAACGTGATCGAAGTGTGAGTGAGTTAGGAATAAGTACCTTATCCTCCTAGGATCGAATCCCTCACTCACGATATTCTCTATAATCCTTGAGACACCTAACCCACTTCCTGAGTCAATTAATGCTAACTCATCACCACCATCAATCAAATACACATTACACCAATCACCAACAGGGGATAGACCATACTCACCACCACCAACAAGGTAAATATCACTTATTACTTTCACATCTATAACCCAAGGATTAGCTAACCCTAAGAATTTAATGCTTACTACATAGTGTATGTGATGATATTTGAAAACTAAACTACATGAGTTACAAAACCCATGATTACCAACTATTAAGAAGTAAATCACTCAATATGGAGCGAATACTTATGAAGTAATCACCTAAACCACTCATTATAAATACCTACATCTATATACATAAAATGGAGGGTGACATTGCGCGATCAAGTGATCCATGTACGTCTTGATCGTGAAGTACTGGGATTCATTGATATGCTCGTTAAATTAGGTGTCTTCAGTTCTAGAAGTGAAGCTTTGAGAGAACTAATTAAGGCTGGTATGAAGGAGTTTGAGTTAGTAAATAATGTGGTCAAGGCTGTTGAGAAACTTTTTGAACTTGAGACAAGGGAGGGGGACATACCAATTAAACTCAATGGTGCTTCAAAACAATTACTGGAGGAGAGAAAAAATCAAAGCTAATTAGATAATAAACGACCATACTCACTAACGGTAATTTCCTAAATACTTTATGAACTTAACCTTAATACTGACTAATTAAACTTTCACTCAGCTATTTACTATCCATTCATTCTTATATGACACTGACAATATTTACTAGGAAGGATTGGTATGGGTGAATATGGAGAGGTATCCCTATGGGTCTTCCTCTGGAGAGAGGGTAGGAAGTACGTAGCTTATGAACCAACAACAGGTGTTGCTTCTCAAGGTGATACTATAGATGAGGCTTTAAAGAACGTGAAGGAGGCGTTAGAGTTACATCTTGAGGATCCTGATACGGAGCTGCTATACGAGATAAATAAGGTTACGGTTACTAGGATTAGTGTTAAGATCCCGAGACGTAAGATAGTAAGCATCTCACATACTGTTAAATCGTGATATCATAGAAGTATGATAATAAAGGCAAGGTCTTGCTTTTCTCTCTTCTTTAAATACTTCAGTTACGTGTTATTTTTGGGTGACCGTACTGATGTATAAGTACGTGATTAAGTTTGCAGCCTTATTCTTGGTGTTAATCATTATAGCTGGCTTAGTACCTACTCTGTTAACTGTTGAAGCTGAGAGTAAGCGTGTCGTTGTTGAGTTGGTATTCTCTAGGCCCATAACTGATGATGATATAGCTAAGATATCGAAGCTTGGCGGTAAGATCATATATCGTCTTGACAGAGTTAACGGATTGGCTGTAGCTATTAAGTCTGATAAGGTAGACCTACTTAAGAGTATTGAGGGAGTTAAGGAGGTAGGTTTAGCGGAGAGAGTTGAAGCCCTATCTGAGGAACTACCATCTACTTGTGGACTCCACGGTACTCTACTTACGTGGAATCTAGACATACTGAACATACCGACAGTTCATGAGGTTTACGGACTTGATGGGTCAGGAGTCTACGTAGCTGTCTTAGATACTGGGTTAGAGCCTCAGTGGAGGGACTACTTCACTGAGAGTAGTATTGATGCTGAGCATGCTGCAGCATTCATGGGGGCTACGGCTACAGCGTACTGGGTTACCGGTGAGATACACAATAAGAATGCTTGGGAGGCTGATACCCATGGTCATGGAATGCACGTAACTAGCACCATAATAGGGTTTAATGTTTACGACTTCTACACAGTTGATGGTGTAGCGCCAGGTGTTAAGATCATACCTGTGAAGGTTCTAAACAATGCTGGTTGGGGCTTCACGACTGACGTAGCTGCAGGTATATACTACATAGCTGAGCTATATAGAGCTGAAGTTGAGAGTGGTGGTAACGTACTACCACCTGAGGGCGTCATTAACCCAGTAATCATTAGTATGAGCTTAGGAGCACCAGTACTTACACCACTGATGAGGGTAGTTATAGACTACGCAATAAGTCAGGGTGTATTCATAGTTGCTGCAGCAGGTAATGAGGGTGAGGCAGGAATGTCATACCCAGCAGCATACCCACCGGTAATATCTGTGGGTGCTGCTGGATGGGTTGGTGAGTGGTCACAACTCACATGGTGGGCGGCAGCCGATGTACCTGAGAGGGATGGGCTCTACGGTCAAGTATACGTTACTGAATTCAGTAGTAGGGAGAAGCCTGGTCAAGACTTAGACGTGCTAGCACCGGGTAGCTGGGTAGTTGGTCCATACACACCATATGGTGCTGCACACCCACCATACTGGGCTGAGGGGGTACCTGGTCAGTACTACTATCTAGGAGGTACGTCAATGGCTACACCACACGTTAGTGGTATCTTAGCACTAGTGTTACAGCTAGACATGAAGGACGGTAAGATAGACTTAAACCAAGCACTAGCTGAGGAACTACTTGAGAACTCAACATTCAAGATAACATGGCATAACGCAACAGTTTACGACCCAATAATTGGTGCCTACAAGACAGTAGAATGGGGTGATGATGCGGTAGGTAGTGGCTTAATCCAGGCAGACCTAGTCATTCAGAGCTTCATGAGCTTATACGGGTAATTAAACCTAATACTAAACCCTTTTTCTTTAGCGCATAGATAGGGCAAAGAATGTCTGCAATAGGTAGTGTCAGGTGTATCTACTACCTGAACCACGTAAGCGCTTAGTGAGGTATCGTTGTGGCGGTAATAGAAAGCACTTGGCATAATTGTATATCTCTTTAAGTGAACAATAACTTAGCATTGCATAGCCTGATTACTGCGGTAGGCTGCCCTAATAAGAATATTGAGGAGTAGCTTGAGAAAATCTAGCCAAGTTACTAGTAGGTGATTACCCATGTCCAGACCAATCATAAGGTATCGAAAGTACCCAAGCTAAAAGGCACGGACTTCCCTTTCATCCCTTCCTGGACCTGCATCTTGTCGGGGGCTTTCAGGGTCTCCACGAAACTACGAGACCCCACATCTCTAGTGACTGACTCCATGCAATTGATTTCTGTGAACAGTCTTTAAGTTTTTATCTGTGATGACGGAACCAGAATAATATCAAGAAACTCTAGTAGCTCAAAGAACTAAATTATCTTTGCTCATTGAATAGTCTGTAAAGAAGTATTATGTAACCATGTAAGAAGCTGTGTGAAGTCACTCATAGCTGGCATTGGAAGCTATTACACGTACTCGCTCAAGTAATGTGTAACATAAAAGCAATACTAAGTAATAAAACTATGGGTTAGATCCGCCGTAGATGAGCTTAGCCAGCTCAGCTAACCTTTCAGCATGCTTATCAGCATCCTTAAATGCTCTCGCATCACTTAATATATCGCCATACTCGAAGCCGACCCCAACAACTCCTCTATCACCTATAATCATTTTGTGCTTAAGACCCCAATTATGGATAGCTACTAGAGCTGAGTCGAGACCGTACCCTCTCCCAACCACTATGCAGCCTAGGATCTTATTCCTTAGCTTACTCCTTAAGCACCACGTACGATCCATGAATACCTTAGTGAGCGCACTCACATTATCGAAGTAGACCGGTGACGCAATAATTATTATGTGTGCCTGAAGTAAGTGAGGAATGATGTATTCAGTCATGTCATCCTTAATACAGCAGTTACCTAGCTCTAAGCACTTTCTGCAACTATAGCAAGGCCTTATCTCGTAGTCCCTAAGCCTTAGCTTCATACATGAAATACCGTAACTTCCCAGCTTACTTAATAAGTGGTTAAGAAGTATCTCAGTATTACTCTCCCTCCTAGGACTACCTAAAACACCTATAGCCTTAAGATACGTTTTCTCCTTCTCCGCGGTGTTCACGGGGTAGTCACCACACTTCTTAAGATTTTCTTAACCTCTTCCTCACTTAGAGTAACTTCCTTAGGTACCACCTTCATTAATTCCATAATGGAGCTACCATACCTACTTAGCATTTCACCGAAGCCTCTGTAGTTACTAGCGATGAACCAATCATTACGTACAGGTATGACCTCATATAGTATCTTCCTCCAAGCCTCAAGTAGTAGCCTAGGTCTGCCCATATAGTCAGCTGCACACATGACCCGATCACCTATACACGCTCTCAGAGAATCAAGCCACCTCATACCTTCCACACTCCTACACACATGGTGATCTATGATCACGTAATCAGCATGGTTAGCAAGCTTAAATACATTATCAGATGCTTTCTTAGCTACTTTAGCCCTTAAAGTGCCACGTAACCTATATAGTGGCGGTCCATCAGTAATTACTACTTTAGGCCTCCATAAGCAGACCTTCTTAATTACTTCATCAATAAGTAACTGAGTATCCGATAAGTGAACCACACAGCTAGAGTCATAGCCTGCCCTCACAGCCATAACTCTAGTTCTCCTACTTAAACCGTGAGGGTACGGGCCAGAGAACTCGATAAGCTCATCTGAGCTGGTGCTACCCTCGTTAACATGTATCACCCTACCGTGAAAGCACCTACATAATTCCTTAAATCTAACCCTCTCATAGGTTGTGACGTTATCAATATCCTTAATCCAGAGTACAGCTCTACTATTTAAGTTCCTTACAATACTTAGTGGGAACTGAAACGGGTTAGCATTATGTAGGGGGATATGGTCACCATGTAAGTGCGTCACGACTATGTCTGTAGCCTTAAGCCAGTAAGAGGTGAGTAGCACCTTACTTAACTCAGAAAAGGCAGCTTGAAGAGGGTGGGGATGTAGCGCACAGCGAGTGAACCCCAACGCAACACCAGGGTCTATGAGTACGGCGTGACCGCATACTTCAATAAAGCACGATAGACCCCTCACACCCATACTTTCTGAACCAATAATCCTTAACCTCATCTCAACATCCATAAAGTGAAGTCATAGCAAAACTTAATAACTGTGTAGTAGCCTGGAAGGTAGTGTTGAAATTGCCAGTACATAAGGATTGTATTAACTTCGAAAACGGATACTGCAGACTGTTCAACATACCAGTAGATCCTAACGGACCAGCATGCCCCAACTTTAAGCCTAAGATCATTAGAGAAACTCAAGCACTAGTTACGAGAAGTTACGAATCTTCAACGGTTAACTCGCCTTCAATACTGTACAATCCACAACTAAGGAGGGTTAGGACTAGGAGGCGCTTAAGGCATAGGAGAGGCAGGAGGTTCGGTAGTCTACGGTAGTGGAGCTGCTAATAAACACATATACTTCATTTAATAATAATAAAAAATATAGGTGCATATATTAATGATTTTCAGCCCTAAGTTACAGGCTTATACAAAGTACTTGAGTCAGTATTAATAGTTACCACAATACCTATCGATGGCTATATTATTGATAAGCTAAGGCTAAGTGTATGTAGGTAAGTCATTCCAACAGTATGTGATGAGTTAAACATACCTTGGCATCAAGTATTGTCTGTGAAGTCGTACTTAGCTCCAATTCTATACACTCTCAGCCACAGCACCTGATTCACTATTAACGAGCTTACCACAAACATTAATAGCATTACTGGAAGATTTCAAGCACCCTACGAGGAAACTCATAGCGCTAAATTAGAGCTTATCAGAAGTAGTGCGGTAGTAAGCATACTCATATGGGAAGTACTCCACGATGTATTAGATCCTCTCTATATCGTTAACAATCATAGTAGCATTAATGACGGCATTAGTAATTACGGACTTAACTATAGTAAAGTAAATATACTGAAAGAAATTGTAACCAATGACTCACCATAAAAATAAGCAGTAACTCCTTACTATCATAACTCATACTTAGTTACTAACTCTAAACATTCCTTTGTCACTATGTATGTATCTTCAAACTTGATTTGACCCACCCCCTTAATCATTATTGGTGAGTGTATGAATGCTATAGCCATATTAGGTGATAACTCAATGAATCTATGCCTAGGTACTATGGTCGTTATTGGGGGTTCCTCAACTTGAAGTCCGACACCGTGAAGATAGCCAATAACTCTATATTCTATCAGTCCATACTTACTGTAGATATCGTCAAGTCTCTTCATCACATCAATAGGTCTTACACCAGGCTTAGTTAGCCTTCGTGCTTCCTCATAAACCTCTCTCATACACTTTAATGCTGTACCACCAACGTCAGAACTACCTAAAAGTACTGTTCTAGACATGTTTGAGTAGTAGTTGTTGTAGTCTGTACCTAAGATTATGGTTACTGCTTCTCTCCCTGACACCTTAACATCCCTAAACGATTCTGCGTGAACTCTCGGGTTTGGACCTACATTAACGTAAACTTTAGGGTCTTCAGAACCTAATCTAAGTGCTTGATAATACGCTTCAGCAGCTAACTCGGTCTCAGTAATGCCTGGCTTAATAATGTTTAAGACCTTATCCATAACCTTAATAGCTAGCTCACCAGCCTTCCTAATACTCTCTAACTCGTAACCATCCTTAACCATTCTTAACTCATAAACTAAATCAGATATATCGATAACATCAACACTTGGGTTTAACCTCTTAAACATCTCATAGAAGAGTATGTAGGCATCCCTTTCAATACCGAACTCAATACCAACCCTCCTATATCCATTACTCCTGATAATACCTGTTACAGTCCTCATTAATTCACCACCATCTCTAAAAGTCATTACATTTCTAATCCAAGTCCTACTAAGTAACTCATCCTCCTCACCTCTAGTAGCAAAGAGTATTGGATCACCATCAGCAGGTATCAAGAGTGCAGGTCTAAGCCATCTAGTCCCTGTGAAGTACGTATAAGTTGATAAGACTCTAATCATTGCTGAATCAATACCCTTAGACTTAAGTAACTCCTGAAACCTCTCTAACCTCTTACGTAGTACATCCTTAGGGAATCTCAGCATAGCATACACCTATATACCGAGCGTCATATTGAAGTTAAGCTATTTAAACATTCATGAATTCAAAGTCAATACCTTACCCCTACTTAACATACTGACTAAAGAGTCTAGGACATATGCTACATTTACTGAGATCTATACTTGAATCGATGCTAGAGTGAATCCTACATAGCTTTCTCTTAGCTAGTAACTGAAATATGATCTTGGTAAGCTCTACCTGAAGTGTGTATGTATCCATACCTCTTAACTTGATTCTCAATGCTATGTCTCTTAGGTACTCATTAACTTCAGGTATGTTATCGAAATTAATTATAGCTCCTCTACGACCATCGACATATCTAGATACAGCTGATTGCGTGATACCTAGAGTAGCAGCTACTTCCGACTGCTTAAGACCGAACTCCTCGTACAGAATAGCTGCTAACCTCCTCCTTAAGGCCGGATATACGTAGCGATATATGAATTCGAATAGTGTTACCTTCATACTATGACTAAATACCACGTAACATTAAATACTTAACCCTGTTATGAGTAAAGCGTAAGTGCTTAAATACCCTCACCTTAGTTATAACAGGGTTATAAGCTATGAAGTACCTCGAATCCGAAATAACAAAAGCAATAATTAAATACGCAACAGATGAGTGGTTAGAGTATACCGAGACTGACGTAGTAGTCGTTGGTGCTGGACCTGCAGGGCTTACAGCAGCTCGCTACTTAGCTAGGGAGGGCTTAAAGACGTTAGTCCTTGAGAGGAGGTTAAGTTTTGGTGGTGGTATAGGTGGTGGCGGTATGTTATTCCATAAGGTTGTTGTGGGTGAGGAAGCTCTAGACATACTAAGGGATGCCAACATTAAGACACGTAAGATTAGTGAGAAACTCTACGTAGTTGATGCTGCTGAGTTAATGGCTAAACTAGCTTCAGCAGCTATCGATGCAGGTGCTAGAATAATTCATGGTGTAAGAGTTGAGGATGTTATTTACAGGGATAATCCATTAAGAATAGTTGGTGTAGCAATACAGTGGAATGCAGTATACCTAGCTAACCTTCATGTAGATCCCATATTCATAGTATCTAAGGCCGTAATCGATGCTACAGGTCATGAAGCTGAAGTACTAAACGTTGTTGCTAGGAAGGTACCCAACGCTAACATAGTACTTAAAGGTGAGAAGTCTGCTTATACAGTATTAAGTGAGGAATTAGTGGTTAAGCATACAGGTGAAGTCATACCAGGACTTTACGTAGCTGGAATGTCAGTTGCAGCACTTCAAGGACTTCCAAGAATGGGTCCAATATTCAGTAGTATGTTACTATCAGGTAAGAAAGTAGCTGAGGAAATCATAAAGAAACTAAGAGGTTAAATCCACGAGTTTGTAGTTAAAAATTAAGAAGAATTATAGAATTAAGTAAAATTTATGGTTTAAGGAGTATTAAGTTAAGGGATGATATAGTATCATTTAGTGTAGAAAATGCATACTTGGATGTAGTTATTGCAATGTTAGTCTAAAATGTGTTCTTCGAAGATATGTTTTGTTCATTGCAGATCACTGAAAGTGTCTAAGTAGCTTGGGTATTGAAGCTTTCGATGTTTCAGGGATGAGTTAGGCAAATGTAAGTAGTATATGGGTATTAATTAAAAGTTATGTAATTTTAAATCTTCTCTATATCATTAAAAACTCCCTGAACTTCATGGTAAGGGTAAACATCAACGTATCCATTCTTATCCACGATGATTAGTATAGGTCTCTCTATCCTGTTGACTCTTATGCATACCCCCGCTTTGAATCTTAATAGCTTAAATATTAAGGTGAAGTCAGCTCTAACTTTTATACCTACTTTATCCGCTTCCTCAATAATTAGTCTAGGTATATCGATTAACTTCATTCCCTCACTTAAGACCAACTTAATTGGTGAAGTAATTAACTTATATGCTAGTATAGTTTGTTCAGCTATTTTCACATTTTCTAACGCTCTTTTCTCCGTTAATGCTATGTTTTGATGCGATGTATTTAAAATTGAGGCTACCTTTCTTAAACTTAGCCCTTTAGATCTAAGTTTAAGTACTCTAACTTGGTATTCAGTAAGTAAACCGAATCTTTTAGACATTATAACACCTGTCCAATAAATTTATTAGACAATAAAATATAAAACTTTTTTATTCCCTTAATTATGTCTAATATATGTGGTGGACTTGAGGAAAAAGTAGAGTTTATGGTGTAGTTAATATCGTGGTAGTCTTAGTTATGGTACTTACCCTATGTTATAGCTATGTAAGTGTTAAAAGCGAGGTGGTAGTCAGGTTTGCTGTTGAGCTTAATGACCATTCATCAGCATTTTGGGTAGCACTTGATAAGGGATGGTTTAGTGAGGAAGGTATTAAGCTAGATTATAAGGTGTTCTTTACAGGTCTAGAACTTGCTGCAGCACTAACTAGAGGAGATGTTGATATAGCATTGGCTTGTGTTGGACCTTTACTCTTAGCTAGAGATTGTGGTGTTAAGTTAAAGTTAGTAGCTATGATGCACAATCATGGATACGCTATTGTAGTTAATCCTAGTAAGGTTAGGGATTTAAGCGATCTTAATGGTAAGAAAGTGTCTACGTCAGGACCTGGCTCACCAGCCTGGCTATTACTTATGTTAATTAAGGATAAGTATAACCTATCACTTGAGATATACCGTATGCCTCCATTCATTACAACTACAGCATTACTTACTGGCAAGATTGATGCTGCCGCATTACCCGAGCACTACGTTACATTAGCAGAGCCTATGGGTGCTAAAGTACTAGTTAGGAGTCAAAGCCTATGGCCGACAATGCCTGGTAGTGGAGTAGCGGTTACTGAGAAATTTTTAGAGAAGCATCGAGACATCGTAGTTAAGATTGTGAGAATATTATCTAAGGCAACAAAATATATAAGAAAACACCCAGACGAGGCAGCAAGAATAGTTGCTAAATACCTAGCTAGCGATGTAGGCATAATAAGTAAATCGATGTCATACTTAGATTACTTGACTCATATTAATGTGAAGGAGATTCAACAATACATAAACTACTTAGTAAAATACGGCGTACTTAGAAGGAATCTAAGTGTTTCAGAATTCATTGACTTAAGTATTTTAGATGGTAAGTCTTGAGAACAGGTATCTACTCTATTCTGAGAGTATTAGTTGCATTAATATTGGTAATATCGATATGGTATGCTACCTACTACGTAAATCCATCCCCACTCTTCCCACAACCACACAATGTCCTGTATGCGTTAATTGACCTAATACTTAACTATGATTTCTTGAGTCAATTAGCTTTATCACTTTATCGAGTACTTATAGGGTTCTCCCTAGGCATAATATTAGGATTAGGTATAGGTTTAGCAGTACTCCTATCGAGACTCCTAAGGGATATCGTATACCCTATCATAGCATTCATAGCCGTTACACCATCCTTTGCATTCATACCTTTACTAATGTTATGGGTAGGCCTAAATGATTTCCTACCAATAACTGTAGTCACTATATGTACAGGCTTTCCACTAGCATACACTCTCATTAGTAGCACAAAGAGTATAAATCCAGATATTATTGATGTAGCCCTAACCTTAGGTGCTAATAGGAGGGTCTTAGTGTTTAAGGTGATTCTACCATTAGCGCTAACTCATATAGCATCCATGCTAAAATTAGAGGCAGGACATAGCTGGAGGCTAGTCTTTGTTACTGAATACTTAGCTGTTAGTAATGGCTTAGGGTATCTTATGATGAAAGCATACTCTATGATAAGAGTTGATGAGATTATTGCTTTGATAGTTGTTCTTGGAGCTCTAGCATTAATTTTACAGTTAATTGTTGAGAAAGTAGAGACATTAATAACGAGTAGGTGGGGTATGTTAAGGCGTGATACATGGGGGTGAAGCTGCTTGACTACTGTAGACTTAGTTAATGTCTCAAACTACATACTTAAGAATGTGACATTACATGTACCTTCAGGCTCAATACATGTCGTAATAGGTCCTAATGGGGCAGGTAAGACAACATTACTGAAGGTAGTAGCTGGTCTAACATGGTATAGAGGTAGTGTACGCTTTAATGGTGAGTCAGTAGATAGGTTACCACCATGGAAGCGTAGAATAGGTTACTTACCACAGACAGGTGCTTTATTTCCACATATGACGGTACTTGAGAATGTAATCTTTGGGTTAAGGAATACAGGTCTTAGTTTCAATGATTCAGTGATTATAGCTAAGTACTACTTAGAGCTGCTCGGTATATATGAGTTAAGGAATAGGTACCCATTAACATTAAGTGGTGGTGAGCAGAGGAAAGTAGCTCTAGCTAGAGCTCTAGCTATTAGACCCAGGATATTACTCCTTGACGAGCCATTTACTGGGATACACTATGACTATAGAGTTCAGATAGCAAACACTATTAGGAAGATTAATAAGGATGAGGGCTTAACAGTGATTATAGTTACCCACGACCTAGATGAAGCTTTAGAGATAGGATCTAATTTCACAATACTAATGAATGGAGAGATCATGTATAGCGGGAATCTTAAAGGACTGCTTAAAGCTATTAATAAGTACTTACATTACATAAACGTATTTGAGTGCACGATTAAGGAATACTTAATCGATGCTGGCTTAGCTAGAGTTAACTGTCACGGCCTAGAGCTCGTAGTTCCAATAGAGTATGAAGAATTAAGGAGTTATAATAGAGTCTTAGTAACTATACCTGCAGATAGGGTAGTACTATATCAAACTGAGAAATGCTATCCTAGAACTAACTGCATAAGGGGTAAGGTAACTCATGTAGAATCATGGAGTGACAACTTAAAGCTAGTAAAAGTAGTTACTGATAAAATTAACGTCAACGTAATAACTAATTACGGGGTATTAACTAACGATGTCGTGGTTAAGTTACCTATAAAGAACCTTAAGGTATATATTATCGATTAATTTAAACTAAGTAATCCTTACTTAGCGTAAGGACAGAAATGCTTCACTTTCAGAGTACCACTACTGTTTAGTAAGTATATTGCTGCTGAGGCTGATATACCATAGATCACGATCTCCTTTCCGAGCATGTAGGCATAGTCTAGTACTTCCCACGCAGTATTGTTAACAATGGAACTTGCGGTAAGTAGTACTATATCAGCGTGGTGTATTAAGTACTTATTCAATAAACCATCAATTACTGGTCTACCATACTTAATGCTCCATAACAATTTTTCATCAAGATCCGTCACCACTAGGTTATCACGTAATAACTTAGAGAGACTCTCAATATGGCTTGGCTGATAACCTACATGTAGAACTTTTAAGTCTTGACCATATTTAGATAGTAGCTCAATATATAATGCGTAACCACATAACTTAGGTTCTTCCCCACTACAGTGTTCCGACTTATCTATCAACCCTAGAAGCTTTAATACAGCATTCATGACTGCATGAAAAATACTAGCGTTTCTGATGTAGTTTAAGTCAAGACTTAATACATCTCTAAGCCTACCTTTAAAACTTCGTGGTGCAGTAGTAAATACTTGACCAATACCGCCACGGTACTCGCACGTCAAGAGTATCTCCGGACCTCTAAGTAATGCGTATTCATCACTAGGAAGTCTTAGATCGACACCACTTTTAGGCCTACATAAGACCGTATCATTTAAGTTTACATCATATTTCCTTAAAACGTACTCAAATAGCTCCTTAAGTACATAGTTATAATACTTCAAAGTCTTATCAAACATGACCTAGACACCAGAAATTATTTATAGCAATATATGATATATTTTAATATCTATGCTAGTGACTATCACTAATATTATAATTTAGATACAAAACACAAAGCAGTAGTAAATAATTCAAGAGATTCTATATTTATGTTACATCATACTATTTCTAACTAAGTTTTAAACATTCAACCTTAAATATTACTCTCGTCCGGTGTCATTATGTGGAACAATAAAAGATTAGGTAAATACCTAATAGTGGGAATTATAGTCCTTGCTTACATAATGTACTTACCACCCATTGCACAGTATTTCAATAAACCTGTTGTAGTGTTCGGCCTCCCACTGTTAGCTCTGTGGACATTCATATGGTTCCTGGTGTTCTTCATCGCGTTAGCTATTGGAAGTATTAAGGAGGTGATATAGCTATGGCATTCAATCCCTACATACCACTCTCAGTAATCATAGTTTACATCATTATAGTATTAGTTATATGTGAGATCGCTAGACGTAAAGCAGAGAAAACCATAGCTGACTTCTTCGTTGCTGGTAGAAGGTTAGGCATATTCACTGTATTCTGGCTATCAGCTGGTACTTGGTGGAGTGCTCTAGCATTCCTAGGTTCTAATGGTTGGTTCTACGGTAGAGGTATAACGTTCCTAGCTAACCTAATGACTAACGCAATATTCGGTCTACTCTTAGTCATTGTTGGTGTTAGGGTTTGGAGGCTGGGTAGACAATTAGGCTATGTTAGCCCTGGAGATATAGTTGAAGATTACTACGGATCTAAACTTCTAAGGTTACTCTTGGCCATAGTATTGATAGCATTTACGATACCCTACATGCAAGTTCAAATAATGAGTGCTGGATACATATTTGAGGCAAGTACGCAGGGTCTCGTACCATTCTGGCTTGGAGCCTTAATTATAACCTTAACAATAATGATATATACCTCAATAGGTGGTAAGAGAGCTGCCGCATGGACAAACATTATTCAGGGCATACTATTAACGTTCGGTATATTCATTGGCGGCTTAGTAATAATAACTCTAGTCGGAGGCCCTGAAAGAATCATGAATTACATATTAGAACATCATAGCGAGCTAATAGTTATTAAGAACCCCGCATTCTGGGGCTTATGGTTCTCATTCCCGATAATAGCTATTGGAGGAATCATGGGTCCTCAGATGATCCTCAATATGCTCTCAGCTAGGAGTGAGAGAGCTATAAGAGTTACTGGCGGCTTACTACCGATATTGGCTACAGCCTTCATAATGTCGATGTTCATAGGGTTCGCTAGTAGATTACTTGAACCTAACCTAGCTAAACCTGATAGCGTAATGCCTGTCCTACTGATAAAGTACACACCCGTAGTATTTGCCAGCGTAATACTTGCTGGTGGTTTAGCAGCCGCCATGTCAACTATAGATCAACAAGCACACGCTACATCCGTCCTCACGGCTAGAGACATAGTTGAAGGTTTAGGGATAAAGATATCTGAGAGTACAGCAATAAACCTTGGTAGAGTGGTCATCATTCTATCACTAATTATAGCCTACATATTCGCTCTATAGAAACCTGAATTCCTAGCATACATAGGTGCTGTAGCAACTAGTGGTACAGCACAATTCCTTCCACTACTATTAGGTGTACTCTTCTGGAATAATTATAAGTATTAGGTGTTAGTTATTGGTTTATGGTGGGCGTTGTTGAGGGGGTTATTGATAGTTCTTGTTCTTCGAGCTTCTTCAGCCCTCTATACGCTATCATGTATGCGCTTGCCATGTGTCTATCTAGCCCTTTCTCCCTCATTATCTGTCTATGAGTTACACTACTACTTGTCCCCTTCGGATTAACCAGTATAACCGTGAACCCTAGCTTCAACGCCTTTATAACGCCATGTTTTATCATTTGTTTCTTTGGAAACTTAGCTATCTTGCGGTTAGCAGTTGGGTTGCTTGTAAACTTCCTATCCTTGATTCTAGTCAAGTCCTCTAACACAACATAATCTACTCCAATTCTCCTACACCATTTGAGGGCACTTGATAAAGCATTAAGTCTCATCCACCTAGCTTTCTCTTTTGAAAACCCATGGGACACTACCTCGCTATACCAGAAAGTCTTTAACGCGATGATGACACCAACCTCATTAATAACAACTACATTAAGCCTATCACTATTAATATCAAAACCTGCAATTAATCCATATCCTTTCTGCCTAGGAGTTGAGAAGTATTTAAGGTATAGCCACATAGGTACTTCTACATGGACGTATACTTTATCATTCCTAAAGCTTATAGCTATACCGTAGCTCATTTTCTTCTGGTTAGACAACTCTATCAACTCATTTAGTAATGGAATGTATTTCTTTCCAAACCTTGTTTTAAACTCCAGCCACTCACCATTGTAATACCTAACCATTACTCTATCCGTTGAGACTAATCTTACGTTAAGGTTTCCTTTCCATGTAATACCTCCTCTTGACGCTATCCAATTTCTCCTAATATTGATTCTTTTAACAACTACTTCATTACCATTAGTTTGCCCTTGATTTTTAGCTCCCTCTACTAGTAATTTAGCGTATTTATATGCTGTTTCACCATAGATGCTACTTGGTAGTATTTTTGCTAACTCTTTGTATGCTTCTTTCTGTGGAATCCCCCTTAATACAAGGTTTACTCCATGCTTGACTGCTTGTTTGAAGCGATAAGCAAGCAGGCAGAGTTTCATATAATCCTC
Source organism: uncultured Desulfurococcaceae archaeon (assembly GCA_964486465.1). Taxonomy (GTDB): domain Archaea; phylum Thermoproteota; class Thermoprotei_A; order Sulfolobales; family NBVN01; genus CAZAMI01. Next base: position 4,560 of record CAZAMI010000006.1, on the reverse strand, counting down.
ATTACTTCTAGGAATTAGTCTACCATTTACTGTAGTGTGCGTGAATTGCTCTATGGTCTCATCATCAGCTATTATCCTAGGCATCTGACTTGATGACAATTACTATCACCTCATGCCCATGTAGATGCCTCATCTTATCTTCAACCTCCCTTGGGATATAGATGCATAATTTCTTTCCACTACCCTTACTTATCTTTGCATGGAAAACATATTGTTCCACAACAGTACACCATTAATTATATTTACGTAAAACTTATATATAGTTTACGCTAATAAGATTATGGGGTGTGGGGAGTGGACGAGTGATGACCAGTCGGGAGATAAGGATGAGGCTCCCCGAACCCCTCTACCCTCGCTCAAGGGAGTCTGGTGGAGGGATGAGGGGGGCTAACCGATGAAACTAGGCCCCCAAAGAGCGGGGGTAGAGGAATCCCATGAGGGATGAAGACCCACTATAAGGGTCAGACCTCTGGAAGAGAGCTACAAAGGCGGGAGCTCTTGCTGGGTTAATTGGAGGTACGTTGGTAACTATATGGATGCAGTTCGCACCACCTCAGATCAAGGCGTTAGGGATAATGTCAGGGTGGTGGGGACTATTAGTTAATGTCATACTCTTCATAACTGTAAGCCTCATCATTAAGCCCGTAAACTACGAGAAGGTCTTAAGGATACATGAACTAGCAAATAGAAAATTAGAATAAATATTTTTACATACATGGCTTCATTAGAATTAATTCACATCACATGCAGGTATACCCGGAGGAGGTGTAATCTATGCATGCGTTAAATGAAGAAAGGATAAAGAAATGGAATGAATTCCTTAAGAAAATTATGGAAGAGAAAAAGAGTATTGAGAAGGAATTAATGAGTGATGAATTAACTAGGAAGGTTATCGAGTTCGCTAAGTCTAAAGGTGCAGACTTAGTTTCAGTAATCTCTGCTGATAGAGCTGCTGAGATAGCTAAGGAGTACTTCCTATGGGTACCACCACATCATTATCTAGAGGATGCTAAGGCAGTCATAATTTTAGCTCTAAGGAATGTTGATACAGTTCTAATGAGGCCCGGTATACTGGTGTCTAGGCAGAACATTATGATGAACATAATACTTAATGAGATAAGTTATCGGGTTGGTAGGTATTTACAAGATCTAGGTTATGATGCAATACCGGTGTATGAAATCTTCAGTAGTGAGGCAGTGTCTAGTGCTCCAATAACTCATCACACGGAGGTCCAGGAGGAAACTATGATACCTATTAAAGTACTTGCTCAAGAAGCTGGAATGGGATCCATAGGTATTAGTGCCTTGCTCATAACGCCCGAGTATGGTCCTAGAGTAAGACTTGGTGCTGTAATCACTAATGCACCACTAAAGTCTGGGAGACCATTAAGTGAGAACTTATGCCTAGCAGCTAGGAGGATTCTAGGATGTAAACGCTGTATTGAAGCATGTGAGGTACATGCTATCAAGCCTGATGGTTACGTAGACTTTGAGGCATGCTGGATGTTCAATAAGGTATTTAAAAAGAGGCATGGATATAGTGGCTGCAATACATGCCAGTACGTATGTCCTGTAGGCTACTACACGAATAGACTTAAGGAAATACCTAAACTACCTAAGTGGTTACATAGACCGCACACAGGTAGTAAATCATAATTAATTTTTAACATAATAATTACATATCAAGTAACTACTACTTAATGAGCTTACATAGTATGGCAACTAGTAGCTTAGCTGGTCCATAACCGTACTTATTACCTATAATCCTTATCCTATCTACTAATTCATTGAGCTTCTCCTTCCTCTGATCATCCTTTATAAGTCTCAATAGTCTCATCGTGTCTCTCCCCCAACTATTAATGAATGTTTTACCATCGATGTACTTACCTTGAGCTATACAGTTTAGTACTAACATAAATCCATGAATTTTAAGTTTATTAATGTACTCATCAGGATTTCTTAAACCCCATAGTTTCACCCCTTCAACATACTCTAAGGCCTTATGGTACGCTTCCTCAGTAAGTAATGTAAGTTCCTCATTAGGACTTGATGAATTAAATAAAAACTTATCAACGAAGAATAATGTGCCGTTAACCCTCATAACTCTTCTTATCTCACTAAGTACATTATCAATAAGGTTTTCTTCAATCTCATGAAGTGTTAGAAATAGCGTCACAATATCAATTGATTCACTCCTAAGTGGGAGATTAGATGCATCACATATTATAAGGTCTACTAAGTGATCAGAAATAATCGTTTTAGCCTTGCGTAGTCTATCCTCATCTATGTCAACTCCCATGATATAAATATGTGAATTACATATGTTTAGAAGCCTCTTTATAAAGCCCCCTGAACCTGAGCCTACATCTAATATCCATTTATGCTTACATATGTAGCTCCTAATTACTTCATCTATATTGCAAGACATTATGAAACCTCTTTTACTTCTTAAGGATTTCTTACATAGTTATTTAGCTAAGTTCTCAAAACCAATATTGAGGTTGTTGGGTCTCCCTAACTTTATCCTCATCAGAGAAGCGCCACTTCCCTCTTAAATCAAGTATTACTATACCAAGTTCACCACCTAATTTATCGCTTATGAGTACTTCATACTCTATGCTCGATATCATCACATCACATACTACAGGCCCAACCCTTCTATCCTCTGTTTCAACAATGACTTCAGCAGCTTTAGGTACTAAGTAATTCCTAACAGGTCCACCAGCAGTACCTACTTCAACAAGATAAGCCTCTGGAGGTGGAGGCCATAACTCTAAGGTTGATGCGAGTGCCCTAGGAATTAATAGCTGAGGTGTTTCAGCTTCAAAACCTGAGTTTACTAGGGCTGATGTTACTACCTCTTTCCCTGACACTTTAGACTTAATCCTTAGTTTCACCCTCACAGCCACTACTTACACCAACCCTCTTCCTTAATGGGTATATATGACCTAATCTTCTTCTCAATGGGTATATATGTCCTATCCTACCAACTATTCTACCTAGCTTTCTCAAACTCAGTCCCGTGAATGTAGATGTCTAATACCTCTTAAACTTCAATTCCATAAATGTACGCTTTTAAATGCGATACATGAGTAAGATACTCAAAATGACTGGAGCTAATTACTTATTGCTTATAACTTAATCATTACTTAATTTCTGTGATACGTACTATAATCTTGATGAGGTATCATTTATGAGAAGGTTCGGTAAGTTCGTACCAATTCATGTGATTAGGTCAAGATTACGTGGAAGGTTCGGTAAGTTTAAGAGGGTTAGCCATGGGTGTAAGGGTAAGAGTAAAGATTAGGTGTAGAGGGAACAATGTAATAACTTCAGCATTAGTCAATAGTGGTTACGAGGCTGATGAGCCCGAGATACATATCCCCCTTGCTCTAGCTAAAAAACTCACACTACCTCTTGAAAACATCGAGAGTGAAAGGTATAGTGTTGTTGGTACTGAAGTATCAGCTTACATCCTGGGATATGTTGAAGTTCGTGTGGAAACCGAGGATAGAGTAAGTAATTGGGTTAAAGCTAAGGCAGTAAGCGTTCCAGGCGAGTATGAAGTATTACTAAGTGATGCCCTTACGGAAGCACTAGGTGTTGAAATCATTAAACCTAAACAAGGACTATGGAAGTTTGCAGATGAAGATAAAGTAAGACCGAGTGAGAAAGCTAAGTATTGGATAAAGTAATCGCTAATATCGTCTGAAGACATCACCACTAATCTCAATGAAGCTTTAGAAGACGTAGTGAATGTATAAATAATTTGCTTCTCCTGTATCTACTCAGGTGTCTTATTGGGCTTATTCGATTACGTTAGGTTACCTGAACAACTAGCTAAGAGGTTGGGTCGTTACGGTAATGAGGACTACCAGACCAAGTATGAAGTAATAGATGGGTATCTTAGAGTTTACAACAGCTTTGATACCTATCGAACATTCTGGACTATTGACACATGGATTGAATTACTTATTAAGCCTAAATCTTACGATGCAATCTCTAAGTACCCATTCATGGATTTAGTTAAACTGGATGAGCTAGGTGAGGTAGAAGGTGTTGAAGTTACAGTAACACTCTATGCTGATATCCACGACATCAACGCTATCACTAAATTACTTAAGGATGAAGGTTTTAAGGGTCCTAAGGAGTACTATGAAGATATCCTTGATACGGTTGATGAGGTATTGATGGAGATTAGATTAAAAGATGAGATTAAATTTAGCGTCGAGAGCGTAAAGAGCGATAAAGAACCGTTAGGAGCTAAATTATTGTTTAAGATTAAATCTGATGATTACGAAGTATCATTACCTAGTGACATAACTATGGAGGTTCAGGGTAAAGTGTTGAGAGTGTATTTAAGAAAGTTTACTAAACGTAAATTAAAGATAATTGAGTGGCAAAGGGAAGTTACCATAAATGATGTAAGGATATCAACATGTGTTAAGATTGAGCATAGGGATGAGCTAGTACGTAGTTATAGGTTAATTATTGAGGCTAAGGCAAGAATAGGCACCGATATAAGTGAGGATACTATCAACTCCATAAATAACTACGTTG
>CAZAMI010000005.1:0-31658 GCA_964486465.1 uncultured Desulfurococcaceae archaeon | reverse complement strand
AGAGAACATAGTTAAGGATAAGTTAGTTAAAATAGGAGTGAATGAAGCAAGAGCTGAGAGAGTAGAAAGGGCGGCAAAGGAGAGTATAGGTGCAGAGCTCTCAGGCTTTGACATTAAGCCGATAAGGACGTTAGCAAACATAATGCTTGAGTTATGGAGGTTAAGGGAGACCCTAACTGAGTACGTAGGTCAGGTAATGAGGGAGGTAGCACCGAACATAACTGAGTTAGTAGGCCCGTTATTAGGAGCTAGATTATTGAGTCTAGCAGGTAGTCTTGAGTCATTAGCTAAGCTCCCAGCAAGTACTATCCAAGTGCTAGGTGCTGAGAAAGCACTATTTAGAGCATTAAGGACAGGCGGTAAACCGCCAAAGCATGGTGTTATATTCCAGTACCCCGACATACATAGATCACCTAGATGGCAGAGAGGTAAGATTGCTAGGGCATTAGCAACTAAACTTGCAATAGCTGCTAGAGCAGACTACTTTACAGGAAGGTTCATAGCAGATAAGCTAAAGAAGATACTACTCGAGAGGATTGAGGAGATAAAGAAACTATATGCTAGGCCGCCACCAAGAGCACGTATTGAGAGACCAAGACCTAGGAGAAGGAGGAGAAGATCAAAGGGTAAGTAGCTTAATTCTTATTTAACCTTTAATACCTTTATAAGAATATTAATCACTAGGTGTGATTATTGGCTGAAGTAGTTAAGGTTGAAGAGCATCCCCAATATAAAGGCGTATATATTGTTGAGTTAGAAGATGGTAGTACACGCCTTGCAACAAGGAATTTAGCACCAGGTCATAGGGTTTATGGTGAGTGGTTATTCAGGGTAGGCGGTATTGAGTATAGGGAGTGGAATGCGTATAGGAGTAAGTTAGCAGCTGCTTTACTTAAAGGCATTAAGGAGTTAGTGATAAAGGAAGGCAGTAAGATTCTTTATCTAGGTGCTGGGAGCGGTACAACACCTAGTCACGTATCTGACCTAGTTGGTGAGAAAGGTATAGTTTATGCCGTAGAATTTGCTCCTAGAGTCATGAGGGAGCTAATAAATGTAACTGAAACTAGGAAGAACTTAATACCCATCCTTGCTGATGCTAGATTCCCGAATAGATATGCTCACATAGTTGACTTAGTAGACATAATATATGCTGACGTAGCGCAACCCGAGCAAGCATCGTTGGTTAACATGAATGCTAAGTACTTCTTAAAGGATGGGGGATATCTATATCTAGCTATAAAGGCTAGAAGTATAGATGTAACTAAAGAGCCTGATGAAGTATATCGTAGAGAGATAAATACGTTAAATGAGGGAGGATTTGAGATAATCGACGTAGTTCACTTAGATCCCTTTGATAGAGATCATGCAATGGTATTAGCGAGATACCATAGAAAGGGATGATTCAACACTACACTTATATTTCCATTAACACTATTTTTATAGGGTATGAATTCAAGTAAAGAAAGTTCATATGATGAGAGACGTAGGAAGATCAAGAAGGTAGTTGAGAGAGTAAAGGAAGCATTAAATCTAAGTAGTAAGGACTATGTTGTGATAGAGTTTCCCATACGTTATAAGGAGAGATCCATAGACATTGTAGCTCTAGATAATGAAGGGCATAACATGGTTATTAGGATAAAGCCGTCAATAACCCTAAGTAAGGAGGAAATAGAGGACTTAGTAGAAGCATCGTTAGCTTTAGACGCTATACCCCTCATGGTGTCTGAGGATGAGAACCTATACGATAACATAGTTTATGAACGTGAAGGTATCTATGTATTAAATGAGCGGACCCTAGAGAACATATGCTTAAGACCTACAGAACTAATTGCACTTTATAGAAAGGGCAACTTATACGTCTCATTAAATAGTAAAGCATTTAAAGAATTAAAGACTATAAAGAAGTACACATTAAGTGATCTATCATTTAGGACTGGAATATCCCGTAGGACGCTATTCGATTATGAACGTGAAGACAGCATTATAAGTATTGATGTAGCTGAAAGATTAGTCGATGTATTAGGAGAGGATGTAGTGAAAACCATAAACCTTAAGATAATGCGTAGAGAATTCATTCGCAAGATCTCAAAAATCAGAACGAGTAAGGGTAGATTATCGAAGTTAAGCATTCTTAACAGGAAGCTAAGAATGCTAATCAAGGATAGAAACATAGAATCAATACATTACCTGAGAAAGTCAGCTCCTGACTACATAATAAAGGATGAAGAGAAGAGCTTTGAAACAATAGTTGATACCACGGCAAAGAAGTATACGTTAAGAGAGGTCATAAAGAAAATAATGGAGACAGTAAAAATCACGGACTTAATTAATGGTAAGACAAACGTAATTGTTAATCGGGATAGGAGTAAGGTACTAATCGATGAATTATCTACACAAATAAGCATTAATAAGTTAGATATAATGAAAATAAATGAGTAAATATGAGTAAGAGGATTTTCATAAGTGGTAGACCCGGTGTAGGTAAAACTACAGTATTCTTTAAGGTAATTGATGAAGTTAAACGTCACGGATTAAGTGTTGGTGGCTTTGTATGTCCTGAAATTAGAGTTGGAGGTAGGAGGATAGGGTTCGATATAATTGATATAAGGACTGGTAGAAGAGGTAGGTTAGCTAGATTATGTAGTATGGGCATACATAATGTAAGACCCGAACTACGTGTAGGTAGATATTGCATCATACCCTCTGAAGCTGAAGACGTGGGGGTTAAAGCTGTTGAGAACGCATTGTCTGAATGCGACATTGTAGCGATAGATGAAATAGGTCCTATGGAGCTTAAAGTACCTAAGTTACGTGAAGTGATAATTAAAGCATTAACATCGAATAAGATAATATTTGCTGTCGTACATAGGGGTATAGCCTCTAAGTATAGTATTCTTTATAAAGCCAAATTATTGTGGATAAATGAGGGTAATAGAGGACACGTTCATGAGGACATCATAAACCTAATCATAGGTTCTTCTTAATACTTTAAGCAATATACATATCAACTAACCTATATTAGCTCCGAACACATTATATTCTATGAAAGGAAAATTAAATTAATGAACAAGGTGTTTAGGGATGGAATTATCTCTTGAGGAAAGAATACTTGAGATAGTCAAGGAGAAGACGAAGACTGAGGGTGGCGTCATCCAAAGTCTTCTATGGGGCATGTTAGGAGTAGATAATAGAGAAGGGACTAAGGCAGTATTAAGTTTAGTTAGGAAGGGTTTAGTTAAGAGGGAGCCGATAATCTATAAAGGGAGAAGGACATACAAATTAATATATAACCCGACAGTAGTTGGTAAAGTAAGCGTCAAAGTAAGTCTTAATCCTGTAATGAATATACCATGTTTCACATGTAAGGAGTTATATAGATGTGGTGTTGGGAGCTACTTTAATCCACAAAAATGTGTACTTCTCTCCAATTTCGTTAGAAGCTTAAGTTTTAAGGAGAAGGCTTCTTAATACATGAAATAACGTCTTCCCATGAAGCATTAGTCCTGATGTAGTGGCCTTTGTAGTGAGTTTTAGCGCATTTGTATCCTAAATTACTTAAGCATTCAAATACTTCTTCAAGTTTAGGTATGTTAGTCTTAAGATATCTAGATAAAACTGACAAGTTAAATACAGTGTTAAGCCCTATCTCAATGCTTAAATTATTAAGTAATGACTTTACGTAATGGTATGTCTGCATGTATCTATACCTTAACTTAAGGAGCTCTAATAAGTTACTTATAAATTTCTTGTCACCTAGGTTGTCAATCCATAAAGGACCTATAAGGATTGCACTCTCGTTTATGGGGCACTTTGGAAGCTCCTTAACATCCTTTATATCTCCTAACTTAATGTATGTTCTATATCCGGACGTATTACATAATATGAGGTAGCCTAATTTTGTCTCTAGGATTTTATTTGATTCTTTAGCACCTTCATCTACTTCAACATAAACTCTATAGTAGTGTTTATGTCTATAAGCAATCAATGGTTTAATGTACTTATCATTCTCGGAGGCTCTTCTAGCTATGTAGCCAAGTAGTATTCTTAAACCAACTTCATCTCCTATATCGTTCCTACTTAAAAGTACGTCATACTTCCTTGAACCTGCCCACCATCGTGATCCACTTAATGGAGCGGTATCAGTAGCCGTTACTGCAATTACACCGCCATCCCTTATGTTATGTATAGCTGATTTTATGAAGGGAGCTGGCGAGCCGAATGGGTCTATATCGATGTAGTTAAGTCTAATCCCTTCCCTTTCAAACTCATAGAGTAACTCATTCGCATCCTTCCTAAATACGACAACTCTATCTCTAACATTATTTAATTCAATATTACGTATTATTGCATGGTAAGCATTAAGGTTTAAGTCATTTGCTATACATGAGATCTCATTACTTGATTCAATACAAAACCTTATAGCTCTTACACCTGTACCAGCAAGTATGTCAGCTACGTGAAATACTCTATGACTTCTTAATCTACTTAGAAGTGCTACGACTAATACAGCTATATCCCTATTCATGACCATTAATGGATTATAGAATATGGGTGACCACGATGGTTCAATGACTTTATCACTACGTATGTAGTCTCTAGGGTTAGGAACTACTATCTCAACTTTACCTTCCCTAACGATTATTGTACTTAAGTCCATGTAGGATCTAGGATATCATATGTTAATTCGCATTAAAAACGTTAAAATATATCCTTAAGTAATGTTAACGTTATAGATCAACAAATATTAATATGTTATCAACTAAGTCTCTATATCTATTACGTATAGTTACTTCAGATACGTCAACAGTTAGTGAAAGGTCTCTCTGCGTTATTCTTCTGCCTAGAAGTATGGAGGCTATGTAGAGTGCTGCAGCGGCTAGACCCTTAGGGCCTTTACCTGATGTGAGCCCATCACGTCTAGCTACGTGAAGTATCCTTGATGCTAACGTTAAGGCTTCAGGACTTAATTTAGCTTTGTAAGCCATCTGACCTAAGTATCTACGTGGATCAAGAGGTCTAACTCTAACTATTCCTGTAGTATCTCTACGTATTTTCATTTCAGCATTCCAAACTTCTTGAGTTGTTACTTGACATAACTCAAGCACTTTTGAAGTCTCTAATGGTATTCCTAGATTCCTTGAAGCGAGTATTATTGATGCAGCTACCATAGCCTTAACATTTCGTCTCTTTATCAAGCCCTTCCTATGTAACTTACTCAATATTATGCCTGCTTCTTCCTTAAGTTGAGCTGTTAATGGAGTGTTTAACCTGGCTACTACTGAGTTCATGAGTTCTAATGCTCTTACTAGTCTTCTATCCTTACTACTTAACGCTCTGATCTTCCTGTTAAGTACATCAAGTTTCTTACCTAATTTTGAACCTGTATCTATATGTGTTGTTAGACCTTTATCATGTACTTTATTAGTTAATGGGCTACCTGCTCTCTCTTTTTGAAGATCTTCACTACCGAAAACTCTCCATTCAGGCCCTAGATCAGGTGCGTGATCAAGGAGAACTTCACCTGTCTCGATACATATGTATTCCCCCGTTTTCTCATCGTAAATTATTGATTCAGGAGAACACATGTATTATCACCTCATCTAATGAATAATTCATCATAAGGTTTCAATTCAGGATGATTTAATGGTTTAATAACTATGTAAGGTGATGAGACGGGCCCTATTACATCAATAATCCTGCCAACTAACTTACCCCTTGAATCATATATCTTAATACCTATTCTAGGAGGTTTATGAGCTAATACTTTCGCGATTAACCTGCCTGACGATGATTTATGTAGGAAATAAGCTACACGTCTCACTAAGGAGACACCATATAGACATTAAGATAGCAGTAGTTATAAAGGTATAAATTTTTAAGACACTAATCGTTTTACTAAAGATTATTTCCTTAAGAGTAAGTAATACGGAGGCTTATTCCACCACGAATTATTTACACTTTGACCCTCTTCTTACTCCTTAACTTAAGTATTACTTTAGCTAACTCTTTAAGTAATTTGTTCTTATTCATGTCGCTTTTAATTCGTACTATGGCATACCAACCCTTACTATCATACCATAGCCTAGGATATCTCTTTCCTTCAACTATTTCTACGCTACACGGTGGTGAAATTTCCTTACAAGCATCTATCAAGTCTTGAGGCTGTAAATCATCTAGCGATAAGTCCTTTGGTAATCTTCTACCTAGTCTTCTAGTTACGCCTTTAAGGAAGTATTCTGGCCATAAGATAATCTCCTTAAATTCTTCTGATGACAAAGAATTAACCACCAGACCCCTTCCTTTCTATTAAAATAGCGTTTATGACGCCATCTTGACCAGGCCTTGAAGTGACTTTTGCAATACCTATCTCTGTTTCTACTATTGTGCCCTTAGTTATTATCCCTAATCTAGCATGCTCCCTATTATCTGGTGTCTCAATAATTCTTAGAATCTTAACTTTCTTAGTCTCATTAGTTGATGGATCAGCAACGTTAGCATATTGTGCTTCCTTAACTCTAATCTTATAATTACCTCCTCTAACCCTCTGTATAACCCTCCCTTCCCTATTTGATAGTTTAGTATGAGTTGGATACCTACCTAACTCATACTTTCTTTTCTTCCTCGAAGGTCTTTTTCTACCACCTGTTATCTTCCTTAAGTCATTTCCTTGATATACACTCATGCTGATCCCAAAGCTGTGTACTGTTATTACTTAAAAACTTTTTATTTATCATATAGATACTAAATTTAGGTCAGTATGAAGTTATTAGGAAGAGTCATCTATAGAGTGTATAGGAGATTCAATAAATTCATAGACTTCCTCCTAAGACCTGTATACAAGATCTATGAGTTATTTCTTTGGTCACAGATATGCTGCGGACCCATGCCTAAACATGTAGCTATAATACCGGATGGTAACAGAAGATGGGCTAAGCTCTACGGCTTTGATTCGAAATACGGACATAGTGTTGGGTATGAGAAACTTAAGGAGGTACTGCGATGGTTATGGGACTTGGGTGTAAAGGTGGTGACAGTCTATGCAATGTCATATGAGAATTGCCTTAAAAGACCCAAAGATGAGAAACAGCACCTCATAGAATTAATTGAGAAGGGCATTGATGAGTTAATGAGTAAGGGTGAGATAGATCGGAGAAGAGTTTATGTAAGGTTCTTTGGCAGGTTAGACATGATACCTAAGAGATTAATAGATAAAATAAAGTATGTAGAGAAGTATAGCAGTAAATATAGGGATAGATATCTAAACATAGCTATCTGTTATGGTGGTAGGCAGGAAATAATTGATGCCGTGAAAAATATAATGAGCGATTTTAAGAGAGGAAGATTAGATATTAATGACATTAACGAACACACCTTCAGGAAGTACTTAGGAATATCGCATCTTGCTGATAACGGTCTTGAAGAACCAGACTTAGTAATAAGGACTTCAGGTGAACTAAGGATAAGTAACTTCCTATTATGGCAAATAGCGTATAGCGAGCTTTACTTCTGTGACGTATATTGGCCTGAATTTAGAAAGATAGATTTATGGAGGGCAATAAGATCTTATCAGAAACGTGAGAGAAGATTTGGTAGATAAGGTATTTCAGAATGAGCTAACTTAATAGTACTTACTCATTACCACCATACAATACCTTTAAATCTTCAAGTGTTAGTCTTTCTCCTTTAGATAACTTCTCTAAAGCCTTCTTTCTCTTCTTCTCAAGTATTGCTTTCTCTAATTCCTTCTGTTTACTCAATCTTATGTTTCTTAGGTTCTCTTGAAGTTCCCTATATCTTGTACTAAGATTGTTTATTCTTTCAGTTATGTTTATGAGCTTATTCACACTCTCTTGAATCTTACCCTGCACCTCTCCTATCATCTCCCTAATATGAGATAATTCATTCTTCACATAGCCTATGCTCTCCCTAAGACTATTAATCTTATTATTTAACTCATCGATTTCCTTGCTTACATCATTTATTCTAACTCTCAAACTCTTTAATTCAGCTCTTAGCTCTTGATACTTCTCCCTAGCCTTTATACTTTCTACAGCTCTTTCTAAGATACTTTCCAACTTCATTATCTCCTTTACAAGTCTATTCTCTACTTCTAGAGGTAATGATTCTGTAATGATTCTCCATTCCAATTGCTCTATCCTATTACGTAATTTAGGAATGGATACATTCCTACCTAACTCAGCCTTAACCCTCTCTATTACTTCCCTCTCCTGAAGAAGCATGTTCTTTACGTCCTTCACTCTTCTAATGAGGTTCCTACGCTCCTCTATTAATATACTCCTTCTTGTCTTTAGTTCATCTAACTCCTTCCTTATCTTCTGTAATTTATCCTTAAGCTTCCTAAGCTTATCTATTAATTCACTTCTCCTTCTCTTTAGCTCCTTGATATTACCTACTATCACGCTCTTCTCATTTTTAAGTTTCTTGAGCTGCTCCCTTACCTCACTTATCTCATTTATTATATCGTTCTCCTCTTTACTCATTATCCCTTCTCCTACTTCTTCCTTATGAGTACTCTAGCATCAGCTACCTTAGCTCCTTTACCTATCTCAAATGACATAATTGGATTTAGATCCACATCTGTTATGTCGTTCACATCCTCCATGAGCTTAGACAACTTCACTATTATGTCTACAAGTGCTTCCTTATCTCTTGGCGGCATGCCTCTATATCCATCAAGTATCTTAGCAGCTTTAATCTCTTGAAGCATCATTTCAGCATCATACTTAGTAACTGGCGCTACTCTAAAGCTTACGTCTTTCAGTACTTCAACAAATATTCCTCCTAAACCAAAGACCAGGACAGGACCGAATGTTGGATCTCTAGTAGCTCCGACTATAACCTCAAGTGCTTGAGGAACCATCTCTTGAATTAGAATTCCTACTACTCTAGCATTCGGAGCATTAACTCTCACGTTATTCATAATCTCCTCAAAAGTTCTGCTAACACTATCTTCATTCATTATGTTAATTTTTACGCCACCAACATCACTCTTATGCACTATGTCAGGACTTACTATCTTCATTACCACAGGAAATCCTATACTCTTAGCTATCTTAACAGCTTCATCAGAACTCTTAGCGAGACCTGCCTTAGGTACGGGAATTTCATATAGTCCTAAAACCTCATATGCTTCATGCTCTAAAAGCTTAGTTCTACCCTCACTTTGAGCCACCTCAATTATTTCCTTAACTTTACTTATTCTACTCACTATACCACCCTACTAAGTTCTAAAGGTAGCCATTTTAAGTTATAACCTACCACCAGGTTCTTCAGTTAAGAAGTCCTCACCACCAGCTACAGCTCTTTGAATTTCGGCATAAAGGCTATCCATACCTACATTCTCCTTAGCTGATATAGGTATTATGTTGTAGTACACCTGTCTTAGTGACTCACATATACTTACGGATATGTCTGTATTCAGTAGTAGAGGTGTTTCTGAAGCTTCATAGCAGCTATATTCATCACTTAATAACTTAAATAAAAATATTCGCTTACTTACGTATTCATCAATACTACTTAATTCCTCCTTACTTAACACCAAATCTATCTTGTTGACGGCTAGTATTTGTGGTAATTGAATTCTATAGAGTGTTGAAAGGGAGAGTAGTAAGAGGGAGAACGCTGATGAAGGTATTGAAGCAAGTCTCGCATCTAGTAAGAATATCGAGACGGACTTAACGCCCTTAACTAACTCTTTAATTATCTGAGGGCCTAATCTTCTAAAAGCTACGATCTCTAGTTGACCGGGCATGTCAATTATGACGTAGTTAGATTTAGTTTCATCTATCTCCTCCCTAATTTCAGTTATGTAGTTTATGGTCATGTCAACACTAACTATCAGTGCGCCATTAGGTCCTAAACCCTTCTCTATCATTAAATCCCTTGCTCTAACGTATCTCCTAATATCGACATCAGGAGTATAAGGTAATGACTCAGCAGCAGGGTCGAAGTTAACTATTGAAACGCTTAACTCTTGGTCTTCAAGCCAGTCAGCTAGTGCTTTAGCAAGTGTGGACTTACCTGAACCTGCAGGCCCCATTATAACTATATAATACATTATATCACACCTTTAAGGAGATACTGAGTTAATACAATTACATGCTATTAAATTTTAGAGCCATATAAATCTTGATGATTTACCCTGATACTTCCCTACGATATTAACTTTATGCCCGCATTTTGGACATCTATTGTCATCAGTTAAATTCCACTCTACTATATCGAAACCATAGCGTCTAACTAGTAAATAACCACACTTTGGGCAGTAAGTATGCTCTAAGGGATGCCCAGGTACGTTACCTATGTATACGTGCTTTAATCCTTCTTCCTTAGCTATATCAGCTAACTTCTCCAAGGTCTTGATCGGCGTTGACGGTATGAATGTCATCTTATAGTGTGGGTAGAAGCGGAGTAGGTGAAATGGTGTTTCAGGACCTAAGTTCTCAGCAACCCACCTAGCTAACCTCCTTAAGTCATTAGGATCATCACCTAATTCAGGTACCACTAAGTTTGTTATCTCAATAAACACCCCTTTTCTCTTCATTTCAAGTATCGTAGTGAATGTCGGTTCAGGATCGTGGACACCCATATACTTCTGGTAGAACCGTTTATTACCCGCAGCTTTAAAATCAACTGTTGCTGCATCCAAATACTTAGCTAATTCGTCAACTGCCTCAATACCCATATAGCCATTAGTAACCATGGTATTGAATAAGCCCTCCCTCTTAGCTAGTTTTGCCGTGTCATACATGAATTCGTAAAATATTGTTGGTTCATTATAAGTGTAACTAATACCGTCGGATTCGTACCTCTTAGCTAACTCAATAACCTTCTCAGGTGTAAAGTAATCCCCAAATACCTCATCCCTTCTAGACTGACTTATAGTCCAGTTCTGACAGAATTGACACATGAAATTACACCCAGCTGTTGATATAGAGAACACAGTTGAGCCCGGTTGATAATGATATAACGGCTTCTTCTCTATTGGGTCAACGTTAGCTGCCGTTAATAGACCGTAAACTAATGTATAGAGCGTCCCTCCATTATTGTATCTTACCCCGCACGCCCCAAAACCACCATCAGCAATAGGGCATCTCTTATGGCATAGATAGCACCGCACCTTACCACCATTAATCCTCCTCCAAAACTTTGCAACCCTAACCCATGGTTTATTAAGATCAGGCTTTCTTCCAAACCTCATGAAATGCACCCTATGTACCGTATCTATAGGGTTTACATAAATTAAATATTAATTAATTCCGTACTCGAGAGAGCTCTAGGGTTTAAGATTGATAGTAGTTTCATTGTCTAATGATTTAGGCCTAGGTGCTAAGATAAGTAAGTCACTAGGTATTAAGCATTTAACAGCGCATGTGAAGGTATTCCCCGATGGTGAAGTCTATGTAAGATTACCTGAACCTCAATCATTAAAGAATGAGGTAGTTTATGTAGTTCAATCACTTTACCCAAACCAAAATGATAAGATAGTGGAGCTATTACTAAGCATTGATGCATTAAATGAGGTGGGAGCTAAGGAGGTAAGAACTATAATACCATACATGGCCTACAGTAGGCAAGATAGGACTTTCTTAGATGGTGAAGCAATAAGTATAAGGTTATTACTTAATACGTTATATAATCTAGGTGTTAACGGTATAATAACTATTGACATTCATAGTAAAAAAGCTATGTCATACTTTAAGGGTAAGATGTTCAACATATTACCGACTAAATTATTTGCTGATAAATTGAAATCTCTAGGTATTGATAAATCCAATGCAATAGTCGTAGCACCTGATGAAGGTGCGAGAGAGCGAGCTAGTAAGCTTAGTAATGAACTCAACCTGGAGTATGTAGTCATAAAGAAGTTTAGGGATAGGGTTACAGGTGAGATTAGACATGAACTACCTAGGGAGTTAAATGTTAAAGGCATGAACGCCATAATAATCGATGACATAATAAGCACTGGTGGTACCGTAGCCAACATAGGTAAGTACCTAAGATCGAAGGGAGTTAATAAGGTAATAGTTGTTGCTGCTCACGGTCTTTTCGTAGGTAATGCCTTAGAGAGGCTTAGAAGTTCTGGTATCGATAAGATATTCCTAGTACTGACAGTGCCTAAAATTGATGATCCATTACTTGAGTACTTAGACCCTACAGGTCTTATAGTAGAAGCTATTACTAAGGAATAGTCCATGTTATTCTATGTGTACTTATCGGGCGAGCATAGAACATTACCTGAGGCTGAAGTTAGGGCTATATGTGAAGCTGAGGATATATCCTTCAAGGTTGCAGCCAGATTAGACCAAGTACTAATTATTGATTCAACACAGGAGTTCTCTCAATATGTAGGTAAACGTTCAGCTCTAACTAAGTATCTAGGTATGGTATTAAGTACTACAAATATATCTGAAGGTATTGATGGAATAGTTAAGGCGTTAAAGGATAGTAATATAGATTTAAGTAGGAAGGATATTTTCGTGAAGTTTAGTCGCGTTAAGGAGTTCGGTAAGAACTTTATAGAATATGATGAGTTAATGAATAGGTTGAGGAGGGAGTTAGGATTAAAGCCTCTTATGGGAAGACGTCAGAAAGACGTTAGGGTCCTAGACATAATAGTATCCAACGCTGTTATCATCGGGTTAAGACTTCATGAAAGGTTCATGAAGGCATTTAATGAAAGAGCTCCACAAAGGAGACCGGAGTATAGACCTGGTACATTACCACCCATAATATCAAGAGTCTTTGTTAACTTAAGTAGGGTTAGTATTAAAAAGAATGAATCCTTGCTTGATCCTTTCTGTGGTGTTGGTGGATTCCTCCTAGAGGCCTGTAGTATAGGTTTAAGTAATTACCTAGGTATAGACATAAATTCTGACTACGTACAGGCAGCAAGGAAGAATTTAATATTTTACAATTGTTTAGATAACGTTGTATGTGGTGATGCTTGTAATATGTCGGTACATGTTAATAGGGTTGATGCTATAGCTACGGATCCTCCTTATGGTAGGTTGACTAGACCTGAAGGTAGGGATTTAAGGGATTTAATGATGTGCTTCATAGAAGAGGCTAGTAAAGTATTAAGAAAGGGCTCATACATCGTTTTCGCTCAAAGGAAAGACGTTATTAGTGAGGATGATATAGAGCGTATTAATGGATTAGTTGTTGTCGAGAAGCACTTAAATTGGGTGCACGGGTCCTTGACGAGAGATATCTACGTGGTGAAGGTGAAGTGAATCCTGTGAGAATTGTAATCCTAGGTTCACAAGCTCCATACCCTGGTAGTGACAATTTACCTTCAGTACTGATAGTGTGGGGTAAGAACCATTTATTGCTCGATGCTGGTGAAGGTGTTCAAAGTAAGCTACTTAAGGTTAGGGTTAGCCCTGTTGTTTTAAAACATATTTTGATTACTCACTTACACGGAGATCACGTATTAGGTCTTCTACCGTTACTACAGTCTAGATCATTAGGTGGTTCAAAAGAAAAGTTAACAATTGTTGGCCCTAAAGGTATTAAGGAGTACGTAGTAAGGAGTATGAATATGCTTAACTTCACACCAACTTATGATATAGAATTTATTGAGATCAACAAGTATGATGAAGTATTGAGTTTTAGTAACATTAAAGTATACGCTTATCCCTTAATACATACAGTGCCTACCCTAGGTTTCACCATAAATATAGGTGGTAAGGTTAAGATAAGTTATATCACGGATACGAGACCCTTAATTGAGCTACCTGAAGTGGTCTATGATTCGTATCTCTTAATTCATGATGCAACATTTTCACATAATGATCTAAACTTAGCTAGAGATCATCTCCACTCAACAAGCATCGAGGCAGCCTTAACGGCATTAAAGAGTAGATCAAAACTGTTAATCTTATACCATATCTCACCTAGATACAAGGATAGTGACACTTTAGTATTTGAAGCTAGAAGAATATTCCCTCATACATACTTAGCTAAGAAGTTCCTCAGAGTATTCATAAAAGGTTAAGTTAGACACGAGGAACCTCCCTTTCCCATAAAGGTCTTCCATGACTAGTTTTAGGCGCTAACCAATCTATAATCTCATCTAACTTATCACTAACTATAGTTAATGTTATAGGACCTAACGGTGATTCCTCGTCGTAAGATATAAATGATATGTGGCCTGCATAAGCACTTTGTTTATGTAGCTTTATTGTCAGCATATTCCCTCTTCTAGATGATAGCATTATTGATCTAGCAGTATCAAGTATCCTTTCCTGTCTTAATAACTCATAGAGCCTGAAGAGTATACTCAACTTTTTAGACTCAACAACTAATAACTTATAGTTACTACCCATATCAATACTCTTAATATCATTATCACTTAATGTGAATATATTCTTTAATGCCTTCTTGACCTTACCTTCATCCTCCGTAGGTCTAACTTCCACTTCTATCCTGATTGTCAACATGACTAAAGGCCTCCTTGATCTTAGACTCTACTTCACTCCTTAAATCCTCTAGGCTCTTACCCTCATTAACTATCATTACGTCAGCAAGCGCTATAACATTGCCAATACCGAAGCGTAACTCCTTATCGTCTCTAATTTTAAATTCGTCCCAACTTCTTGGATCATCTTTCCTACCTCTACTACGTAATCTTTCATACCTTGTCTTAGGTGATGCATGAACTGCTACAATTACTACTTTGCCATAATCACTAAACACTTTAACTTCATTAAGACTTCTAATACCATCAATAATGACTATTCCAGTAAGTCCTCTCCTCTTTATATGCCTTAGAGTCATCTTGGCAATTACGTCTTTACCATAATTTCTTCTAAGTTCCTCAGCAAATTTAATCATAGACACAGTATCTTGAGGAATACCCCTCCTTATGGCTTCCTCCCTAACTACATCACCCATTGATACGACCTCAGCGTTAAGTATTGATGAAATAATCCTAGATACAACAGACTTACCGGAACCAGGCATTCCTGTGATACATATGAATATTAAATCCCTGTACTTAGACAAGACTTAGCACCTGAGATATAAGAGGAGTTTCTACTTATTACTTCATAATCAATTACTTTCACTTATTGACGAATCAACTTAATCCTAAATTAAGTATTACTCTAGTAATACATGTAAATACTACGTCCCTGAAATAATACACACAAATGAGTTCGATTGAGACCACTAAGGGCTCAACCTTAGGTTAAGTAATACTCACAATGTATTTTGACATAATCATGTTATGTGTACTCATGGTATTACTTATAAGTAGGTGTTACTGTGCCTGTCCTCTTTAGGTGTAAGCACTGTAGTTCAATAATATTCATCTTTGAGAGAGTCGGACAGGATTGTTTTGGATTACCATCACCTACGGAGCTTATTAATAAATTCAATGGTGTATGTCCTCATTGCGGTAGTAAATTGTCCATACCTAGTTTAGAGGACATAAAGATAGTTGGTAGGTTAAGGATGTCTTTAAGGGATTACTTATCACGGCAGAATTCTCTCAATATAAGTCCATACTTACTTGAGAGCCAGAAGGGAAGCTTGAGGACAACTTCAGTAAGCCAGTAATTAAACTCCTTATTTCTTCTTAACTCGAATGGGATTGCCTCCATAGTGAATATACCAGTTAATTTTATGTGTTTAGCGTTAAGCTGACTCTCAACATGTCTTAGTACTTCAATTAATTTATGGAATTTCCTCTTCCTTATGACGTATATTCTTCCATTCTCCTTAAACCAAGGTCCAAAGGAATATACATCACCTAAGTACTTATCAAGGAATTTCTCACTATTAGCTAACTTAGCTATTGGTGGCCCCTCATGAACTTTATACTTAGGTAGTTCATCAGTAAACATATCTAAAGCAATTACTGCCTTACTGACTTCATCGCTCCATAATCTGTGATCTATCATCTCAAAATCAAATGTTTTAAGGATATTTACTAGTCTATTTGCAGTTCTTTTTAACTCTCCCCAAAGTACGTCAGGTGATGTATTGCTTACTATGTCGTAAAGGAGAAGGTATATTTTCCTTTCACTAATCTTTAATATTTCCTTTAAGCAGTTGATATTCAGTCCCATTCTCTTAGGATAGAAGAAGCTCTTATTAGGTTCACGTAAGAATATTCTTGATGCCATTATTACTGTACTTAAGCTTCTTAATGATACTGATGCTGCAGCGTTTCTACGTGGATCTACAGGATCTATCACTATTAAAGGACTACCTGGAAAGAGTCTTAAGAGTTCCCTCTTGTCAACCTCACTTACGTTATCTATTGTTACTACTGTACGTGGACGCCATGTACTAATATTCTTAAGTGTCTCAATGAATGAACCATATTTAATAATGAGTAGCTCACATAAGTATCCTGAAAACCCCTCAATCTTTATTTCAGCCCCATAAACATTAATGCCCTTAAAGAACTTCTTAAGAAGTCTTACTTCATCTCTTTGCGCTTCAGAAGTAATTTTACCTTTAACATACATTGTATGGAAGGGCGTTCTATCAACTGCCGTCCTTATTTCATCTATCCTAGAAGCCCAATACGCAGGTACTATATCAGCTCTTAGATTACCATATACAACCTCTAAATATGGATGTGAAGCATACTTCTTAATTACTTTGGCTCCCTCAATCCTCTTTAAAGCCTCCTGAACTCTTCTCAGAATATTTTCTTCAATCCATTCATTAGTCATTTTATCGTACTTTATTAATACGAATACATCTAAGTCAATATCACCTCTAACGCATGTACCCTTAGCTAAAGAACCTTCAAGGCTTATCCTGTATTCATAGTCTAAATCGCTAAGCGCGTAATTTACTACTTCCTTAATCTTATTGAATAATTCATAAGCTTTTTCTAGTTCCTCTCCCGTAGGTCTTAATTCCTTCTTAACCTCCTCAATGATCTCACGTACTTTCTCATAATTTATGCTTAGATCGGTCATGGAGCTTATCACTCTCTTAAGTTAACTTCGTATACGTCATGATATTCGGGTCCTTGAGGTCTTAAGATACTCCTCTTAAGCTTTACCTTAGTTACTTTACTCTCACCTATCACTTCATCCATGTGCGTATTTATGAAGTTTTGTAAGCATATTCTATCGTAGCTTCCCTTAATCCTACCTATAGTTATGTGTGGTACGAATTCCTGAGGTTCAGGTCTGATTATCTGGTTTAAGCATTTATCTATGATTCTCCTTATCATTTTTAATTCATTACTACCTTTACTAACACCAACCCATACAACTCTCGGTCTGGATGCTGATGGGAATGCGCCGACACCTCTAATTTCCATGGTAAATGACTTCAACTCACTGCAAGGTTTTAAACAGTTAATTATTGATGGCAGTAATGCTTCACTCACTTCACCTATGAACCTTATTGTTAAGTGTATATTCTCGTCCTCAACACCTTTAATGCCTCTACCGCCCTTAGAGCATGATAGTAATTCATCCCTTAAGTTTATTACCTTCCTTAAAGTATCTAAGTTCTCTATCTCAACAGCTATGAATAACCTCACAGTCATACCTACCTCCGTTGTAGATATCTTAATGCTTAAAAATAGGTTTAGATAGTGTAGTCTTGGATGTGGGGCCGTCGTCTAGCTTGGCTAGGATGCCAGCCTGGGGAGAAATCCCCGCCCGGAACGCTGGTGGTCCCGGGTTCAAATCCCGGCGGCCCCACCATAGCAATACAAGAATTCACTGTGACTTTAACTCCTTAAGTCTCTCAATAATTCTTAACCTTCTAATCATGTCTACAGCTTTCTTCAAGCCTGACTCAACATCTTCAGCTTCAACATTT
Source organism: uncultured Desulfurococcaceae archaeon (assembly GCA_964486465.1). Lineage (GTDB taxonomy): Archaea > Thermoproteota > Thermoprotei_A > Sulfolobales > NBVN01 > CAZAMI01. The sequence goes on along the minus strand of CAZAMI010000005.1, from coordinate 13,835 downwards.
AGTATTATATTAGTTCCCTTAATCCTAAACCTAAACCTCCTTTCCCTAGCATATACATATTCTTCTACTAGTTCAAGTTCTACTTTATCGCTCATTCGTAAACCCCATAGAGAATATGTTAAGAACTTATTTATTCTAGAGCACTACTTATGTTAGATGATGAACGCCCTATCCGTCTAACTAGCTATATTACCTTAGGATGCTGAAAGGCACCCCGGCTGAAATATTTGGGGGATCATATGAGTGAGTTAGAGACTCTAATAATTAATGTGATTAGGAAATTGGGTAGAGCTACTTATGAGGAATTATTAAAGGAGTTAATAAGTAAAGGTGTTGAAATAGATGATGTAAAGCTACGTAAGGTTCTAGCTAATTTAATAAGGAGGGGTGTTATTGTTAAGCTACCTAATCCTAAGAAAATGAAGTTTGAGTATGGTTTAAGCTCTAGGGGCAATCCAGAAAATTAGCTTTGAACCATCATCTGAAGCTAATGTTATCTTCATTGGAAGACCTGAACCAAACTCAACTGTAGCTATTTCAGCGGCATCAAATGATGTAGCTATGGATTTAAGTAAGTCCACGTCATATCTACTTGACACCATCGACTCCTTAGATTCTAAACTATATAGTGGTTTATCTAAGCCCATTACTTGCTTAAACATTTTGTTCTCGGATCTCGAAATAACTTCTATTGACCCCTCTTTGTAAATAAGCTCTAACTCCTCACCAACTAGTTTAGCGTCCCTTACTAATTTCTTCAAGTCATCACTAGCTATTTGAAACCTAACTGGTAATTCTAATTGGATGGATTGAACGGGTTCAGTACCTGCTTCACTTATTTCTATGTCATAAGCTCTTTCAGCACCTGTACGCATGTTAGTTAATATGAGTTTAAGATATCGTGATCCTTCCTCATACGATAAGGTAACTGTATCCTTTCTTAATGCTCTCCTAACAGCTTTAAGCATTTGATCTCTTGAAGCAACTATGGATACCTCACCTGATGCCTCATAACTCTCAAAAGCAGATCTAGGTATGCTTATCTCAACAAGTATGTTCTTATCAGGACTTAGTGCGCGAATAATAAAGTAATCATCAGATACTTGAATAGGTACGTCACTTAATGGCTTGAGAGCTCCTTGAAGTAGCTTCTTAAATGCACTACCGTTCGGGTACGTCACCTTAAACATGTCTACACCCAATTCTTACATTAACTATTGAAATTAATAAAACTCCCTTAAGTATTCCTGCTTTTAAGGGATAGTTGAAACTACTACCTGGTGTAGGTAGGTGATAGTTAAACTTATTAAATCGTTTATGGGGTACCTATACCTTGAATGCGATGCCGAAACTGCATTAAAGGTTCTTGAGTATGTTAGGGAGAAGTTAGGACGTGATACTGAGGATGTAAATGATAGTATAAGGATAATTAAGAATTTCGAAGTATTCTACGAAATGGCTAGAAAGAAATTTAAGGATTACATAGCTCCCAAGAAGAGTGAATCTGATCTAATAAAGGGCTTAGTCTTCGTTGATAAGATAAAGTTAAGTAAAAGTAATGGTAATAGAGTTGTTGTGCTAATTTTCGATAAGAGAGTAAGTGAGGAGTTAATCAGGAGTATACTTGACAGTCTCAATATTGAGTATGAAGTCTCTAAGTAAAGTACCTTTCCAGATCCTACCTTCTTCTCCTTCTCCTACCTTTGACTCTTTTACGTTCAGCAGCTCTACCTATTCTTAACTCCTTGATCTTCTTTATGGCCTCATTATCACTGATGGAGCCTCTTAATGTGTTAAGTAATATGTCACTTATTTTTATCATTGTTTCTAACCCACTAACATCAACAGCGGTTGGTGCTGTTACCTCTTCTTCCTCCTCACTTGGTAAGTATTCCTCAGCACTTGCCTCTTCTCCTTCTCTTGCTCCCCCTTCTCCTGTTTCCTCAATTACCTCCTCCTTAATCTCCTCCTCAGAAGCTTCCTCACTCATAATATCCCTTTTTCTCGTATTGTCTAACCTCTAATATAAGCTTTAATGTGGTAAATACCTTTTTCATCTCTATTCCAAACTAATGGCTCGAAATTCCTTACGTTAAGTATTAGCCTCCTTAGATCTTTATGCTTGACCCTTAAACTTATACCTAACTTTATAAGTACATTCCTAAGTGTTGACTTGAACATGGGATATATTATGACCCACTTAAAGTTATTTAGTAATGTATCACTTACTTCAGGTAATCCCTGGGTAATAGCTATGACATTAATACCGAACTTCCTACCCTCTCTCAATATTCTTCCTAAGATACCCTCCCTGTACTTGCTGACATAGTTATGGAATTCCTCAACAATAAGTAACGTCATCTCACGTTTCTTACTCTTAATAATCTCGTTAAACATTATTCTTAAGAAAATCTCAATGTATATCCTCATTAATGAAGACCCGGCAAATCTACTTACATTTATGGTAATTGACCTATTTAGTAACTCCCCTATGGGTAATTCCTTAAGTGTATCTTTAACTAGGTCTTTTAATGATCTTATATATGGTATCAACGACTTTAATACCTCGCGATTAATATATGTACGATAAATCCTTAAGGACTCCTCCTTATCTAACAATATTAGTTTATTAAGTAAGTCAAGTAGGTCATCTATGCAGGGATTTTCATAAGTACTTAGTAAAATCTCAAGAAGCCTCCTTAGCGCCTCCTTTTGCACGTCTCCTAATCTATAAGTATCCGCGATGATACTAACAACATCGTCTATGCCTATATCCTTAGCTGCTCTAACTACATCTATGGGGTTAAGTTTAGGATTCACCTCCACAAGTTTAGGTAGTCCTACATACTCTCCATGTGCATCAATGATAACAACTCTATAACCCTGTTTAACTGCTTGCTCAACTATTGCCTTAGCAAGTGAAGTCTTACCTGTACCTGTAGCACCTATTATTAATGTGTGATTATTATCGCCATACTTTAAGTTCATGCATAAGTGATTGCTCTTACCACTTAACAATGCTTTAATACCTCTATCAGAAATTGAGTCTAAGATTTCACCTAATACAATATCACATAAACCCTCCTTCAAGACCTCTTTAGGTCTAAGTACTAAAGTTGGTCTAAGACTTATTGAGTAATGAAGTATAGGTACAAATAGCGGTAGCGATATAGGGGAAAGGAGAAGAAGTGTAGCACCCAATATCAATGTTAAGAACTCCTTCTTAATTCCTAAGGTCAGTTTAGATACATTAAATAAGTACATGAGTATTAACGCGTAAGATGTAAGAATTAAAGCTAAAGCATATAGGTCTAAGTAGGGGAGCGTAGTAATTATTGAAAGCATGGTAATGTATCCAGGTGTACTATAGTTAATCAGTATAATACCTGATATTATAAACATTAAGGATGTTATGCCTATAAGCATTATTAAGCATTTAATCAGGGTATGTATGTTAATCCCCATTGGATGTATAAGGTCAAGTAAATCCATTTTTATATTCCTTAAGAACGATGTCGATAATATTAATGAAGCTACATAAACTATCATGACTGTGGTGACGGTTTGAATCAAACTCTGCTTACTCACTAAAACATAACTACTTAATCCCAAAGTTATGAATAATAGAGTAATAAGTTCTAGCACAATTATGCTAACTCTAAGACTCTTCCCTGATACGTAACCAATCAAAGCTATCAGTATTAGCGCAGGTATCGATGTGTATGTTAGAAGAGGTAATGAATACGTTGTTATTAAGACAACGAATATAGCGTTAAGTAGCGTTAACGTAGCTGTCTGTACGTATAGTGGGACTTCACGTAACCTCTTCATAATTCATGTATTTATTCTTGAAAGAGTAATTAAGTTTGTCAGTAGTTCTTAGATGGATAAGTTAATGAGTAGTGAAGAATGTAGTAGGAGCAGTGCTAGTAATACTAATGTGTTAAGTGTACTTCATACTAGATTAGTCGATGTAATGCTAAGGCTAGGGTACAGGGAACTAACACCAATTCAGGAATTAGCAATACCTCAAATACTCAAATGTAGGAATGTATTAATAATTGCACCTACAGGGAGCGGTAAGACCGAGGCAGCATTATTTCCCATAATATCTGAAATACTAAAGAATAATCATAAACCTATTACTGCAATATACGTAACACCATTGAGAGCCCTTAATAGAGACATATTTAATAGATTAATTAAATTATGTGATCTATTAGGCATATCCGTAGATCTAAGACACGGCGATACACCACAAAGCCGTAGAAAGTTAATAGATATGCACCCACCTCACATACTAATAACAACACCTGAAACTTTATCATATATATTGATAAATATGAAGTTAAGGCCCTACTTAAGGAATGTAAAGTGGGTTGTAATCGATGAATTCCATGAATTACTTAATAGCAAGCGAGGAGCTCAATTACTGGTAAATATAGCGAGACTTGAGAGGATAAGTAGGTATAGGATTCATAGAATAGCGCTATCAGCGAATGTGGGTGATATTGATAAAGTTAAGGAGTACTTAGCCCCTCATTCCATAGTTTGTGAAGCTGTAATCAGCGCTATTAGAGAGTCCGAAATTAAAGTTATTCCATGTATTGGTAAGGATAGGCATGAAGTAATCGCTGATATAGTAAGGAATGAGGGGAAGGCGTTAATATTCACAAATACTAGGGATGAAGCTGAGTGGCTAGGTAATAAATTAATGAGTGCAGGTATTGACCTAAAAGTTCATCACGGTAGTTTATCGAGAAGTGAGAGAGTTGAGGCTGAGAAACTTCTCAAAAAGGGTGTTATACAAGCAATAGTTGCTACATCCAGCCTTGAACTAGGTATAGATATAGGTCATATACCCCTAGTGATACAGTCTTCATCACCTCGTCAAGCAGGTAAGTTACTACAGAGGATAGGTAGGTCTATGCACAGATTTTACTTGAAGGCAAGAGGTGCTATTGTTACCTCAGACTCGCTTGATGATATTTTAGAGTCTGTAGTGATCGCTAGAAGAACCTTGACGGGAGATTTAGAGGGACCATTAATTCCTATAGAACCGTTAGATGTACTAGCTCACGCAATTATCGGTATGGCGTTAGAAAATCCAAAGGAAGGTATCGATATAAGTGAAATAATTGACATAGTTAAGAGAGTGAGACATTATGAATACATTAATGTAGAGACGATTAGGGAGTTAATTGACTTACTACTCAGCTTAGGCTACTTGAGGAGAACAAATGAACGTTTAAAAGCTACTGAGAAAGGAAGACTTTATTACCTTAAAACGACAATGATTGTTGATACTTCACAGTACTTAGTTATTGACATGTTGGGGAATAAAGCTATAGGTAATTTAGATGAAGAATTTGTTGCTACAAGTATTAGGGAAGGCAATAATATAGTACTTGGCGGTAAGGTTTGGAGAGTGCTAAGCATTGATGACAGTTCTAGGAAGCTCCTAGTAGAGCCAGCTGAATTCTCTGAAGCTTTAATCCCTACATGGGTAGGTGAAACCATACCTGTTCATTACAAGGTTGCTAGGGAAGTTTGCGGTTTAAGGAGGCTTATAGGTATGGGCTATATACCACCAATATATAAATCCATACTTAATGAGGAAGGGTTTAAGCACGTAATCAACATAATCAAAGAACATTTAAGGAGGGGCTACCCACTACCATCAGATAATTTAGTGCTAATTGAGATTATAAGGGAGTCAAGACCCATAGTAATAATACACATATGCTTAGGTAGTAATGGTAATAGAGGCTTAGGTATAATCATATCGTACATAATATCTTCATACTTAGGACTCTCACCAATATTAAGTACCGATCCCTATAGAATCACAATACAGTTACCAATATATTATGAAATAAGCTATTTAAGAAGCATCGTTGCTAAAGTCTTTGATTACATTAAGAACACAAACATAGATGAATTACTCATTAAATCATTAGAGAATACTAAGCTATTCACATATGCTCTCTATAATGTACTGAGTAGGTTAGGTATTGTAAGACCAGAAATGCCTAGAAATGTGGTTAATGCATTAATAAATGAGTTCTCACGATATTCCGTATTGAAACGTGAAGCCATTAATGAGCTTAAGGTTAGGTATGTTGATGTGGATGCATTAAAGAACTTTACGGAGAAACTTAAGAAAGGAAAGCTCATCGTTAAATATGTCGTAGCCGATAGGCCATCACCAATAGGTGGGGAAGGATTTACACTTAGACTGTACTTTGACAGGATTAAGGTTGGTGTACTACCAAGCAATATCGTTCAAGAATTAATTAAGAGAAGAATACTGTCGAGGGAGGTAGCCCTAATATGTATGATGTGTAGACATGTATGGAAGTCAGTAATTAAGGATCTTCCTAACACGATTAGATGCCCTAAGTGTGATTATGGTCTCATAACTGTTGTAAATCCTGAATTAAGGGATGTAGAACTAGTTAAAAATGTGATAGCTAAAGGTATGAAGGCAGGCAGGAATTACAAGTTCGTATTATCAAGTGATGAGAAAAAGATTTTTGAGGAATTAATGGATATAGCTAAGCTAGTACTTATCTATGGTAAGAAGGCCGTTATAGCTTTACAAGCAAGGGGTGTAGGACCTAAGACTGCTATGCGATTACTCTCCGAAACCTTATCATCAGATGAAGAGTTTTACATAAGAATTTATGAATATGAAAGAATGTACGCTAGAACACGTAGGTATTGGAAATAACGTTATTAAAGTTAATTCTTTTACCCTTCTTACTGTGAATATGTAAAGGGATTGGGTAGAGCATTATGCCCTGGTCCATAATAGAGATACTTAGGAAGAATCCTGACATAATGAGAGAGAACCTAATGAGGAGATTCATGGATCCCCAACTTGTAGATGAGTTTTTACGTGTAGATACTGAGTGGAGAAGGCTTCAAACAGAGCTTAATAAGTTAAGACATAAGCATAATGTAATAAGTTCTCAAATACCTAAGTTGAGTCATGAGGAGAGGAGGAAGAAGATTGAGGAGGCTAGAAACTTACTAAAGATTATAGAGAGTTATGAGAGGAAGTTGAAAGAAGTTAGTGAATATAGGAAGAAATTGCTGGACAATATGCCATCTATAATACATGAAGACGTACCCGTAGGTCCTGATGAGAGCTTCAATAGAGTGGTAAGGGTTTGGGGGAAGGCTAAGGTTCAGAAGAAGCACTTGAGAATATTCCTGGCTGAGACACTGGGTCAAGGACATCCTATGGAGTATGAATTAATAGATTATAAGTTAGTAGGTCATGCAGATATGTTAGAGAAGGTATTAAGACTAGGTGATACGTTAAAGGCAGGTGAAGTTGCAGGTTCAAGGTTTTACTACTTATTCGATGATATAGTATGGCTTGACTTAGCCTTACTACTTTACGCCATGGATTACTTAACACATAAAGGTTTCAAGCTAGTGTTACCACCATACATGTTAAAAGGTAAGTACATGAGTGCTGTTGAGGAGCTTGACGCATTTAAAGACGCACTATATAAGATAGAGAATGATGACCTCTACCTAATAGCTACAGCAGAACACCCCTTAGCTGCTCTACATGCTAATGAGATAATTAATGAAGAGGATTTACCTATATTCTATGTTGGTGTAAGTCCATGTTTTAGGAGGGAGGCTGGCGCTGGTAGTAGAGATATAAAGGGCATATTTAGAGTTCATCAATTCCATAAAGTAGAGCAGTTCGCATTTACACTACCTGAGCAGAGCTGGGATGCGTTTAACATACTCATAAGGAATGCTGAGGAGCTCTATCAAGGTCTAGGAATACCTTTCAGGGTCGTTAACATAGCCTCAGGTGAATTAAATTTGAGGGCCGCCATGAAGTATGATCTAGAAGCTTGGTATCCAGCCCAAGGAAGATTTAGGGAACTCGTTAGCTGTAGTAATGTACTTGATTGGCAAGCCTATAGATTAAACATAAGATTTGTTAGGAGGAGGGGCATGATTAAAGATTTCGTACACATGCTTAATTCTACAGCTATAGCTAGTACTAGAACCATAACTGCTATATTAGAGAACTATCAAAGGGAGGACGGAGTTATTGAAATACCTAAAGTACTTAGGAAATACTTAGAAATGTTTAGTAAAGCACCTAAGGATTACATATATCCAAGAAGGAGGGCCTAAAGCAGCTAAACCCGTAATTTAACATAATAGCATACATTATTTATTAGCTTTACAAGTAAATTATTAATTGATGAGATTTGAGCATAGATAAGAAGGTATTAATGTATTTAAAGAATAATCCCGGAGCGACACCTAGAGAAATAGCTGATGCCTTAGGTATTTCTTTAAATCTCGTTAGAGTACTACTTAGGAGGCTTAGGGAGTCAGGCTACGTAATGAAGTCAAGTAGAGGTGGCTACGTAGTTCGTGTAACGAAGCTTCATGAAGGAAGTGTAGAGTATGGAGAGGAGATCCAATCACTGAGTATGGAGGAGAGTTCCGGATTTAAGCCTGGAGCATTATTAGATAGCTCTATGAAAGAAATTCAAAATCTCATTAAGAAGTTAATGGATGAGGTGAAGTCGTTAAGGGAAAGAATGGAGAAAATGGAATATGAGATTAACATTCTTAAGAAATCTCTTCAAGCACTACCTAATATACGAAGACATGAAGTTTCTAAGGAGAGCGAATCTAAGGGTAAGGAGGATATTGAAGATAGGTTATTAGAGGAGCTTAAATCGAGGAAGGTTTTAAGTATAGAGGAAGCTAAAAGTCTTACCTACAAGTCTATTGAATCATACATTACTCAAGGGTATGCCATACCGCTATCTAACTACATAGTACTTAAGGAATTTTATGAAGAGGTTAAGAAGAAGTTCCCAATAAAGGTTACTGAAGTTAAGAATCTAAGTAATGAAGAGAAGATAGTTCTTGACGCAATGATCAAGGAAGGAATGGTTTACTTATATGGCGGTAGGGAGTATAGGCTTATAGAGTAAAAAATTTACCTTAATTTAGAGTCGGCAATTAACATTACTAGATCACTTAACCTCTTAACTAACTCATCAAGAAGTCTTAAGCCCTTCTCTTTAGATGCTAAATTAGGTCTCCCAAAGGCTCCTAAACCCTCCTTTAAGCTTGACTCAGGCTTATAGAAATATGCTTTAGGCCTCTTAGTTAGGTCTAGACTATGCCAGAATTCATCGTATTGTCTAGTTCTCAATGCGGTAGGGAACTTACTTGATTTAATACTACTTAACCTTACATCTAAGTTTAATGCTAATGCTAAGCTAGTTTCTACTTCATCTGCGTGGAAGAATTTAGTCTTGAATAACTCATTAATTACATCTCCTACTATATGCCATAAATTAGTAATCACAATAAATCCCTTACCTAAAGACTCAACAACATCTCTTGAAGTAACTCTTAAGGCATCATCGTTACCCGCATGTCCATTAACTACGAGTATTCTCTCAATTCCGTTCCTAAGAATTTCACTCAATACATTACTGATAAACTTCGTAAATGTTTCAGTATTGAGGGATATTGTTCCTCCATATGCTTCCCACATATTACTTAATCCATAAGTTATTGGCGGCAGCTTTAAGGGAATTATATCACTCCTTAACTTACTAACTCTCTCAACAACAAGTTCACATACCCTATTAGTAATTAAGTAATCAGTACCCAAGGGTAAGTGAGGTCCATGCTGCTCAATACTACCTACTGGTAGGATTGCTACTACCCTATACTTTCCTGAATTAACGTAATCGCTAAATTCCACCCACGTTAATTGACACCAATCCTTAACCGTCATAGTATCATCGGTATCTTTATGGGGCTTTCCATTACGTCCTTAGGTATTGGGAAGGTATACTTCACTTCAGTAAACTCCTTCCTGAATTCAATAACTTTCCTTTTTACTTCCTTAGGATCTTTCCTATCTATGATTACCTCCTTCATAAACTTAGCTACTTCCTTGAAGTCTGATTCCTTCATTCCAAATCTAGTCATCTCTTGCGTTCCTAACCTTATGCCACTGGGGTCCTTTACTGCCTCAGGTGGGTCCCAGGGTAGTAAGTTCTTATTAACTATGATATTTGCTTCCTCAAGTAATTTCGCTATCTTAGCTCCACCTCCAAACTCTCTAACATCAACTACTATCGTATGTGATTTCGTGTAACCTAAGTGCTCCGCTAACACTTTAAATCCTTCCTCAGCTAATGCCTCAGCAAATGCTAAAGCATTCCTTACTATCTGTTCAGCATATTGCTTACCGAAGTACTTCATCTCTATAGCGGTAACCGCTAGTGCTGGTAGTCTATGTAAGTGATGATTACTCACAAACCACGGGAAGATTGTCTTAGATATCTTTTTATAAAGCTCTTTATTGTTAGTGAAAACTAAACCACCCTGTGGTCCAGGGAATGTCTTATGAGTCGATGAGGTAGCTATATCAGCGCCTTCATGTATTGGATTAGGCCAGATCCCACCAATTATTAAACCTAATACATGAGCTACGTCATGTACTACCTTAGCTCCAACCTCATGCGCGGCCTCAGCTATCTCCTTCGTCGGATGCGGGAATAAGTAAACACTAGCTCCTAGAGTAACGAATTTAGGCTTTATCTCTCTAATCATCTTCACAGCTTTATCAACATCAATGTTCCATTCATCAAGACTGAATGGTAACTCTATTTGCTCAATACCTAGTGCGCCTAACGTACCGAACTTTGTATGCGAGACGTGAGCACCAGCTTGCACTGGCGCTATTAATGCTTTATCTCCAGGATTAGCTAAGTTCCTAAAAACTATGGCATTAGCTATCGTACCGCTAATAGCTCTTAACTCAACGAATTCAACATTAAGCAGCTCACTCATTAATTGCATAGCATAGAGCTCCATTTCATCAGTGTAGATATTACCTTGATAATACCTCTTCTTAGGCTTACCCTCAGCATACCTATGCATCATATCGGTGAGGTATGCAGCTTCAGCTAAGGGTGACATGACATTCTCTGAAGCTATTAAGTTTACACATTCAAACCTTCTCCATTTGTTATGGCTGCGAGTTAAATCTATAACCTTAAGCAATTCAGGCGGTACATCACTCATTACTTTCTACCCCCTCTCTAACTTTATATAGCCCTCTTTATTCTTACACTGAATCTTAAAAGAATGTCAATAGGGAATTCAATAGTAGTAAGTGATCTCCTGTAGCGTGAAGCAATATAGTTAGTACTTAAACCGCCTATTACATTTAATGGAAAAAGGCGTGATTCTTTATTAAGTTCAATTATACTTACAGAATAATCACATTTTTAGTAGGATAACTTTAGGTAATCCATTAACGTATATTACCTCAAGCTTAACTTCGAGCTCGGTACCGCTAAGTACTTCTAAATCTTTTCTTACGCTTTGAAGCTGCATTATCCTATTATTAATGTTTTCTATGGCCTGCTGTATTGATTCTACCTCCTGTTCAGGTGATGGATTTAAGACTATCTTAATGTTTTTTAGCTCTACGGTATTACTAGCTTCAACACCCTTAGAACCTCTTAACTTTAGTAATAACTCCCTTAACTTCCTCTCCTGTTCAGCCTTTATTCGTAGTTCCTCAAGTCTTCTCAGGAGATCCCCGAGGGTTTTTCTTAATTCACCTAATTCTTCATCGATACTCTTGACAAACTCGGAGATAGAACTAAACTCCCTAATGACGAACGACATCTATCCACCACTTTATGTCTGATGAAGGAATTTAAATACTTTTCCGATTTTTACATGAGTATGAAGATACCCATATCTGATGGTCATGCACACGTATCACCTAAGGGATTAGGAGCTAGGGTAGTTGCTAAGAAGTTTAGAGAGGTTCACGGATGGTTCATTGCCCTAGTTTCTTTACCACCCTATCACTACGGATTAACACTGTCGTATAATGATTTAATTAAGTCATTTGACCTACACATAGAGCAGTGCAGAATTGCTAGAGGTGAAGGTCTTAAAATTGCATGCATTATAGGCTTACATCCAGCATTTATAGATAGGCTCGTAAGGCATTATCAAGGCAGGAGAAGGGATCTATTATCATATATTGATAATGTTTTGAATGATATAGAGCACAGAATTAAGAAGGGCTTAATCGATGGTATAGGAGAATTTGGGAGACCACATTATAAGGCATTACCCGAAGTATTTGCATTAAATGATTACATATTAATTAGGGCTTTAAGAATAGTGCACGATTACTCAGTACCTATACATCTACACCTGGAAGATTCAGGTCTAATAGCTGTTGAGTCAATTAATTCTATGATTAACCTCCTGCCTAAAGCTCTAAGGAGGAAGTACGTAGTATTTCATCACGCATCGAGAGAAACATGTGTTAATGCGTCATGTAAGGGGTTTTCATCAACGATTACAGGTAAGAGGGAGGTCCTAGAGAACATCATTAAGCACGTCGATAAAGACTCACTAAGACTTGTTAGTGTAGAGAGTGATTACATAGATGACCCTAAGAGACCGGGTATAGTTATGTATCCTTGGGAGATAGCGTATGAAGTTAATGAAGTTTTGAAAGCCGAACCTGATATTGAAGATAAGCTTCATATATTATTGATTGATAGCATTACAAATGTTTATGGAGTTAATCCTCCATGAATTATTTAGACAGGCCTAACTGCTCCTTACCATACCTAGTTAAATGAACTATCCTTACATTCTCACTTGCTGATGAAACGTTTACGTACCCTCTCATCTCAAGTATCATTAAGTACCTCATGAGATCTGAGAGTGAGATATCGTACTCTCTACGTAGCAGCTCGAAAAGTTCGCTATCCTTTATTATACCGCCATTCTCAGCTAATATCTCTAGTATCCTCGCTAGCACTTGGATAGGTGCTCTATTAAATGCCAAAATAGTACACCTTCTAATGTAACGGAGTTAGGACTTTTAAGTAGTGAGGACCATATCCAATTATAAGTTCCAGATATAGTAAGTACATATTTTGTATATTACTCCTATAAATTCACCAGTGGGTGAGTAAGCGTTCTCGGTAATCTATTTCTTGCTTTTTTACCCCATTCTTCATAGAATTTAATCATGTCCTTAGTCAGTGATGGTGGTATGGTCTTTAAAGCACTCATAAAGTGCTCCATAGATACTCTATCAGCCTTTATATCCTCTCTCAAGGCAGTTAATGCTGCTTCTCTTACAAGAGCAGCTAAATCAGCTCCTGAATATCCTTCAGTTAATTCAGCTATCCTCTCTAAATCAACATCCTTATCTAACGGTACCCTCCTAGTATGGACTTTAAGGATTTCAAGTCTGGCCTTAACATCGGGTGGTGGCACATATATGAGTTTCTCAAAGCGTCCAGGCCTTAATAATGCTGGATCAACTAAGTCAGGCCTATTTGTTGCAGCAATTACTACAACGTTGTTAAGTCTCTCAATAGAGTCCATCTCAGTTAATAATTGACTTACAACTCTCTCCATGACGCTCGTATCAGCGTAAGCTCCCCTCATGGGTGCTATTGCGTCTATTTCGTCGAAGAATATTACGGCAGGTGCGTACGTTCGAGCTTTCTTAAATATTTCTCTTATTGCTTTTTCTGATTCTCCTACCCATTTACTTAGTATTTCCGGTCCCTTAATCGCTATGAAGTTAGCACCAGACTCAGTAGCAACAGCCTTAGCTAACAGTGTTTTACCGCAGCCTGGAGGTCCGTAAAGTAAGATGCCTTTAGGTGGCTCAATACCTAATCTTTCATATGAATCAGGATACTTTAGAGGCCATTCTACTGCTTCTCTTAATTGTTGCTTAACATCATCTAAACCACCAA
>CAZAMI010000004.1:0-32129 GCA_964486465.1 uncultured Desulfurococcaceae archaeon | reverse complement strand
ACGCCATCGGGGCCTCAGCCCGACCCCTTTGACCTGGCTCGGGCACCCCCGCACCAATAGCCTCATTTTATTAAGGACTAATAAGTGTTATTTTATGTGGTCAAGCGATAACTATATCCAATCTCTTAAAAATTAGTGCTTAGGGAGTATGCGGTGAAGACTAAGGTATCAGATGTAGTTAATGAGATTAAGGATATAGTGAGTATTGATCTTAAGAATCAAAGTACGTATATGGCTGAATTCATTAGTGGGGGATCTAATGTAATACTAACATATACTGGTTCATACTCATCACCGGCAACATACATGACCTTACTATTGAGATCCATAACTAAGATTAATGCTAGTTTATTCACACCTAAGGAGTTAACGTATTATATCGTTCCATACAACGAGGGCCGTGAAGCTCGTGTACTCATATATTCATCAATTGATGGTTTATCGGAACTCAATATACTTATGGATCAGTTAAGACTTACAGGACACGAATTCATAGTAGTAACACCTACGACACTACCCAATATACTATCATGCAAGATGCCTAAAGAGAAAATAATCTTACTGAATCTTGAAGGTAAAGAGAGGTATTGGCCCTTATTAGCACACATTGTAAGTGGTTTAGCTATAGCCAAATTAATGAATGTAAAAGGTGTTAGAGCTAATAGAATATGGAATGAGTTAAATAACATAGCACTCATCATCGATAGTCTTGTGTCATATTATGAGGATATAGTTGAGGACATAGTTGAGTTCTTAAGCCGGCCTTTACTAATAACAGCAACCCCCACAATGAAGGCTGTAGCTGAATACCTAGCATACAGTCACGATATAAGAGTTAAGAGATTCTTAGTTAATGCTGAGGGGGTGAGGAACTTCGTTAGATTCATTAACAGGTTATTAATTATTGAGACAGAAGTTGAGGAATACTCAATGAAGGAGATTAAGGGTTTAGCGTTAACGACAGCATCTGAGATAAGAGAGTTAAAGTTCAAGACAGACCCACTAACAGCACCGATATATGGTTTGATAATCGCTAGAATCATAGAGTACCTTTACTCACGTAAGGTGAGCAAGATTGAGTAACACGGCATTAATTATTGGGGCGTCAAGTAAAATTGGAGGAATTATTGCTAATTACTTAGCTAGTAGGGGGTTTAATTTAATACTACATTATAATAAGGGTTTAGAAAGAATTAAGGAGTTAGTTGAGAGCAATGATGTAAAGAGTCACTTATTAGCTATAGTGAGGGCAGACCTAATTAGGGATTCACTAACAGAGTTCGTTAACAGGGTGATTAGCTATAGTGACATCGATGTAGCAGTACTTCTCTCAGCAATGTATGATGAGACTCCAGTAAATGAGTTGAGTGAAGAGAAAATTAAGGAAATACTTGAACTTAATCTGATATCTCATGTCGTGCTTACAATACTTTTAGGTAGGATGATGCGTAGAAGGGGTAAGGGATTAATAGTGATATTTAGCGATTTAATATCGTTAAGAACGGCCAACCCATATCTAGGCCTTAAACCTTCAATACCATATATAGTTAGTAAGGCTGGATTGAATGCCTTAATAAGATTTATAGCAAAGGAATTAGCACCCATCCGTATTGTTGGAATAGCTCCAGGTTGGGTAGATTTACCAACTTTGAATAAGAGGCTTAAGGAAATGATAAAATCTACGGTACCTGCAGGAAGACCCGCTAAGCCTGAGGAAATACTTCACGTTCTTGAATTAGTCATGAAGAATGAATACATTAACGGTACAATAATTGAAGTCTCGGGAGGTATCTAGTCAGCCGCGGGTTCTCCGATCATGCTCACCCCTTGTAAGCCTCATCATCCATTAACTACTAGTGAGGCCCTTAATATAAATCACTTATCTCCCACGATAACACTTTATGAATAGGTGTAGGATGCCTATTGAATTAATTAGTGGGATAGAAGTAGTTAATAACCTACCGCTGGTATATATTAGAAAGTATAAGGCACTCATCCTAGCTGATACACATATTGGTTATGAGGAGGATATGGCTGAGAAAGGTATATTCATACCTAGCTTCCAATTAAGGAATGTTATGGAGGTAATTAATGAAGCCTTTAACTTAGTAGATGTTGATAAGGTAATTATTGCTGGAGATCTAAAACATAAATTTGATTCATTAGGTAGACAGGAGAGGAGAGAGCTGTCAAGGTTATTGACCGAGCTACTAACTAGAGTTGATGAATTAATAGTTGTTAGGGGTAATCACGATAACTTTCTACCTCTACTTCAAAGAAAGTTTAACTTTAAGATTGTTAACGAATATTTACTAGGAGATATGCTAATCATCCATGGTCATAAAGATTTGAGGGATCATATAGCAAGTATTGGTAATAAATGGAAGGTATTAATTATGGGTCATGAGCACCCAAGTATAACACTTAGGGATGAATTAGGTGTTGTAGGTAGATTTCCGTGCTTCTTGCTTGGAGGATTAAGAAATCTAAATAAAAGTGTTTTGGTGTTACCAGCTGTAGGTGCTTATCAAACTGGATCAAAAGTAACGCTATCACCCGATACTTATTTATCCCCCGTAATAAGAGATGAAGTTAATATTGGAGAAATTAGACCAGTAATCGTTGATAGAGAAGTAGGAGTTATGGAGTTACCACCACTTAAATACTTATTTGACTTAATTTAAGCCGCTCCTAAAACTGGCGTGAACACCTTCTTCACATATTGATATAAAAACAATTTATAAACTATAGGTATCCTTTTTAAAGGGGGTACTGCTTGGAGATTAAGCCAGTAATTAAAATTGAAAACATAGTTGCTACTGTAACCTTGGATCAAACTCTTGACTTAAACGCTATAGCTAGATCCGTACCTAATGTTGAGTATGATCCTGAAGAATTTCCTGGCTTAATTCTTAGGCTTGAGAATCCTAAACTCACCGCTTTAGTGTTTAACTCAGGGAAAATGGTAGTTACTGGTGCAAAGAGTACTCAAACACTAATTAAGGGATTTAAGAAGATAATAAGGCTCTTTGTGAGACATGGTATAATCATAGTTGGTAAACCAAAGATACAGATTCAGAATATTGTGGCATCCGCTAACTTAGGTGTTGAGGTTGATCTAGAAAAAGCTGCATTCCTACTACCTAATACTATGTACGAACCGGAGCAATTTCCGGGATTAATTCATAGAATGGATGATCCGAAAGTAGTGTTATTAGTGTTCAGTAGTGGTAAAATGGTTATAACGGGAGCTAAAAGTGAAGAGGATGTGCAGAGAGCTGTTGAAAACATTTATAAGAAATTAAAAGAGCTTTCATGCATTAGGGAAATACCTCAACAAGCATTCTGGTAACATAACTTTTTCTAAGTAACATTGTCATTAACATTAAAATCCTTAGAATATTAATCTTTTCATTTTAATCTAGAGGTTCAGTGTGAACTGTGTTCTTCATCCTGAAAGTCTTAGGCTGCCCACTTCATCATCAAAGTAATGTATTCTAGCAAACTTAAAAGTTGTATTGGTAAAGACATTAAGGGTAATTAGTGCAGAACCAACTGCATTCACTAGGTACTTATGAATTCAAGTTAGAAGTCCCAATGGTTGCTTGGGTGACTATCCTCGTAATAATTACTATATTGATTATAGTTCTTCTCACCATAATATTTCCTGTAGTTCTGTTTAAAATAGTGCTAAGTGATAACGAAATGATCATCGGAGCTCCTTTAACCCCATCCATTAAAATAAATAGGGATGATATTGAAAGTATCGCCTTAATAAGCTTAAGTGAGCACCAAGAGTTAAAGCCTACTTTAAGACTGTTTGGTGTAGGACTTCCCGGACTTAAGATTGGGTGGTTTAAACTATCCAATGGTAAGAAGGCATTCTTAGCTATAAATAAGTGGGGTAGTGAAGCATTAATTATTGAGTTAAAGGATGGTAACTTAGTAATACTCTCTCCGAAAGATTTCAATGACTTTAAATCTAAACTTAAGCTTCTCGGATGGATTAAGTCATCTAGCTAAACCAATAAAATTCTAGTTCTGGAGTTTCTTTGGGTCATACTGTGAATACATCATCTAGATTAGAAGGTAAAGTAGGTATTGTAGGTTGGGGTGTTTACGTACCTATATGGAGGGTTAAGGCTATAGAGATAGCACGTATGTGGGGTTTTCCTGAGGAATTAACTAAGTCGTTATGGATTGAAGAAAAAGCTATTGCTGGAGAGGATGAGGATACCGTAACTATGGGTTGGTACGCTGCTAAAGTAGCTATTGAGAGGGGCGGTATAGACCCTAATGAGGTAGGCGCGGTATTTGTAGGTACGGAATCTAAGCCCTACGCTGTGAAACCTTCAGCTACTATTATAGCTGATGCTCTTATAGATACAGGTGTAAAATCAGCTTCAGATATAGAGTTTGCTTGTAGAGCGGGAGGTGAAGGTATTAGGGATTCAATAGCATTAGTTATGAGTGGCATGGTTAAGTACGCACTAGCTATAGGCTCAGATACGGCCCAGGCTAGTCCCGGTGATGTTTTAGAATTAACAGCGTCATCAGGTGCAGCAGCATATGTAATAGGTCCCGAACAAGACTCTATAGCTGTATTTGAGGGTAGCACAGTATATGTAACAGATACAACGGACTTCTGGCGTAGAGATTGCTCACCATATCCCAGACATGGTGAGATATTCACGGGAGAGCCTGCATATTTTCATCATATAATATCAGCGGCGAAGCTCCTCTTTGAGGAGCTAGGATTGAAACCTGGTGACTTTGATTACGCAGTGTTTCATCAGCCTAATGGTAAGTTCCCACTACAGGTAGGTAGGATGTTAGGTTTTCCTAAAGAGAAACTCCTTCCCGGCATTGTTACTCCATGGATCGGTAATACATACAACGGATCGGCACTCATAGGTTTAGCTAAAGTGCTCGAGGAAGCTAAGCCTGGATCTAGAATATTAGTTGTTACATTCGGTAGTGGTGCAGGTAGTGACGCATTTAGTATCATAGTTAAGGAAGGGATAGAGGAGAGAGTTAAGAAGGGACCTAAAGTGATTGATTTCTTAGAGAGAAAGAGGTATGTAAGTTATGGTGAGTACGTTAAGAGTAGAAGGATAATATCAAAGATAGAATAAGGGGTGGCAATGGTGAGGGATGTATACATACTCTCGACATCTATGGTTAAAGTTGATAGATACTTTAATAAAAGTTACAAAGAGTTAACTCTTGACGTTATAGCTAATGTACTTAACAATGGTGGTGTTGAGTACATCGACTACGTTATTGTTTCGACGCTCCTGAGTGATTCAATACTTCATCAATTAGATATCTCAACAATGTTAATGCAGTATCTAGGCTTAAGCCCGATACCTAGCTTTAGAGTAGAAACAGGCGAGTCATCAGGTCTAGCTGCTATAGAACTAGGTTTCTCATTAATAGCTTCAGGTAAAGCTGATTCAATTCTAATTATAGGTATCGAAAAACTAACTGAGTACCCCACCAATATAGTTAATGAAAATTACAGTAAGATTCTAGATTACGAGGTTGAAACGATAAGGAACATATCACCCCCGGACTATGCTGCATTAATTATGAAGGAGTATATGAAAAGGTATAAAGTTAGTAGGGAGGATTTAACTGTATGGCCTATTAAGATGCATGAAAATGCCTTGAAAAACCCCTACGCGCAATTAAGGTTTAAAGTTAGTAAGGAAAAAGTCTTGAATAGCATAACGATTGCAGAGCCAATTAAATTACTTGATACATTCCCTATAGGTGATGGTTCAGCTGTGATCTTATTAGGCTCAGAAAATACTTTACGACGTGTAAGTTCTGAGGCAGTGAAGGTTCTACATATCTCCTCATCGACGTCTCAACCACTTTACTTAAGGGATGAAATACTAGGGTTTACAGCCTTAAGGAACGCATTCAAGAGGTTACTAAGTAGGTTTAAGGTGAACTTAGAAGAGACTCTACTTGAAATTCATGATAGTTATAGCATTTACGCGTATCTAATACTTGAAGAGTTAGGAATAGCATCTAAAGGTAAGGCGTATACTATGGTGAGTGAGTTAAGTAATGTTAATCTTAGTGGTGGGCTTAAAGCTAGAGGTCACCCGTTTGGAGCTACAGGTATTTATCAGGTTTGTGAAGTATATAGTATGATAAGTAGTAAGGGACTAGGTGAGCTAAGATATAACGGTAAATACGGATTAATTCACTCAATGTCCGGACCTGATTATAACTCAAGACTCTGCCTACTTGAAAAGGTGATGTAAAATGAAGTACTCTATACCGATATTCTGGAGAAATAAATACTCATATTATAGACTGGAGTTTACAAAATGTAAAAGATGTAATAAGATAGCATTCTTTAGAAGGAGGGTATGTCCGTTCTGCAGATCAAGAGATGTTGAGGTATTAACATCTAAGGGTATTGGGAGAGTGATATCGTTCACAGTTAGTTACTTTAGAGGTAGTACAAATCTAGAAAGTTATCCTCGTATTATAGCGTTAGTAGAGCTTGAAGAAGGCTTTAAAGTTATCGGTGAATTAAGTGATGTAAAACCTGAGGAAGTTAAGGAGGGTATGTATGTTGAAGCAGTCCTGAGAAGGTTTTCGAGTGATGATCCTTATGGTCTGATATATTACGGAGTTAAGTTCATACCGCGGGTAAAGAAGTAATTTATTAACAAAGGCTAAACAATTAAAGTTTTAATTATTTAAGTATGGTAATAGTAAAAACAGGTATAACCCATATATCCTAGGGTGTCTAGTACTGGTAAGGATAGAGAACCTTCTATCTTCTAGGGCAAGACTCTTTAAAGCTTCGGAAGTGAGGGAATTACTGAAGTTAACTGAAGGTAAGAATATCATATGCTTCACTGGAGGATTACCTGACCCACAAGTATTCCCTAAAAGAGAATTAGCTGAAGTTGCTAGCTACGTTATCGAGGAACTAGGTGATAGAGCACTTCAATACGGTCCTACTAAGGGTATTACAGAATTTAGGGAGACACTCAAGAGATTCCTCATGAATAAGGGTGTTAAAATCGAAAGCGACGATGACATTATAGTCACGACAGGTTCTCAGCAAGCTTTAGATTTAATATCTAGACTCCTCATCAATCCAGGAGATACCATTATGGTCGAGCTACCTACATACTTAGCGGCTCTAAATGCCTTTAAATCAAGTGAACCTAACATAGTACCTATACCTATGGATGAAAACGGTATGAGAACTGATGCATTAGAAGAAGAAGTGAAGAAACTTAAGAGAAATGGTGCAAGGATAAAGTTTATATACACCATACCTGTAGCTCATAACCCTACCGGAATAACTATGAGTATAGAGCGTAAGAAGCATCTACTAGACATAGCTTCAGAGAATGATTTACTAATTATTGAGGACGATCCATACTCGTACTTCGTTTACGATGAAGGTATTGATGTAACACCCCTTAAAACACTCGATAAAGAAGGCAGGGTGATCTACTTAAGCACACTCAGTAAAATATTAGCACCCGGATTAAGATTAGGGTGGGTCTTAGGTAATGGTGTCCTTGTGGATTATATTGAGAGAGCCAAGCAATCTGCTGATCTACATACATCAACACTCAATCAATTCATAGCTATGGAGGCAATTAAGAGAGGTATTGTTGATAGAACTATAGTTAAAGCTAAGGAAGTATATAAAGTTAAGAGGGATGTCATGATAGATGCCTTAGAAAAATACATGGTTAAAGGTACTAAATGGGTAAAGCCTGTTGGCGGACTCTTTATGCTTATCTGGCTACCCTCAGAGAGTATAGACACCAAGAAATTACTGCCTGAGGCAATCAAGGAAGGTGTAGCGTATGTACCAGGTGCTGCATTCTTTGCTAATGGCTCTGGTCAAAACACTATAAGATTAAACTTCAGTTATCCAAAACCAGAGGAAATAGTTGAGGGTATTAGGATATTAGGCAATCTAATAAAGAGAAAACTAAATAGTAATTGATCTTGGCTGAGGCATATCGAGCTAATGCTTTAATGGTATTGACTGGAGATAATAGTAGTTTTATCTAAGTCGTTTCAATACCGTACATAGAGTAATATACTCTGTCGAAGTATCTTGCTAAGCTACCAACATCCTTAAGTTCATTTGTTATTGCAATAAAATCTTTGAGTAGGTTTTTGGATAATTTATCAATGTAAGGACGACCATAGTTAGGGGATTGGAGAGCTGGTACAAATATCTTAATTAATCTTTTAATATTTTTCGATGAGATGTAATATGGTGGATGCGTAGGCGGTATTACTATGGTTGCATTATCCTTAAGTAATTTGATTACATCAAGACCTTCACCTAATGTATAACTAGCCAGTATTGCTGCATCATATTCACCTTTAACTCTCTCAGGTTTTACTATGTTAACACCTGTTGAAGCTATGTATCTCCTGATTTTACTGTCACGGCAAATGACTGTGACATTATACTTATTACTTAAATTTAAGGATAGTACGTAAGCGTCTAGATTACACCCTATTATTATTACGTCATTACCCTCTAAAGTATTGAGTACGTCATTTATGTAAGAGAATTCGAATGCCAACATTAACTCTATGCTTGGTTTACTCTTCTGAGGTATTTTAATTAAGCATTTCCTCTTAGTCTTACCATACTCGCTAAGAAAACCATCCGTATCCAGTCCATGCGTTCTTGACAAACATCTAGGTTTTACTAAACAAAGTTCGCCTTCCCTTATATAGTCTTGACCTATCCCGGGCTCTATAACTCTTATTAATGCCATGGATCCCGCTACAACTTCCTTATGCGGTAAAAAGCCCGTTCCTACAGCATTATCTATGATACCAAATACTGCTATTAACACCTTACCTAATACCTCATCATCCTCAACAGGGGGGATGGGTATATCAATTAATTCAAGGCCATAACGCCACATAAGGGCTCTCATACACACCCTATATAAGTATTCTTTCAAAATTAATTATTAGGGATCATGCTATGTCGAATAATTTAATGCTCGCATCAGGGAAACTGAGTAGTTACAGAATACTCATTGCTTACTTAAATATCTTAAATAAGGAGGAGAGAGATAAGGTCTTACCGAGAACAAAGGATTTAGAATATGTTAGAATGCTCATAGATGAAGGAATTAACAGACTTGATGAAATCATTAAAGAATTATCTGAAAACCTCAAAGATAGAATTAATGGCTACTATGCTAAAAAAGTCATCAAAGACGTATTAGGACTCGATGTTAATGAATCTGAAGCTAAAAGATTTGTAGCTAAAGAATTAGCTAGTTGGATATTGGAAATCTCTGAGAACTTAAATATCATTAAGTTAAAGGGCTCGTGGGAGCGTAAGTAAGATCATTTTATGAGGTATTGATCTTAAATACTTCCATAAACCGCAGAAAATCTTAGGGTGTGATGGTATGCATGCATTTTCTACAACACGTAAGGACATTAGTGAAGAGCAGTGTAGAAAGCTAATACTATCTGAGAGAGACCCCGAAATAATCGTTTCCTGCATTAAGGACTTAATCAATGAAAAAGGTGAGGAGGCATTAATGAAATTAATCAAGTACTTAATGGCAAGTAATTCAAGAAGCTCACAATCCATATTAACACTGGTACTAAGTTACGCTTCATCGAAGGATATGAAATTAACTATAAAAGTAGTTAGTAATATCGTAAGGGATACACCATTACCTATAAATAAGCTAATTAAGTCAGCATCAGCAGCATTAGGCTTAGATAAGCTTATAATAATGGGTTCGAAATACGGTCTAATAACAAAGAAATTCATTAATGTTGTACTTGATGAATTATCATGTAAAGAATTAACTACGCTTACAAGTATGGTAGGTATTGTAAGCATAGATAAGGAGTCATTAATTAAAGTGTTAGGTAGGGCTTTAAGTACTACTTATTGTAGACAGGCAAAACAGGTTGCCCTGGAGGTAATAGCTAAGATGTTAAGTAAAGGTAATTTAGGTATGGGTGACCTCATCGATATGCTTCAAAAACTTAACTTAAGATTACTCATAATTAAGGATAAGAAGGGTAAAGTTAAGGAAGTAAGAGTTATACACAGGAGTGTTGAGAAATTCACAACAATACCTAACTTAGATGACTTAGCAAATAGATTAGCTATTGCATCATCTTAAAGTAATTCAAAGTGCCTGTATTAATTTCTCACCTAAGGACTTAACTACGTATCTAAGACCTAAATCAATGTTATCCCAAGGTAATTCCTCACTTGGTTCCTTAATCTTAAATATGAATTCATTATAACCTAACTTCTCCTGAGCATATTTTCTAAATTGGGCCAGGCTACCCCTATTTAGTACTACATCGATTGCTAACTTACCTATGTCCTCATTACCTAGCGCTATTAATGCTTGAGTATAAGCATGGTTCCAGTCATATACTTCGATACGGACCTTGGAATTATTAACGCTTGCCCTTACATCATTGATTCTACGTTTAAAATCGCTTTTCAATATTAACGGTACGTATTGCATGGGAGTTTGAGGTTTAGGTATTAAGGGATTAATAGTTACCCTTAACTGCTCCTTCCGTATCATTTTAGTTGAGCATATTATCTCATTTATTAACTTACCTATGTTTTTACCAGCATTAGAGCTCTCACCAGGTATCCCGAGCATGAAGTACAATTTTACGTTTAGACCTTGATTAATTATGTATGATGTTAGTCTCTTAAGTAATGCTTCCTCAAGTTCCTTCCTAATTAAACAACTAGCATGCTTCTCAGCCGTCTCAGGAGCTATAGTTATAGTTCTTTGACCTCCCAAAGCTATAGCATCTATTCTCTCCTCAGTTAATGTTGTGTATCTTAATGATGGAACTGAGAACTTAACGCCATTCTCTACCAAATACTTTAGTAGGTAATCTGCTTTAGGGTGATCAAAGAATGACAGGCTATAAAAGATTACTCTATTAACTTTAACGCATTTAATTCCTTCCTCAATTAACTTAAGAATTGATTTTTCATCACGATACCTAGGAGGATAAGTTGTGAAAGCTTCGAGGCAAAATGTACATAGCCATTTACATCCCCTAGATATCTCAATGTAATAACCATCACCATATATGGGGCTTCTATCTTGCGATCTAATTAAACATGTAGGTTGATTTACCTTACTATAATTCTCAACAATAGACTTCCTTACCCTTAATCTACCATAATTATTAGTTAATATCTTAGAGTGGGCACTTCCTGTTCTCTCATATAATTCATGAATAAATTTATCAAATTTAGACTCTCTAAATAGTTCTATACCGTATTCATTAAACAGGTTATTAATTAATGTTAAAAGAATCTCACCCTCACCTATAAATACCGCATCACATAATGGTAAATAAGGTAAAGGGTTAGCCATTACAGGCAAACCGCCAGCTATAATTAAAGGCTTAGAACCTCGCTTACGAAGATTCATTCCGTTTTTTATAAGTATCTTGATTAAGTTAAAAATGTCTAATTCAAAACTAATACTTACTAATGCTAAATCAAAATCTTTAAGACTTAACCCTGTTACTGCCCCCCTATCAGGATTATCTAAGGTGAACCTATCAACAAGTGCACCTAAATTCTCTGTTAAGTAGTAGTAAGCTATATGCGTAAACAGGTTTGTTATCGATGCCTCATAGGTACTAGGATATACTAAGGCAATCTTTAGGGAGTATCTTTTTGGTGGTAAATACACATTAACCTCATTAAACAATCCTACACCTGACACATTACATGTTTTTCCTACGAAGCTTAAAAGGGATAATAGGTAAGGACATGATTACTTAGGTCGCTCTCTTCTTATTCTCGAAATTATGTAATTAGTTAATTCGTTTATTACATCTCTGTGTTTTCTCCTAATATGTTGCTCAACTTGTTCAGCTCTTAATGGTGTGTCGCAAAGCAGGCATACATACTTATTACCTATCTTAAGAACTGCAGGGTCAACGCTTATTATGTATGGAAAAACCATCCTAACTATCGATGCTGCTATGTAGTGAGATCTAGCTTTATCAATTATCCTTTGAACGTAGCCTCTAACTCTAAACTTTGATATTTTATACTTATGACCTATAGTGCTAGGTGATAAGCCATCAATTAAGTACTCTTTTATAGATAATATGGTTATCGTATCCCCAGCTAATCTCTTAGTTACTAAGTACTTTGTTATGGCTACAATGGCATCCTCCAAGGTAATCCCTGGGTAAGTAGGTTCTTCATAGAAAAATTTATAAGTACTCCAACAAATAAAGCGGAAGATATGAATATCCTACATGACTAAGGAGTGATTCTAATAATGCGTAATCCCTTTATTAATTTTATCCTAAATGGGATGAGGGGTTAGGGATTTATTAGAGAATCTTTACTATAAACATGTAGGTGAGCATTACGGTAGGTGTGGGTTACTTGAAGACCTCGGTAATATCATTTAAAATAGATATTACCACACTAAGGAAGATAGAGCGATTAGTGAATAGTGGCTACTTTAGGAGTAAGAGTGAATTCATTAGGGAAGCAATACTTTATAAATTAGCTAAGGATGGCTTACTGAAGACTGAGTAAGCATTTTATTAAGGACTCATACACTATGAGGAGCAAGGATGCCCTAGTAGAATGGATTAGCTGATTCTCTCCACATGATAAATATTCATATATGTGCTAACTTAGCCTAGTTATTCGGGGTAAGTTTTGGCGCTTTATTGGGAGCCTAGATGGGTTAGAAGAAAAGTCGTAATTGATGGTATGGAAATAGTTACGTGTCAAGACCTCGTTACTAAGATGTACTTATGCCCTATATGTAATAATATCGACACTATATGTCCTGAAGGTAAGGAAACAAACGTAGTTAGCGAGGATCTAATTACATTCTTCACTCTCAATGACCTGATACATCACATGAGAACACATGGATTATCATCTTTCAAAAAGAGAATTAGTGTTAAAGAAAGAGGTGAGGAGGGTAAGTGAGATTCAATAATCATGTACTTACTGATGAATTAAGCAAAGTTGTATTTTTGGGTGAGTCACTTACAGCTTTAACTGCTATCTATAAAGGACACATAAAGCCTCACGTAATTATCGATGTATGGGAAGGTGGTAGTAGCCTATACGGTTGGGACTTCGCTGGTAAATGTATTGATAGGTTACCAATACTAACAAGAAGTAAATGCTATATATTAAACGATGAGAAATACGTTCAAGTTAAACCTATAGTTGAGGTCGTAGGCAGTGAGGACGGATTCACAGATAAAATTACCTCAAGGATTCCTGACACCATTCAAATTAACTGGCTCGATACGATGAGCGAAGGGGGATATATGCTACTTAACGGATGGTGCTCCATGTTAA
Organism: uncultured Desulfurococcaceae archaeon; assembly: GCA_964486465.1. Taxonomy (GTDB): domain Archaea; phylum Thermoproteota; class Thermoprotei_A; order Sulfolobales; family NBVN01; genus CAZAMI01. Next base: position 18,739 of record CAZAMI010000004.1, on the reverse strand, counting down.
GGAAGTTGAAGAGCAAGGTTGTAAATGTTAGTAAAATATATGGTGAAATAAAATACATACACTTGGATAGATCAGTAATAAAAGTAGGATGGAGGAAAGAGATAAGATACGCTAAAATAGTTAACACACTACCTCTTCCTTACTTTACATCAAAGATTATTACAATGGACAATAATGTTAAAAGAGTAAGTGATATGGAGTTAGGATTAAGTTATGTATCACTATACATAATGACGTTAATAGCAAGTAAATCAGATATTAGCCTTGAGAAATCTAAAGTAATTAAGGTTGGAAAGAAAGGTTTCCTCACAGCATTAATATTTATGTTACCAATGAATTATGTTTATGGTCTGAACGATCTCGTACTTATTTACGTATTATCTCCTATAACGTTAGATACACTTAAACCTGAATTAAGTTCTAAGATATTGAGCGAATTAAGAAGGCTTAACGTACTTACTAACTTCAAGAGTATCTACTTTTATAGAGACCACTTTGAGAGATACGCTATCTTAGGTGAATCTAGAGGTAAAATTAATGACTTCATGAATACCTTGAGAGGTTATGGTATTGAGTTCATGGGTAGATTAGGGTCATGGAAAGATGTCTGGATTTGCGATGTACTAGAGAATTAAGTTATTAGGCGGTTTCCGCATTTCCTAAGCTCCTATCCTCACTATAGCCCCATAGCCCTATAGCTGCTACCTCACCTTCCTCACTACTACTTAATGGTGCAGCCGAGAGTATCATATTCATGAGTTCCTTAAAGCTCAATTTCCTATGAATCACGTATTCAACACCATTTATTATTATCGATACTGGTGCCTTTACTGAATAGTAAGGTATAACGAACACCTTAACACCATATTCCTTAAATATCCTCTGTGCAACTTCCCATGTCTTTCTTAGTATGTATTCACCTAATTCTGAACCATTAACTATCACAAATACGTCTATGCTCAAAACAGCCCCACCGAAGGTGTTGATATATACCATACTTTAATTTAAGCTTAATGACACATACCCCACAAATCCACTGATACATTTAAGAGTACTAAGTATTATAGCTTGGTAGTGGTTATGTGGTTCAGCTATGTAATAACCCCTCTAGGTCCTAGTATGAGAGTTAAAAAGAAGTTAATACTTGATATTGAACCTGGAGGCTTTAAAGTTGGGAGTCTTGAATGTAAAAGCGTAAACGTGGATTTAGGTGAAGGTATAACAGATAATTTCATGGAACTTGTGAGTATAGACCCTGATGCGGCAGATCTCATAAGATTGGGTATTAGTGATTACGTTATTGCATATTTAGTTTAATTATCTATTTAAGTTCTGAGGTATATTGTACTTTGGTGATAAAGTCGTGAGTGAAAGAAGGAGGAGAAGGAAGTCAATATTTGATATATTTGATGACCTATTAAGGGAGATTGAGGAGGAATTTCAAGACTTTATAAGGGAGATTGAGAGATTCGGTGTTCCTAGAGAGGAGATTAAGAGACCCTTCGTTTACGGCTTTAGAATAACTATAGGGCCTGATGGTATACCTAGAATTGAGGAGTTTGGTAATGTGAGGAGGAGAAGAGGAGCAAGACCATCGATTACCGAAATTAGTGAGGAGAGGGAGCCTCTAGTCGATGTGTTAGATGAAGGTGATAAAGTCAGGATAATTGCAGAAATGCCGGGTGTAGAGAAGGATAAAATAAAACTCAAGGTTCAAGGTAGAAGATTAATAATTAGAGCTAGTAATGAGCATAGGAAGTACTATAAAGAAGTTGATCTACCAACCGAGGTTGATATAAAGAGAGCTAAGGCAACGTACAGAAATGGTGTATTAGAGGTTGAGATACCTAAAGTTAAGTCTAAAGGTGGAGAATTCGAAATCAAGATTGAGTAAGCTTCTCTCTAGTAATGCTTAAACCTTTACCTCTAACATCACTTCTACCTGTTGGATCCTCTATTATTAATGTGAAGGGTATTTTGCCTTCAATAGCTTCCTTAATCTCCTTAACTTTAAAATAGCAAGGGCTCCCCTCATCGAAACATTCTAAAGGTATGATATCTAAAGCATTCATTAAAATACCTTCAATAGTTGTTATATACCCTGGAGCTGCAGGACCAGGATTTACCTCTATACCTAGTTCTGGAATCATTATTGATGCTTTAGATGACTTTATGACCAATGCGTTTAAGTCCTCTCTTCTTTTGACTTTAACAACTATTCTTGCTGGTTCGCTTATCTCCACCGCGGAAACGTCATTCCTCCTAAATTCACACTCATCACATATGCCTACTTCAAGTACTATAGTTCCGAAGTAAGGTACTTCATATAGGTAATACCTTACTCTAAAAGATCTCTTACCACAATTTATGCACTCAATTACCTCTTCACCTAAGTACTTTAAGTTAAGGTCTTTTACATCCATTACCTTTACCCTGCACTTGCCTTATATATTGAGAGTACTAAGTACACATTAGCTTGTGGAAATACGTTAGCTAAGGAGATATATACAGGCTTAAATATCCTCATTTCAGGTCTTGGTATTTCTACGGGATTCTGCGGATTTTCGTAAAGACTTACAACCTTATATCCATTCTTACCCCATAATTCGTATGCAGTATTTATTAGTATCTTATAGAGAGTTGCATTTTGGATCCTAGGATCACTCCATCTGGGGAGATACGCTACTACACCTAGAGGTCTATTACCTATCTGTGGTGTATAAGCGAATACCGGAGGTGTCCTGCCAGCAATTCTATATATAGCTGATATACCTTTAGCGGCATCAGCACCTAACTGAGTTCTTCCGAAGACTAAGGGTCCTAAAGTTACGTAGCCCTGCATAGGATTTACGTAGTAGAACTCATACGTTATTAGATATAACTTGTCTAGATCTATCCTAAAGTACTTAGTGAATATCTTATATGCCTCCTCCTCAGAGCCTGTTAATGCCTTAGCTAGCAACTCTATCTGCGTTGCATTAAGTGTTGCTCCATCTGCTACTGAAGGTCTTTCACCAACAACTGATATCCAGTATCCATAATCCCACCAAGCAACACATACAGCATTAGCTGGTGTGTTGTTCCTTATCCAGTTCAAAGCATTAATCCATACGGGAGCATCTGTACTTAAGCCGACACCTCCCTCAATTATTGTAGGTACGACACTCCTGTACATTCTTGCCCATACCGTAACTCCTTGAGCAATTATCGCTATTACGAATATTATTGTTAATATTATTGAGATTAATGATCTAAACCAACCACGTTTGAAAGCTAATCTACCGCTTGATACAACATCCTTAATTAGTATATATACAAAGGAGGCAGAGATGAGTGCTGTCAAGTAATTTAAGTATGCGAAGAAGTATGAAACGTTAATTGTAGCTACTAAGGATAATATGTAAAGCGTTAATATGAAGAGGTATTGCGGTTCACGTTTCATAAAGCTTCTATAAGCTATGTATGCTAGCATGGGTATGGTAACTATGATCAAAGACCCCTCATAGTACATGAAGTCCTGAGGATCGGCAGGAATATACTCTTGAACCGTGCCAACAATCACGTGCGCTAAACCTCTTAAGCCTAAAGCAGCCAATGCCTTACCTCTAATCACTATAAATCCAGCATTAAGTAATGATAGTCCTCCCACGATAAACAGAACTATTAGCAGGAAATATATTACTCTATACCTCCTCAATATCGGTGCCGTGATTATTACCTCTTTCTTGCTTGAGAGCTTCTGTAATCCCCAACTTATGAGTAGCATTAATAATGAGGCTGGTATAGCTAAACCAGCACTCCTATATAGATAGGTTACGCCTCCGTAGAAGGGTATGAACGTTAACGTTAATGAAAGGGGAACATACTCAATTATCACTAACATTAGATCCTTTAATGATATTTTCTTTATGAATGGAAGTAGCACTACTTGAACAGCAATAGCACCTAACACTAAATTAAACCCAGCCCAGCCACTCGCAGTTATGCTTAACATTAAGCCAGCTAATAGCGCATCAATCCAGCTCTCTCTTCTTACTGCTCTAATGTGAAATAGAACTGAAAGGAATAAGAATGGAATCCCTATAGCATACTTAACAGTGAAACCTGCAATATGCCTACTGACAAATATTAATGATGACGCTAATGAAGCAACCGCAGCAGGTATGTCACCCCAGAGCTCACGTGCACATAGGTATATTGCTATGACTGTTATAATGTAGAAAAGCACCGGTAAGTATACCATCCACTCATATAGAGTTAAGGAGGGGTTAATAGTGTGGGCTATATAGTATGTGATTACGCTAAATGAAGCAAGTAGTGGTGGCTCACTTTTAGTGAAGTCTCTACCCCATGGATACCAAAATATCTTAGTTACATGATTATCCCTAGTTAACTCATTAAAATATGCTAGGCCATGCTTATATAACTTCTCAGCTATCCAGTACTCAGAGTATGGATCCATCTCATAGAGTGTTGGCTTGTAACCTAATCTCTCAGCGTTGAAGACAGGATAGAGCCTTAAGTATGAACCAATAATTATCGATATTATCAAGATGCTAATCGATAGCATTAAAGCCCAACGCTTATTGGAAACTAATGATCTTAACTTCATTTAATTACTACCTCATCTTAATTTAGGGGACTACTTGTTTTAAGTTTTAGAGTATATTATCCTTTCATCACTGAATAGCTTGATGGCAAGTAGGAGTAAGGCTAATGAAATTATCGTTATTATTAAGGCGTGAATGAGTACATCAGTAATTGTGCCTAAAACAGCATTTTTAATCATTAATACAGCATGGGTGTACGGTATTGCGTATAGTGCGTATCTTGCTACGAGAATTAACTTATCTATATCTACATATAATGCCATGAAGAACACTATTGAAGCTAAGCTAACTACAGTTAATGATGCAACATGAGATGCCCTATAGCTTCCTGATCTAATTATTATTGGCGTTATTATAGCCAATGAAGTAAATATGGATAGGTAAACAGCTACTACGTGTATAGCTATTAAGTTAGGTGTTAAGTATGAAAGTATGTTAAAGCCGTAAAGTATCGATGGAATTACGAAGAATAGTATTAAGCTTAATGCGTCACTTAAACCAGCTATTAAGCCAACTATGGAGGCTGTAAACACCTTACCTAGGATTAATGAATACCTAGGTATGGGCGTTGCTAGTAATGCCTCAATGGTTTTACGTTCCTTCTCACCCACTATTGAGTCATTTATGTAGGCTATAGATGGTGTTGTAACAAATATTAAGCTAAACGCCATTAACCTAGCTAACCTAATCTTAAACTCCTCCCCAGGTGATGCTGGAGTACCTGTAGGCTTAACTATCGTTGTGATTATACCTAGAGGTTCAAGAACAGATTCAGGGGTAATCTTTATCTTAGCTAGTGTGGCCAAGTACTTTACCTTTGCCCTAGAAACTTTTCTTGAGAAGTCTCCCAGAACATAATTAATTATTGATTCAGCTATGTCAGCTCTCGGAGAACCTACTACCTTCTTTATTACTACATAAGCTTTAAGAGTAAAGGATGTAAGATTATTTATGAAGCCCTTAGGTATTATCACGAGTAAATCGTATTCATATTCCTTATGCGCTGTTATGACGCCCTTCTCAATGATTTTAGACTGAAAACCGTTAATTCTTAAGAGGTAGGAGATATTCATAATTATATCCTTAGTGCTTATATTGCCTAAGAATGGTATGTAAGCATAACTATGGTCCTCATCTACTATTAAAACCGTACTTACTTGTAACTGTTGCATATAGATTGAGGATATGCTCATTAAAGGCATTACGATGAGTGGTAAGGAGGCTATCAGAACTAAAGTTCTAACATCTCTTATCATGTCTCGTAATTCCTTCCATATTATCGGATACAATTTACTCATGTGGACCACCGACTAACTTTATAAACGCCTCCTCCAGATTCGAGGCGTTCGCTTTTTCTAGTATTTCCCTTGGCGTTCCTACAGCTATTATCCTACCTTTATCTATTAATGCTACTCTATCGCATAGATACTGAATTTCAAGAATATTATGTGATGAGAGTATTACGGTTATTCCTAACTCCTTAGCGTACTTTTTTATTATCATCCTTATACCATACGATGAAAAGACATCAAGACCTGTGGTTGGTTCATCAAGAATGACCAGAGGGGCTTTAGTCATTAAAGCCCTAGCTACAGCCACTCTTCTAGTCATACCTTTGCTATATTCGCTAGCCTTTCTATGGAGATCACTATGTGAAAGGCCTGATATCTCAGCACCTAGTTTAGCCATCTCTATAGCCTCCCTTCCTCTTTTACTATATATCATTGCGAAGTAAAGCAAGTTCTCCCATCCAGTAAGTCTTCCATAGAGACCAGCATCTTCAGGTAAATACGCTATCCTTCCCCTAACATAATTCTTATACTTGGGTAGCTCATAACCTAAGACATTAACGTAACCACCATCATGCTTTACTAAGGTGGATATTATCCTCAGTGTTGTTGTTTTACCTGCACCATTAGGTCCTATCAATCCAAATATTTCACCCTCATAAACATCAAAGCTAACTGACCTTAACGCCTGAGTCTTACCAAAGGACTTCTTAACATTCTTTAGCTTAACTACATACTTCATAGTTAAGCCTTATACCTCACAACATATCCTCTAAACTCCTTAATTAATTGATGCATACATAGGTAAGTAATACCTAAGTGAATATGAAGACCTCATACCTCAAGTTTCACTTCATTTAATTTAGTAAATGGAGACATTACTTGGTGTGGGAATGTACTCTATTGACGTATCAATAGTTTCAGAATTTCTCTTAAGATATGGCGAGAAGGCATTCCACGTTCTTAAGACCGCTCTAGAAGTCTCTGAAGAATATAGTGTTAGCGGTAAGTACACGCCAGGAGATTTTGACACTAAGGGATTGATTAGAAAGCTTAGAGAGAAGGGCATCAGATACAACCCATCACAGCTACTTCGAGTCATGGAGAGGGAGTACGGTATAATAGAAACAACATATAGAACATCAACACAGCATTGGTGGAGCTTCGTAAATAAGGAGGCTATTATTGAAGCTTTAAAGATCTATGAAGGCGGTGAGGAGGATGTGGTAGACGATCCTGAATTAATGGTTTTAGATCTCCAAGTTAAGATCATTGATATAAATAAAATACTAACAGAGTTAAAAAGGCTAAGATCTAAGGTTAAATTAACTCTAAGAGATAGGGAGAGACTCATGGACATAGTAATAAATGAGCTACCGAATATAGCACTAATAGTTAAGAATGCGTTAAAATATAGTGAAAGATATAGGGATTTCATACTTAAGTTTAAATTGCTTGTAAAGTTGACCAATGATGTTATAGTTAAGATGAAACTTGATAAACGAGTTAGTATGATTAAGAATGAGTCCCTAAATGATGTGAGGATAGAGGTAGATAATGAGGAACTATAGAATAGGTATAGTGGGTTTTGGAGCTATAGGTACCTTAATAGCCTATGCACTTAATAAATCCGGGTTAATTCCCTATGTAATCCTTAGGAACTCATCCAAGGTTAAGGATGTTAAAGCTCAAGGTCGTAAACTTAGATTACCGGATGGGAGAGAGTTAAGGGTGTACTTTAACGCAATTACGTATAATGATATACCCAAGGTAAAACATCTAAATGTTGTATTCATGTGTACTAAAGCTTATGACTTCAATAATGCATTAAATGAATTATTAACTAAATTAAGAAATTTTGATATGATAATCACATGCCAGAATGGTTTAGGGTCATTCGAATATGCTCAAAGCCGTATTGGGTTACATAGGGTTGCAGCTTTAGTTATCAATCATGGAGTTCATAAAATTGATCGCAATACCTTTAAATATGTTGGTGGTGGTAGAAGCTATTTAGGCCAGAAGGGGGGTCTTAAGAATAGTATACTATATGATGTTGCTAAACTCCTTAACATACTTAACGTAGTTATTGTTAATGATATAGAGCCTTATAGATGGCAAAAATTATTAGTGAATGCCGGGATAAACCCCGTAACAGCAATACTTTGGGGAAAGAATGAAGTCATTATTAAGAATAGTTACGCTAGGGAGTTAGCATTAAGAGCAGTCTCAGAGGGCGAACTAATAGCTAAAAATATGGGGATTACCTTACCTGGAGACCCAAAATCTGAATTAATAGATGTAGCTAATAAAACTAAGAATAATTATTCATCAATGTATCAGGACTTAATGCATAAGGGTAAAACTGAGATTGACTATATTAATGGTGCTTTAGTTAGAATTTCGAAGCAGTTAAACCTTAAAGCTCCAGTAAATGAGCTGTTATATTTACTTATTAAAGCATTAGAACTTCAGGCAAGATTCAGTAAAACTAGCTGATGTTGACGAGTACAATAGTAGTCAAGCTAATATAGCTTACTACTTTATAACTAATAGGTTAAGGATCTTGAAAGGTAAAGTACTACCTCATCACTTTATTAAAATGAAGAAGGAAGGTACGAAGATAGTAATGGTCACTGCTTATACATATTACCAAGCATTAATAGCTGATGCGGCAGGCATTGACGGTATATTAGTAGGTGATTCACTAGGTATGGTTATAATGGGGTATAAGTCAACATTACCAGTTACCTTACCCCAAATAGCTCATCATTTAAAGGCTGTGTTAAATGCTAAACCCAAGGCATTAGTTGTTGCTGATATGCCCTTCCTTAGCTATGAAATTAGTAAGAATGAGGCAGTCAGAAATGCAGGTAAGCTGGTAAAGCTAGGTGCTGATGCAGTTAAGGTTGAGGGAGGTATTGAAATTATTGACAAGGTTGAGGCAATGATAAAGGCGGGAATACCTGTTATGGGACACATAGGATTGAATCCACAAAGATATCTTCAGTTGGGAGGTTATAAGTTAAGGGGTAAGACAACTGATGACGCTATGAAAATAATCGAGGATGCTAAGGCGTTAGAGGAGGCAGGGGTATTCTCTATAGTTATTGAATTCACTGTAGCGGAAGTAGCTAAGAAAGTTACTGAGCTGATTAAAATACCGACCATATGCATAGGTTCAGGTCCATACTGTGACGGGCAAGTACTCGTATTTCACGATTTACTTGGCATCAACCCTAATCCACCACCCTTCGCTAAGACCTACATTAATGGTTATGAACTTTTTAAGGAAGCTATGAGAAGATACATTAGCGATGTAAAATTAGGTGTGTTCCCTGAGGAAAAGCATTACTATCATATGTCTAAAGAGGAATACGATAGGTTGAACATAATGCTGAAAGAGAAACTTAAGAGCATTAAACTTAGCTAGTCTTTAAAGTTAAAATAACGTTATTTTGTTTTCGCTAAGTCTCAAAAGCCTATTAACTATATGTTTTAGAGTCATACTTAATATTTCATTATTATCGTAGTTAGTTATTATACTTAGTAATCTCTCCTTGCCCTCCGTCTTTAACTTTCTGACTTCATTTACTAGGTTAGGTATGGCTCTAACTACATTATCTACTATTGTAATATTAGCCGCTCTGGCGGTTCTTGAGAGGGGGTTTAGATCTATAGCTATGACATTCTTACCCATCTTCCTTAAAGCCTCAGTCCTATCACCATCCTCTAAAGCTACTAGTACCGTATCAGCAATTAGTATACCCTTAGGACTGACTCTTCTCCTCTCACTGAATAGTTCAGGTATAGTTACTGTGGCGTCATCAACTCCTAAAACTTCACTAGCGCCAAATCTCCTTAGCCTATTGGCTATCTTCCTGGCACGTTCTTCAGTTCTGTAAAAGAGATTAACTTCTATCTTAGCATTAAGTTCATCGGCAAGTCTGACTATGCCTTCAGCAACTAATGCAGCAACGTTACCATTAACGGAGATGACGGGATATTTGGAAAGTAGGAGGAGTGCTGCAGCAGCTCTTGTAGCTATTTTTGCTGCCTCAATAGTTTCCTCACCTATGAGGTAGTCGAAACATTCACCACGACCGTGGGCTATCAAGCCCTCAGGTACTACGTAGCCTTCCTTAAAACCCTCGATAAGCTTCTCTCTAATCATTAATGACTTATATCTGGGGTGATTTCTTGGTATCTTTATCAAGATTTCCCAACACCAGAGTACCTAGTTGCGTAGGAGTTAATAGCTTAGGCTTACAAAAACTACCTAATGCTGTTTTAACTTCATTAACGCATTCACCCTCAGTAAGTATGAGTAGTAAGGATTTCTTTACATAGTAGCCTAGAACACATCCTTGCCTCAAGTAAGGCTTTAACACCATCTTAACTCTCTTATCTAAGTCATGTGTTAGAAACCCTACTGCCTTACTAAATCTATAAGCTTCATTTAGGAATGATTCAATACTTGGGTTTTTAATGAAGTTCTTGTAAGCTATCAATCCAAATTTAACTTGCTCATTAAGACCTTCGATTAGCATTTGAGGAGTTGACTTCACTGCCCTCCTTAGCTCACATATCAAGACATAAACATTACTTAATGGTATGGAGTCTATAGCACCTATAGATGGTGGGCCAGGTCTTAACCTTACTACTAGGCCTCCACCATATGTTTCCGCTATAACATCACCTAAGCCTGTTAGGTTCATTACCTCAGCAATATGTGCTACAATACTAGCTTTAGTTAAGCTTATCGGATGTCTCGTTGATTCAGTAATTAATTTGGCATATGAATAGGCTATAGCTATGGCTGAACTAAGCCCATAGCCTAGTCCTAGATCACCTATACTTGCGCCTTTAATAATAACATTATATTTATTATTCGCATCTATAATTGCATCTATAGTTCTCAGTAACCCTAACATATCTATACATCTATCATTAAATATGAACCTGCACTTATGGTATCCCTCGTCATAACTTATTATAAACTTAGCTGGCGGGTATAGAGTTAAACCAACGCCAAGCGACCCTGAGAATATAGGATTATTTTTAAGTATTGGTATCCAAAATCCACTTACATGATGAGGTATTAGTATCTTAATTATGTATCATCACCTTAATTCTGTCAAGTATTATTCTCGCTATGACAGATTTTGGTGCTTTAGGTACTTCAGCAACCTCTTTACCATTCACAATTAAGACTTCATTAAAATCTGATGCAAATCCTACATCTGTTCTACTCACATCATTAGCTATTATTAAGTCAAACCCTCTCTCATGGAGTTTCCTTATAGCGTGTTCTTTAAGGAGGTTCTTATCTCCCTTAGCATACTCAGCATTAAAACCTACAATTAACCCCTCAAAATATTTCCTAACCTCCAGCGATATCTTAGGGTTAGGTCTTAGAGTTACCTCGATATTCTCACTACTTTCTATCTTTCCTTTAATCACTTTATCAAACCTGAAATCTGTTGGTGCTGCAGCCATTATTATTACGTCATACTTACGCCTCTTTACCTCATTTATTACCGCCTTTAGCATATCCTCAGCACTCATAACATTGATTGATTTAATGTAATGGGGTACAGACGTATATACTGGTCCATGTATTAGTGTTACATCAGCCCCCCTAAAGTATGCCTCTCTAGCAATGGCTATGCCCATCTTTCCGCTGCTTGGGTTAGTTAAGTACCTAATACTATCTAAGTATTCCCTAGTAGGACCTGCTGTTACTAAAACGTTAAGACCACTTAGGTCTTTACCTCTTAGTGTGGCTGCTTCAGTAGCTGCTATTATGTCTTCCATATCAGCTATCTTTGCCTTACCCTCGCTAATCTTGGGAGGTACTATGACTACATCATACTTCACCAACTTATGAAGTGCTTCTTTAAAGGTCGGTGATGACCAGAGACTAAAATGCATTGCGGGTACGATGACTAGCGGCTTATTATTTCCTAGTATGCTAAGTGCGGTCAATGTTACTGGTGTATCACCTATACCCATAGCTATTTTCGCTATAGTGTTAGCAGTTGCGGGGCAAATAATCATTGATGAAGCCATGCGTCCTAATGATATATGGCCTACCTCACCGCCAAATTCGGTAAAGACCTTCTTACCTATAGCCCACTCAATTAACGTCGGTGAGATAAGTTTAGTCGCTTCCTTACTCATGACCGCTACGATTTCAGCATTCCTACGTATTAGTTCCCTCATCACATCTATGGACTTATATATTGCTGCAGAAGATGTTAAGCCAAAAATTAAAGTTCTTCCTTCATATATATCAAAGTAAGCTCCTTTGATTTCCTCTACAGGATGAGGAAATTCTGACTTTTCCATTAATGAGTCACACCTCATCTCTTTGTTAAACTTAAAAGAGAAATTAATAAATTAATTTAGGCGATTAAGACTTGCCTAGCAACTACATTATTAGAGAGGCTAAAGAAAGTGACTTGAAGGATGTAATTAATATAAATATGATATCACTACCTGAACACTATCCTGAGAGTTTTTGGCGTGATCATTTAATAATGTGGGGTAAGGCATTCTTAGTTGCTGAAGTTAATTCTAAGGTAGTAGGCTACATTATCTGTAGAGTTGAACATGGTTTTGGACATATAAAACCTATGTTGAGAAGACTTGGCCACATAATAAGTATCGCCGTACATCCTGACTATAGAAGGAGGGGAATAGGTAAGGCATTATTGGCTGAAGCTATAAAGAGGCTTAAGGAAGTGTATAGTGTCGATGAAGTATATTTAGAAGTCAGAGTTAGTAATGAACCAGCCATAAGTCTTTACAAGAAGTTAGACTTCAAAATAGTTAAAATAATAAAGTACTATTATCTAGACGGTGAAGATGCCTATTTAATGGCTAAAGAGGTTTAGACTGTTAAATCCTATATTTAGTCCTTCCTTATCAGTAACTTCAATATACCTTCCAATTCCACCATTAAGCCCTAACATTATTATGTTACCCTTAAGATAAACACCTCCTAGAACTTCAACATGAGTGAATAGGACTAGTAAGCTTACTTTACTTAACACATCATTAAGTTCCATAATACCTATATTTACATCTCTCTGACCCACTCTTACGGTATCTAAACATCCGTATGGAGGATAATGAGATACTAAAATATCAATCTTACTATCCTCACTTAATATTCTCTTAATATCCTGATGTGGCTGTAAACCCCCTATTCCAGCTATCTTCAATCCCTTAAAGTCATATATTCTTCCATCCATAAGTATTTCATATTCCCTTGCCTTCTTAGTTATTAATATATCATCCTCATCACCACTAACTATTAATACCTTATCCCGAGTTAGGTGTTCCGGATTCGGCGTCCCATCACCACCTAAAATCACAAGGTCATAATGCTCAGTAAGTTTATTAATAAATTTTATAGCTCGGAATTCTTTAAGACCTAACCTAGCTACGTATGCTAGCTTCATGATCTCGCCTTACATTCTCAATAAACCTTAAAACCAAGTATAAAGTTATTGAGTTAGCTAGTATATCAGATATGGTTCCTAAGTTTAAATCCTCGCTTCTAAGTAACGATTTAACTCGTTCTCTAACACTTTCGCTATTAAAACCTTCATTAACAAGATCTTGAATTATTCTCATATATGTTAAACCTCTAAATTTGAAACCCTCCGAGTCTAATGCGTTGACTATGAGTTCATCATGAATTTTACTTATATTAAATAGGCACTTAATATCAATATCACGACATAACGAGCTAAGTCTTTTAGTCGTAATGAATGTCAAGGTATACCCGTCAATAAGTTCTTTAGCTAGTAAGTCCACGTAGGCCGAATATCTCATAACTTCAAACAAGCTTAATTTAATATTACCCACATAATTAATATCCGGTATTACACCTACGAATCTATCACTATATGATGGCCTCAGCATTCTTAATGCGTTATAGAAAGCTTCAGCCCTACTTCTCCTTAATAGGCTTATCGTTACTTTACTCACACAGTTTTTAACGTTATCTAAATTAGTAAGTTTTATTTGATCAAGCATCAATGAGCATCTTACTATAGAGTACGTTAAGGGTATTGACAAAAGTAAATAACCTAATGCTGTATTCGTGTTTATGAAAGGGTTTCTAATGACGTTATTAATAGCTTTGTATACGTATTCAGATACGTCGATAATGATATTGTTGAGGCCCTTCTCTACTATATCAAGGTATATCGGTACAAGTGTTGTAGCTGTAAATGAATACTTAACTATATTTAAGTCCTTAATACCTTCAAGAAAAGAAACCGTGGTTAATTTATTGGGTATTAAGGCTTCAATAAGTATTGATGTAGCTGGTATAGTAGCTAATATTAAAATATCACTATTTTCTGATATCTTATGACTGTTCATCAACATTTACTTGCTTAATGACATATATTTTCTTAACTGCCTTCTCAAGTGCGTACTTCCATTTCTTACCTATAGCTAATATTGAGAATATCCCTATGGGTTCAGCATTAGCCATTCTTATGAGCTTTATTAAGGCTAAACTCGTTCTACCTGTATTGAGTAAGTCATCAACTATAAGTACTCTATCACCTTCATTAAGGGAATCAACAGGTAGGAATAAGTTTATGACAGCTGGAGGATCTCTAGCTATGTAGCTTGTTTGGTAATAGTTCTTTATACCAACATCAGGTCTCCTACGAGCTATAACTAACTTTGCATTTAATGCATCAGCTACATTAACAGCTATAGGTATACCATCAACCTCAACTGTAGCTACAGCAGTTATGTCATATCCACCAAATTCCCTAAAAGCAAGATAAGAGAATATCTTAAGGATGCTAACATTGTATATTATTCTAGACAAATTGAATATATTTCCATCAACAGTTATTATATTGTTCTCGAATATTCTGTTAATAACTGAAGGTAATGTTAATCTATTTACTATTTCCTTAGCCCTCTCAACACTAGGTATTATCTTCATATTTATGTATCTCCAAAGAGCAGGTGCTGGTAAACCCGTTATCTCCTCTAGGTCTCTATACTTGAATATTTTCTTATAGGATCTCAGTAACTCAATGGCAAACATCCTCACATCAGTTAGCAATTTACATGCCCAACTTTGATCTCTACCTAGGTATTAATAAGTTTTTAATATTAATATTGTAACTGAGGCTTCCTTCGTACTTTAATATTCTTAATTTAGCTGATACGTTATTTATATGTTGCGGCACCAGCTACCTTATCCAAGAATTCTTTATCACTTACATCATAAGATAGTTTAGAAGCAACTACTTCAATTATCTCCTCAACACTTTTATATAGGCTAATTACTTCATCCATAACTATTAATTGGGGTTTACCATCCTCACTTTTAACAACAACTAGGTTAGGTCTAACACCAACTTCTTCCTTCAAGTAAGATGTTATTACCCATAACTTCCTGAGGAAGTGTGAATTGTTTACTAAGGGAAGCTTAGCTATTAATGTTAATTCCTTCATTAAATCACCCTCATAGAACTCTAAATAGCTAATCTTAAAAGAGCATAGATGTATCGATTAGTTATACTAGAGATAAGCTTAAATACTTTAACGTAGATACAGTATATTTAAATGGGGTAGGAGCGTATGGTTCATATAGGTAAGGAATTACCCCGTAAAGATGAGGATGAGCTTCAGGTTGTTTACGAGGATGAGGATGTAGTTGTTATTAGAGCTCCTGATGATAGGGAGTTAGAGAAATTAGTAATTAACATTATCAGAAGGAAAGGCAGACCAGTAACTTGGAAGGAGTTAAGAAAAGAGTTAAGTGGTCTAGCTGGTGAGGATAGACTAAGAAAAGTACTAGTTAACCTCATAGAGAGAGACATAATTGTTGAGATGATTGATGGTTCATTCGGACTTAAAGGTATGGAGTTAACCTATGTACCTAGAAGATTGAAGAAGAGAGTGAGACCATTAGTGCCAACGAAGTTTAGAATCAGGTGGGGACCAATTATTGAAGCAACAGGCAGTATATCAGCAGCAATACAGTACCTAAGAGAGGTTAAGCTAGGAGAGAGAAAGCAACCAATAAATTAAAGAAATTATTTTTAATTAGCTTACAAAATATGGAAAAATACTATCAGTAAAACGTTGTTTAAACAATCAACTACTGAAATGGATTACCAAATAAGTAAGTGGTGCAATTAATGTGTGAAAAAGCTAAGATTAAAGTGGTTGGTAGATCCGTATTTGTTGAATTAGAGAGTGGTGCAAAAGCTTTCATACCCTTAGAGAAGATTTGTGAAGCTGCTAAGAGATTTAATCTATGTTTGGAGAGAGATAGTAAAGTAAAGTGTATGAATAAGCAGTCCTAACTAGGCTAAACGCTCTCGTACTCCTTCTTAAATAGTATGGCATCACCTTCAAGATTAGGTGATTCTGAGATAACTACTCCCTTAACATTAAACTCCTTGACTACCTTAACAACATCCCTCCAGTTAAACATGGATTCATTAAAGTTTAGATGCTTCTTTTCACCCCTCGATCCATATTCCATACCTGATACATGGATATGAGCATTATCTAATGCTTCCCTACCAAGCCTTTCCTCAACCTTACTTAAGACCTCCCTAAATTTCTCGTAATTATTATACTCACCTAGGGTTCTCGCATATAGATGTGCAAAATCTATACATGGTGCAGCCATATCTATACCATTAACTACTTCAAGGATTTCATCTAGAGATCCAAACTCGGATAAACCCCCCATTATTTCAGGTCTAACCCATATCTCTATGCCTTGATCACGTAACATCTTAACTATTTCCTTGATATGATTTCTCACGATCCTTACGGCTTCATCTGACTTTAATTTACCATAATACCCTGGGTGAAAAACAACGGACCAGGCACCAGCCAGGTAACCTATTCTAGCACTATCTATTATTCTCTTTATTGAAGCTTTGACCTTAGATTCGTCGGGAGAAAGGAGGTTTATATAGTATGGTGCGTGGACTGTTAGAAGCACGTTAAGTTCATTAGCTACTTCACGGGTCTTAAGAGCTAATTGCTCGCTCATTCTAACACCTCTAACGAACTCTATTTCCATGGCATCAAGGTCTAACTCAGCAACTCTTTTGACACCTTCAGGTGTAGTCTTCTTCGGTGTTGAGATAGGTATTCCTGCAGTACCTATATGGAGCTTTGAGGGTTTTCTACGCGTGAGAATCACCATAATGGATTTTCGGAAGGGATTCTTTAAAATATTACGAGCTTAGTTATAATATGCATTTACCTAACCTATACTTTGATCTAATTTCAAATCTCTTCTTCATGAACGGATAATCTTCCCTAAAATGTGTACCTCTCGACTCTTCACGTACTAGAGAACACATGATGATCCCTTTCGCTAACTCCTTTAATTGCATAGGTAAGTCCAAGTCGTGAATCATGGTTAAAGCCTTCCTGAGCATGTCATCACTTCTTACTATACCCACATATCTCCACATGATTTCTCTGAGTCCATCTAATTCTTGAGGATCAATATCGGGATTATAGAACGTATTTATGGAGTCTTTTCTTTCAGTTCTCGGATTATCGCGGATGATTGTTCTTGAAACTTCTAAGCCGCTTACAATACACTCTAGTCTATTGGGATATCTACTACGGGCTTCACGGATTATTGAAGGCGTTAAGAAATCCGCGAGAGGGCAGCCAGCGCTAGGGTCTGGATGTAGGACTATCTTATCAGGATTAAGTATGGCTGCTACTTCAGCCATGAATGAAACACCAGCAACTATAATAACATCAGCATCAGCTTCTAATGCCTTCTTAGCCATTTCAAGACTATCACCAACGAAGTCCGCGATATCCTGAACTTCAGGCTTCTGATAATTATGAGCTAATATGAACGCTCTCCTTCTCCACTTAAGAACTTTTATTCTCTCAATAACAGCATCAACATCACCTTCTCCACTCATGTATTTCCCCGAACAAACGTTCGTTCCAGTTTATAAAGATTAATGAGTTAATACGTAATCCTCTAAGTATCTAAGGGGAATTCTGCAATACTTGAAATAGTGATGGTGATTAAGAGTAAGAGCAGTAATTCTCTAAGTAGTACGTAATAACGTTATTAAGATACTTAGTTAAATCTCATTACTACTGACTACCATTCTTGGAGTGCCGACTAATGGAGTGAATGCAAGTCATACCTAAAATTATGTGAAGTAGCATTAGCAAGTTACTAGTTCTAGGAATAGCGTAGTTAGGAGGGTAGGTGTAAGTAATGGATTTACTTGAGTAATTATGGTAATGAATTAGTAGAAAGGTTTTAAGATTATAGCTAATGTATAGATCCTTAACGGTGTTTTTAATCTAAATTCCTCATTATGTGATGTGACATTACTTAATATTTAAACTGTCTTACTATTTTAAGTTATTATGGTGAGGGTATGCGAGTTGAGTTAAGTTTCAAGGATGCTGTACTCGCCGCGATAGCTAATGGTATAGATACTATTGAGGAGTTATCGAAAGTATTTATGGTTCGTGAAGAATTCGTTAAGAAGATCGTTGATGAGCTAAAGAATGAAGGCCTTATTGAAGAAGTGGAGAAAGGTTTTTGGATATTTAAGAGGAGAGTCTTAAGACTTACTAGTAAAGGTCTTAGAGTAGCAGATCGAGCTATAGTGAAACTTAAAGAGATTGCTGACGAGATTAGGGGCAAGATAAGGAAGGAGATGACCCATGACGAGTTGAGGGGCATGTTAGAACCATACATGCCAATAATACCCTTACTTGTTTACCTAAACTTATTAGACCTATTACTCCTTGACATCTTATTTACAATGCCACTAA
>CAZAMI010000003.1:0-32660 GCA_964486465.1 uncultured Desulfurococcaceae archaeon | reverse complement strand
CGGCTGATTTATGAAGCAATACTTATTAACTTCACTTAATACATTAATAATTGAGTATCCATGCCCCTAGCAATAGTATTAATAACAACCGAGACAGGAAGTGAGAGCGAAGTTATGGATGCATTAGCTAAAGTTGAGGGTGTTAGGGAAATTTATGAAGTATATGGTATGTATGATATAGTTGCATTAGTTGAGGCCGAAAGCCATGAGGAGTTAAGACGTTTAGTCATTAACAGAATTAGACGTATACCTCAAGTTAGAGGAACTACCACAATGATAGTCATAGAAAGCAGGAAACTAAGATAAAATGTTAATAAGTATTTTAACGTTACTAAAGCTCCTAAGATCTAAATCAGTAATCTCTTTTTAAGTAAACTTAAGACGTCGTTACCTACTAATTTAGTTGCTTCCTCATACCCTATTGTATAGAGTTCCTTATTGACCTTAATCACTCTCTCACTTCTACCAAGTGTTGAAACTATTTTTGATGATACTTCACTCTTTACAACTCCAAGTTTCTCCAAGATTAATGTTATGAACCCGAATAATGCCATATTAGCACTTAATGGTGATCCTCTTTTTAATGCCTCTTTAAATCCTTTAATGATGAATACTTTATAGGCTCTTTCCTGGATATGCTTAATTAACTCGTCGCCGTTCGGGAGTCTAACCTTAGGAATTGAAGGTCTAATTAATCTGTCATCAATTACTGCTATGGACTCTTTATGCCTTAAATATGGAGCGTATCTTGAGGCTTCAATGAGTTCTAGTGCTAACATTATGTCGGCATCCCCTTCAGCAATTGTTGGCGCAAAGACCCCCTTACCTATACGTACATGTGTTATAACGGAGCCTCCCCTTTGACTAAGACCGTGGGTTTCAGCTATACTCACATTAAAGTCTGAGCTACCTAGTACTGCCTCTCCAATTACTCTTGCCAGTGATAGTATTCCTTGACCTCCAACACCAACAACGATTATGTTTAACGTCATTACTTTATCACCTTAGAACCAGTATTTGTTTAATTCTTCGGCCTTATATGGCTTAGCAGGTCTTATTGCCTTAACAGGGCATACGTTAACGCATGCACCACAACCTATACAAAGACC
Organism: uncultured Desulfurococcaceae archaeon; assembly: GCA_964486465.1. GTDB lineage: Archaea > Thermoproteota > Thermoprotei_A > Sulfolobales > NBVN01 > CAZAMI01. The sequence continues at coordinate 31,551 of CAZAMI010000003.1, read as the reverse complement.
TGGATCTATGCTTGCTTTACCATCAGGTAAAGGTATGATTGCAGGACATCCAAACCAGTTATAGCATATTCCACATGCAACGCATTTATCCTTATCAACTACATGAATGGGTATCTCAATCCCTGCTCTACGCATTTCCCTAAAAGCTTCTAATGCGCAACGTCTTCTCACAACTATAACTGCTGGCTCATTCTCCTTTCTCGTGAACTCTATGGCTTCATCTAAGACTTTCTTTACTACATCTATTCTGAAGGGGTCGACCACTTTAACAAATCTCACACCAATACCTCGAGCAACATCCTCTATTAATATCCTCCTCTTCTCAGGCACCTTACTAGCTGGCGATGGTTGATGTCCCGTCATCGCCGTTACCTCATTATCCAAAATGACAGCTACTAATCTGGACCTATTGTACACTGCATTAATCAATGGAGGGACGCCAGCATGGAAGAATGTAGAATCACCTATGAACGATATAACTACATCGTCAAGTACTTTAGAGAAACCATTACCTACACCTAAACTTCCACCCATCTCTATAACGACATCTTGAAGTTTGAATGGTTCATTACTCGCTAATGCATAGCAACCTATATCACCAGGTGTTACAACACGTAATTTCTTACTTACTATAAACATCTTTATAGCATAAAATAAGGGCCTATATGGGCATCCGGGACAGAACGTAGGTGGTCTAGCAGGTAATTCCAACAGTCTTAGTTCTGGAACATCTTTCCTAGTTCTTATTTCTACATTAAGGAACTTACTTAGAGATTCCCTAATCCTGTTTAGATTAAGTTCATATGGTAATCCAGTGAAGTCTTTACCATGTACCTTAACGCTTAATCCCTCACTAACTATTAAATCCTTAACTTGGTACTCAACTACGGGCTCTAATTCCTCAATTACCAGTACTTCCTTTACATCTCTTAAAACATTAACTATTGTACCATGCGGTAATGGATATATTGTTGTTAACTTGACTGTAATTACGTCCTTTAAATTATTTTCCTCTATCACTTCCTTTACGTATGAGTAAGCTATGCCTGAAGCGATTACTGCTTTACTGCCTGAACCTTCAACATTATTGAAAGGAAACTTCTCAACTTCCCTTCTTATCCTTGAGAACCTCTCAAGCATTGCTAATTTATCTCTACGGGCATTAGCAGGTGTTAATACATACTTGGGATCTTTCTTGAAGACACCTTTAGTTTTGAACTTCTTAGGTACCTCACCTAATAGTATAGGAGCTCTTGTATGGCTTATTCTGGTTGTTGACCTAAGTAGGACCGGATGTTTGTGCTTAGAGCTAAAATCGAAGAGGTACTTAGTTAAATCTTTTACCTCACTAACTACAGCTGTTTCGAAAACAGGTATGTATCCATGTACACCATAAATTCTATTATCTTGCTCATTCTGACTACTCCACATACTTGGATCGTCAGCACTAACTACAACAAAACCCTCCTCAACTCCCGTATACGCGCTACTCATGAATGGATCAGCTGCAACATTTAATCCTACATGCTTCATAGCTACTAAGGAACGAACACCAGATATAGCGGCAGCATAGGCTATTTCAAAAGCGACTTTCTCATTCACACTCCATTCAACATAAATACCTAACTCATCCTTAACTTCCATAAGTGATTCAACAATTTCCGATGATGGTGTTCCTGGATAGGCTGTAGCGACACCTACACCAGCCTCTATAGCTCCTCTAGCTATAGCCTCATTACCTAATAGAAGTACCTTAGTGTTTGAAACCTTAAGTAAATCCTTAAACCTACCCATAACAATACTTCCCATAAGATTAATAATACATGTATTAAAATCTTAACGCAGATGATTTGTAAGGAAGTCATCCCTACATTGCCTTAATGATTAAATTTCCGGTATTATTTAACGTTGTTCTTCCTTTTATTCATGGAATTTATGAATGCAAGAAATATGGGTGAAGGAGCTAATGGCCTACTCTTAAATTCAGGATGTGCTTGTATACCTAAGTAGAACTTACTTCCCTTTAATTCCATTATCTCAGGAAAGCCCTCACCACCAACGCCACTAACTATGAACCCTTCACTTTCAAACTTATCTACATATTTAGGATTTACTTGATACCTATGCCTATGTCTTTCATAGATTACATCTCTACCGTAGATTCTATGTGCGAGTGTGTCTTTCTTTATGAATATGGGTTGAGCACCCAGCCTCATAGTCCCTCCCTTATATATGACTCCTCTTTGCATTGAAAGTAGATCAACTACTGGGTGTGGTGTGTTCGGATTAACTTCGGTAGTGTGGGCATCCCTAAGCCCTAAAACATTCCTTGCAAACTCAACGACCATTAATTGAAGCCCAAAGCATATTCCTAAGGCTGGTATGTTTTCCTCTCTAACATACTCTATTGCCTTAACCTTTCCTTCAACACCTCTCTCACCAAAACCTGGTAATATGATTGCTCCATCAATATCGTTAAGAACGTTCTCCACACTCACCTTTCCCAGTTCAATATCCGTTGCCTCAATCCACTTTAGTAATGTCTTAACCCCATAGACTGCTGAGGCATGTCTTAATGCCTCAATAATGCTTAAGTAACTATCACGAAGTTTCGTATATTTACCTATCATAGCGATTTTGGATATGTATTTAGGATTCTTTAACTTATTTACGAAGGCCATCCAATCATCTAACTCAGGTTCTCGAAATTCTAAATAGAGCATCTTAGCTATTAATTTGTGGTAATTTTGATCTTTTAATATTAATGGCACCTCATATATGGTTTCAACATCATAATTACTTATTACTGCCTCCTCAGGAACATTACCATAAAGTGATAGCTTATACTTGGATTCCCTAGTTAGTGGCTCAATAGATCTAGCAATAATTATATCAGGTTGAATACCTATACGTCTTAATTCCTGAATGCTATGTTGTGCTGGTTTAGTCTTTTGCTCACCAGTTGTTGATAGTTTAGGTACTAATACTACATGAATAAAGAGAGTGTTTTCCCTTCCCTCTTCAAGTCTCATCTGTCTGGCTGCTTCGAGGAATGGTAAACTTTCAATATCCCCTACAGTACCACCTATTTCAACTACTGTTATATCACTCCCTTGCTCATTAGACACCTCCTTAATCTCTCTCTTTATTTCATCAGTTATATGCGGTATGATCTGAACCGTCTGACCTAAGTAATCTCCCTTTCTTTCCCTCTCTATAACTGTTAAGTAAACCTTACCAGTTGTTATGTTGTTCTTCTTGCTTAGATTTTTATTGAGGAATCTTTCATAATGTCCTAGGTCTAAGTCCGTTTCACCACCATCCTCTGTAACAAATACTTCGCCATGCATGTATGGATTCATAGTTCCTGCATCAACGTTTACGTAGGGATCTATCTTAATGACTGTTACGTTATACCCCATGGACTGAAGAAGTAGTGCTGTTGAGGCTGCGGTTACACCTTTACCAAGACCTGAAAGCACTCCTCCCGTTATGAATATATATTTCCTCTTCATATCTAACACTCTAATCCATAGTAAATCTATCAGTTTTACCTCTAATAATTCAGGGGGTCCTAAACTAATGAGGTGGAGATCTTATAAGTCTATGACCTATAACTAAGAGAGTAATCGGTATTAAGGAGCATGATTATTAGGAATCTATGTCCTAATTGTGGTGGCTCCATTCATGAGGGAAGACTCAAGAGGGGCTTACCATGTAGTAATTGCATACCTAATGTGTACGTTAGAGAGACGAATACAAGGGATCATTTAAGAAGTACTCTACAAGCACTAAACAAGATTAAAGGAATGTTGAGTGTCTTCTTACTAGAGGATGAATTAAGTGAATTTGAAAGCTTCTTTAAAAGAGTTCTCGGTAAGGAGCTCTGGTCTATTCAAAGATCATGGGCTAAAAGAATGCTCGGTGGTGAGTCCTTCGCGTTAATAGCACCAACAGGTGTTGGTAAGACAACACTATTACAAGCTTATGCCCTATTTAGAGCTTCAAGGAAATGTAAGGTTCTCTACATAGTACCTACACTTGAGTTACTTAATCAATTAGTAACATCACTAAATATCTTAAAGAAAAACTTAAATAACGTTGAAGTCATGACTTCACATGAATTTAAGAAAGCCATATTTGATAACTCACTTAAAACACTAGATAAGGGTTTAATAGTTGTTACGACACATGCTTTCATACATCGAAATAAAGAATTGTTTAATAATATGTCATTCAATTTAATAATCGTTGATGATTTTGATGCATTAATGAAGTCATCAGGTATCTTAAACTTAATTTTGAAACTATTAGGGGTAAGCGATAACGCAATAAAGCTAGCCTTAAGAATAATTAATTTAAAACAAGAGTTCATATTTTACAAAGTACTAGGTAAGGATGATAAATTAAGGGAAATTCAAGATAAGCTTTATGAAGCTGAATTAGAATTAACCAAGAGTGTAAATTACAGTAAAGTAGGTCAATTATTGATTGCTACTGCTACTGGTAGAGCACGTGGCTCTAGAGCTAAGATACTTAGGGAGCTACTAAGATTTGAGATAGGCTCAATTCTTGATTACATGAGGAACTTAGTTGAAGTTGTAGAGCCATTGAGTAATGTTAACTTAGCTGATCTGATATCTAAGCTCATAGGTGGAACGTTAATATTCGTTAGTAAGGACCTCGGTACGAGTAAAGCTAAGGAAGTAGAGCATGAACTTATGAGAAGAGGCATTAAAGCGGAAGTTGCTAGAAGTAGAAAGTCATTAGATAGGTTAAGGAAAGGTGAGGTTAACGTCTTAATAGGTATTTCGACATACTACGGAATACTAACTAGAGGTATTGATGAGCCTAAGAGGATATACAACGTAGTCTTTGTAGGTATACCCAAATTTATGGTACCCCTAGACAAAGCTCTTAATAATCCATTAAAGCTAGTTAGAATTCTCCAGCAACTACAACAGTATTCATACGTTTTAAGTAATGAAGAGAAGAACTTGATTAAGGCAATAAGTAAGCTAAGTCCATCAAAGATTAAGGCAATAATCATGAGCATGAAGAAAGGAATTGAGTTGAATCCACCATTAAGTGATTTAGTTGAGTTAACACTTAAGATTAAGGATAGGGTAGAGAAGTTTATAATAAGCTATATTAATGAGAAAGGTAAGCTGGTTCTTGAGGATTCAATAATAGTAAAATATGGCAGTAAGTACTACATGCTAATACCTGATGTAATGACGTACCTACAAGCTTCAGGTAGGTGTAGTAGGCTACTTAATAAACACATGACGTTAGGGCTCGTAATACTGCTTTATGATGATGACGACTTACTCAACATCTTCATGAGGAGAATTAAATATTACGTGCTAAGATACGTGCCCCTAAGATTGACGGATCTAGATCTTAAGAAGATCCAGAGAATGCAAATCGAGAGTAGAAATGAACTATTTAAGGGTAACGAAGCAAGCATCATAAAGTCCGTATTGATAGTGGTTGAGTCGCCAACTAAGGCTAAGACCATAGCCAAAATGTTTGGAACTCCTGGTAAGAGGTACTTAGGTGATTATGTAGTTTATGAGACTGTTATAACACTTAATAATTCAATACTTGTAGCTACTATAGCCCCGACTCTAGGTCATATATATGACTTAGTCGTTGATGAGGGCCTATATGGTATTAAAGTAACTAATGACGTATTAACGCCCATATATACAACAATAAAGAAATGCCGAGATTGTGGTCATCAATTTACTGAGGAGCTCTCTACGTGCCCTAGATGTGGTTCAATCCGTATAAGGGATAGTCGACTCATAGTTAACGCGTTAAGAAAGCTAGCTCAAGAAGTTGATGAAGTGATACTTGCGACAGATCCTGATGAGGAGGGAGAAAAAATAGCTTATGATGTATTCTTAACCTTAAGACCTTACATCAATAAGTTTTATCGTATAGAGTTTCATGAAGTAACAAAGAATGAATTTATTAAAGCCTTACAGAGTCCCCGAAGTATAGATATGGGTAATGTTAATGCTCAAATAGTAAGAAGAGTTGATGATCGATTAGTAGGCTTTGAAATAAGTAACATATTGAAAAAAGAATTCAATAAGCACTGGCTTGGTGGGGGTAGAGTTCAGACTCCTGTACTTAAATGGATCATTGATAGATACAAAGACTACTTAGAGAATAAGGGTTATTTAGTATTAGTGAAGGTCGGTGATTTAAGGATCAAGTACTTCACGACAAGTGCTGATCACGCGAGAAAACTTGCTGAAATGATTAGTAAATACGGTATACGAATCGTTAAAGTGAGCGAAGAGGTTAGAGAGGTTAATCCTAAACCACCTTATACGACAGATACCCTTCTAAGTGATGCCTCGAGAATTCTTAGATTGTCACCAGCTAAAGTTATGAGGATTGCTCAAGATCTCTTCGAATTAGGTTTAATAACGTACCATAGAACTGATAGTACTCATGTATCAAGCGTGGGTATAGAGATAGCTAAGGACTTCCTTGATAGGGAGGGATTCATGACTTATTTTATGCCTAGATCATGGGGTGAGAAAGGCACTCATGAGTGTATAAGACCGACAAAACCTGAGGACAGTATAGAAAGGTTAATGCATTCATACATTCAAGCAAATATTACTACTTATCATAAGCAGTTATACAATTTAATCTTCAAACGTTTCATTATGAGTCAAATGAAGCCCTCCCTGATTAGGTATGTGTTAGCTGATGTATTCGTTGATAAGTTGAAAATTGCTAGAGTAGAGATACCTGTTGAGGTTATAAGACACGGCTTTACATTAATCGATAAACCAAGTCTAGTAAGTTATGTTAAAGATGAAACTGAAATCATCTTAAAACCTAATCCTGAAGACGTAAAGATAATTAAGACATCAAAGTCACCCCTATATACAGTCTCTGATGTTATTAGATTAATGAAGGAAAGAGGCATAGGTAGACCTAGTACATACGCTAAAGCAATAGAAAACAATCTAAGACATGGATACATAATACTCTCTAAGAAGAGGTTAAACGTTATACCTACAAGGTTAGGTACTCAAGTAATCAACTTTATAGAGAGTAATTATCCTGAGCTTGTGAGTACTACTTTAACTAGGGAGTTAGAAACCTTACTGGATTATGTTAAGGTAGGTAAGCTAAGTAGGGATGAAGCCTTACTCTTAGTGTACGGTGACTTAGTAGGTATCAAGTTAGCGCATGTCTTTGTTTTAAAGGGGCACCAAGTCACATTAGTAAGGTCAAGCAGTGAGCATGTAAAGGTGTAGACTATATTATCCTCTCAATTACTATTTCAATAAATGACGTGAGTTTTCCTTTCCTATTCTCACTACCTATCCTTACATCATTAAGTTTTACAGCATCACCCATTCTCTCTTTTATAGCGTTATATACAGCAACAGCCTTCGATATATTGTCTCCTTTACCTCTTATTACTATCCTCTTAACTCCCTGATTAAATAGTATTGCTATTGATACTATATAGTCTAGTATAGGCTTATTACCTACTGTTATTCTGCTCTCTTCCATGCTCACAGAACCTCACCTACCCTTATTGATGTTTCATCTAGAGGTAAATATAATTAATGCTTTAAGAATACCTTAAGTGAACTACATGGAATTATTGGTAATTAAAGCTTATATAATTGCTGACAAACTACTTTAAGGTAAGGTTTATGTTACCAGCCAGAATAGAAAGTCCCTTAAGAACATTAAGGTCGGCAATAAATAGGGATGTACTTGTTAAAATAAAGGATGGGAATGCTTACTTAGGTAAGTTAATAATGACGGACTCCACAATGAATGTAGTAATGGTTGATTGTGAGGAATTAAGAGGCGATAGTGAAGAGCCTGTAGCTAGGTACGGTACTGTGCTTATTAGAGGAAGTCAAATTCTCTATATTGTAATTAATTATAGTAAGAAATCGTAACTGTGGGAAGTGAATTAGGGAATAAGGTATTAGTATCTGATACTATTCTCGCTTAGAGTGTATTGTTGAATTATTTACATTACTATCTAAGCTAAACTTTTAATTTATTTGCACCTCTACACACTTAGGTAGTAGCTATGCCTAAAAACATCTATGTGGAGAGATTAGAGAGAAAACCTATCTCAGATCAATATGTGGAATTAGTAGAGAGGAAAGGATTAGGTCATCCTGACTATATGGCTGATGCTGCAGCTGAAGCATCTAGTGTTGAACTATCAAGATATTATCTCGAGAAGTATGGTGCCATACTTCACCATAATTTGGATAAAGTTCTTTTAGTGGGTGGTCAGGCAAGACCTGTCTTTGGTGGTGGTGAAGTTCTTCACCCAATATACATAATTGTTTCAGGGAGAGCCACAGAATATGTTATTAAAAGCAATGGGAGGGTTGAGAGGGTTCCCGTAGGTACGTTAGTTATTAACGCTGTAAAGATGTGGATTAAGAGAAACTTTAGGTTCTTAGACCCTGATAGGCATGTGGTCATAGACTACATGATAAGAAGCGGGAGTTCAGATCTTGTAGGAGTATACGAACTTGGTCTCAAGAAGGTGCCTCTAGCCAACGATACAAGTTTAGGAGTTGGTTTTGCTCCGCTAACTGATTTAGAAAAACTAGTTTTGGAGACTGAGCGATTTCTAAATTCAAGGGACTTAAAGACACGCATACCTGAAGTTGGTGAGGACGTTAAAGTAATGGGACTTAGAGTAGGTAAGAAGATTAGATTAACTGTAGCTGCTGCCATGATTTCCTCGCTAATACCTGATGTAGATCATTACCTATCAGTTAAGGAAGAGGTCATGAATAGAATTAAAGACTTAGCAGCAAAGATTGCTCCCGAATACGATACAGAGGTTCAACTAAACACAGCTGATAAACCTGACAAGAAAATTGTGTACATAACTGTTACTGGTACCTCAGCTGAACACGGTGATGATGGCATGACGGGTAGGGGTAATAGAACCAATGGTTTAATAACTCCATTAAGGCCTATGAGTCTCGAGGCAACTGCGGGTAAGAATCCCGTCAGTCATGTTGGCAAGCTCTACAATGTCCTTGCTTCAAAGATAGCTGATAGAATCATTAAGGAAGTCCCGAAAGTTAAGGAGGTCTACGTAGAGTTACTTTCACAGATAGGGCACCCAATTAATGAACCTCAAGCTGCTGTAGCTAAGATAATACCAGATGAGGATTCATCATTTTCAGTCCTCAAGTCAGAAATCGAAGGAATAATTAGCGAGGAACTCGATAAGATAACGGAGCTAACCAAGATAATAGTTGAAGGTAAGGCGATGCTATTTTAAATAAGTATTAATGATGTGTGAAACCGGGTCTGATTAATGATGAAAGGTCGGTGACTGAACGCTTTTTATACATGTTAAAGCTATATAAATTCTAAATCCGTAGTTTAGCTAGGCATGCTACTTGCTGAAATATATAGACAGCTAGATAGTATAGACTTCAAAATACTTAACTTATTTGAGAAATTACTGGGTAAGTATGAGTACGTACCACTAGATTTAATAGAAAGAAGGATTAATCTCCCACCTAAGGAGCTAGCTAATAGGTTAAGGAAACTTCATAAGTTAAAGGTTATTAAAAGATCTTTAGCTCCTTTTCATGGCTATAGATTAACGTATTTAGGTCTAGATTGTATTGCATTAAGAGATTTAGTTAACAAAAACATTATTGCATACCTAGGTGATAAGATTGGCATGGGTAAGGAGAGCGAAATATGTATTGCTAAAGATAAGGACGGAAACTTACTTGCAGTTAAATTCTATAAAATAGGGAGAATAAGTTTCCAAAAGGTAGCTAGAGTTAGGTCCTACCTAACTAATGAGAGTAACTGGATGATAAGGTCTATGGTAGCTGCAGAAAGAGAGTTTAAGGCATTGAAAGATCTAGTTAATTACACGCCATATGTACCTAAAGTTAAGGGTTGGAGTAAGCACGCTATAGTTATTAATTACATAGAGGGCGTGGAGCTCTATCGATATAAAAGTGTACGTAATCCTGAATCTATATTAAAGAAGATATTACATGCATTACGTGCAGCATTCATAAACTTAGGCATAATACACGGTGATTTAAGTGAGTATAACGTAATAGTTGAAATAGGGGAAAGTGAGACCCCATATATTATTGACTGGCCTCAATATTTGTATAGGGATGACCCGATTCATGGGATTTATCTCAAGAGAGATGTTGAATATATAGTTAAGTTCTTTAAGCGTAAATATGGAGTTGATATCAATGTTGATGAGGCTATTAAGTATGTTAAGGGGGTGATTAATGACTTCTAATAGGATTACTGTAGGCATTGACATAATAAAATCTAGTGGCGAGTCTTTAAAAGACTACATATATGCTGTAGCCATAGTTAAGAATGGAAATATAGTTAAGGTTGATGAAGCTAGTTTAAGTAAATTAATTAGAATTCTTTGGGAACATAGACCTGCAGTATTAGCTACTGATAACATTTATGAATTAGGTGGTAGTAGCAGAAACATAGTTAAAGTACTGAAATTGCTGCCGCCAGACCTGGAAATCGTTCAAGTTACTTTAGACGAAAATAAATTTACTAGTGTTAATGAACTTATTAGTAAGGCAGGTATAAGCGTTGACCAATTACATAAGCTCGACCCAACAAAAACGGCCATAGTCATAGCCTTACTCGCAGAGAGAGGCTTTGGTAAAAGATTAGAACTTTATGAGAAAAAAGTGAAAATCATAGTCAGTAAGGGTCGTGGAGGTTTCGCTGGTGGGTCAAGATCAGATAAGTATCAGAGAAACATGCGTGCGGCTGTAGCGAGAGTTGTGAAGAAAATTAAGGAGGAGCTTGATAGACGCGGAATAGATTATGACTTAACGATCAGGAGAAGTATGGGAGGCATTGATAGAGCAGTCTTTACAGTGTACGTGGATAGAGAGAAGCTCTATGGTGTTATAAGTAAGTTAAGAGGCTATGATGTTAAGGTAATCATAAAGCCTGTAGTGAGTAGTAAATTCATAAAGTTAAGCAGACATACAGAAAGTAAGAGATATCTAATAGTTGGTTATGATCCAGGGATAGAGTCAGGGTTAGCAGTAATAGATCTAGATTCAAGACCTATATTCATTACATCAGGTAAGGAGTTAGATAGAAGTGAAGTACTCTCAATAATTTCACGTCTAGGCATAGCAATTATTATTGCTACGGATAAGAGCCCGGTGCCTGACGTAGTTAAAAAATTAGCTGCAACACTTAATGCCCAACTATATGTTCCACCACATTCACTAAGTACAGCTGAGAAAGAACTCATAGTTAAGGACTACATAAAAAGATATGGTATCACTATAAGGAATAGTCATGAGAGGGACGCATTAGCTGCAGCATTAAAGGCATATAAGAGTTTTGAGCAAAAGATGAATAAACTTCAAGAAAGAATAGCGTTAATGGGTCTTAAGGTAAGCAACTTACAGGAGTATAAGCTCAAGCTTATTAAAAATGAACCGTTAAGTAAAATTATTGAGGATATTATAACATACAACATCGAAAGGGAAAGCAGAAGTAAGAGTGGAGAGGTAAAACATGAAGTACTAAAGGAACTTATTTCCGAGGCATTGAGTAAGAGAGATGAACTTAAAGATAAGGAGAGGAAAATAAAACAACTAAGTGAGAGAATAAGTGAATTAGAGAAGGAGAATTCATTCTTAAAAGGGAGAATTAAGGAACTAGAGAGTAGGTTAAGAGATTATGAATATAAACTCAATATCACAGTTACTGAGTTAAGCAAGGATATACTTCGTGACAGGAAGGTTAATGAGTTAATCCATAGACTAAATAATTTAGTTAAATATGTTGAAGAGTTAAGAAGCGAGAATGAAAGACTTAAGGAATCATTACTTAAGATTCGTAATTTATTGCAAGACATTAGTTGCGGTAAGGTAAGAATAATTAAGGTATTTAAGTTAAGTGATATTAACAGGTTCAGTAAATTTACTGATGAAGTGATATATGTAAACATTTCTGGAAACATGACATGCGGTGATTTCGATGAGAACATAGTTAATAAGTTAAGGAGTATAAAGATAGGAATATTAATACCGCAGGGACTTGATGAATTAGCTAAGTGTTTAAGAGATCATTACTTAGTGCCGGTTAATACAGTTAATAATGTGTTTGCTATATATGATGACATTATTCTCATAGATAGTAAGGACGTAGAGGAATTAATTAAGGTCAAGAGGTACGTTAATGAGCTTGAATTAAGGAGGAGAAAAGAGAAAGAATTGACTGAGGAGAAGCTAGAAAGTATAATAGAAAGCTATAGAGCTAGTAGGTCGAAGGAGTTGAAATTTCAAGAATTAAGTGATAATGAATAATTGATGTAGATTTAAAGGGGCATCCTTTAATCTACATCTTAGGAGATAGTTGCATAGCTTTATAGACTCTATACTTAAATAACTTTTAGGGTAGATCATGACTAAGATTAAGAAGTTAATCTTTAAGCAAAGATATGGTGCTGACATTCTGGAAGGTAAGAAGTCGTCTACCATAAGACTAACATCGAGTCTTAAGAAGGGCGATATAGTTGAGATAAGAGCTGGTAATATAAAGATAGGTACTGCAGTAATTGAGGATGTAGAGGTTAAGGAGGTTAGGGATTTAACTGATGAGGATGCTAAAAAGGATGGATTCTCAAGTAAGGAAGAGTTGGTAGAGGCTTTAAGAAGAATATACGGTAAGAAGATAAGCGAAAATACCGAGGTTAAACTCATAAAGTTTAAGTTGCTAGGCCATAACGAATCTAAGCGATAAATCAGCTATTTAAATACTATATATGATATACTTGACTTAGGTATTATGAATGTTGTCTCCTTACCTCTAATACCTATTTCATACCTGGATACCTTCATGAGCTTACCTTCAAGTTTGTAACCATTAATTAGATATACCTCAATATTCTCACCTACAAGATCCGAAGTTAGCACAGTATCCTCTAACTCTCCCGAGCCATATCCGTGAATTTCAGGTGCTTCAGTCTCAACATAGAGTATTGCATGTCTAAAAACAACTATTGGTGTCCCCCTCACGCTAATGCCTATCTCATACTTAGCTACCTCATCTACTACACCTTCAATTGGGTCATCACGACCCATTACTTTAACTCTTATAGATTTTCCCTCAAATCTCTCATCAATAATATTCTCCTTAACCGTAGTATCACGCCCACTATCATAGAGATAAGCAACTTATTAACAATACATGATAAAAGAACCTAATCACGAATGAATACTACTCTTAGTTTTCATGTAATCAGTACTTAATGATAACTTTAAAGTTAGGGAGATAATGAGCTCTTAATCTGGCTTGATTCATTTACATTTTAAATTCCTAATATAATATTTCCCTTGAATGATGAGTGCCGGACTATGAATGATGATTAAGCTGAGCTGCGCTGATCCTAACTGACTTCTCTATAGTCTATGCCTAGTTTATCAGCGTATGAGTAAGCCTCGGTAATTTCATCATATGTTGGTCGCCTAGATATATCTGGGTATCTCTGAGGATACTTAGCCACCCAGAATTCAGGTCTATATTGATCCATTATATTAACCAGCGCTATTTTGCAATTGCTTGATATCCATTTAAGTATAGGCTTAGTGCAACACTCCATGTGATTAGGTAGTACTAAGTGTCTAATTATTATAGGATCCCCACTCTGACATATTATTTTTAAGTTCCTGGTTATGATTTCAAAGTAGTTCTTAATTGCTGATAATCTTAATGCACAATTATCATTTCCATACTTAAAATCGGGAAGCCATATATCTATGACATCAATGAGTAGACTGAGCGACTCCATAGTTAAGTACATGTTACTATTCCATAACTGAGGTACATTAACATTTACGTACTTAAGTGATGCAAGAATATTGTGTATGTTCGGTGTTGGGTCTCCACCAACATGATTTATATTCCTAGCACCCTCAAGTCTTAGGTATTCCTGAATGCTTGCTAACTCCTTAGGACCTACAACAATACCCGAATAAGGATCTAATTGAGAAATATCATAGTTCTGGCAGTATACACATCTAAAGTTACAGCTTCCGTAGAATATAGTACCGCTAGGAACTAATGGTGCTTCCTCTCCTAAATGTAAGAAATACGTAGCAACGTATGACTTAACACCGAGTCTGCAAACCCCTTTCTTCTCGTGTCTATTAACTTTACATTTCCACTCGCAGAACGTACACTCACGAAGTATTCGATTCGCTATTTCTATCTTAACATCAAGAAACGATATTCCAGGTTCTTCCATCTCCTTAACTTCCTTAAGGCTTAACCTCCTATTCTTAGCTCTATGTAATAACTTCTGGAAATCATTTCTTAGTGAGTCATGGAGTTCCCATAACTCTTCTAAACTTAAATTCTCTAAGTTAACCTCAGTTCCTACCTTTCGTGCAATTAAAAATTTAGCTGGAGCCTCATCATTCATAACTCTATAATACCATGATAACTTATTCTTAACTTTCTCAGAGTCCCAAACGTAGATAGCGTCAGGTCTAACAACACTCCAGTATCTACTCTCCCAGAATCTAGGCATCGTAACCTCCTAGCTATTAAGTTAATCAGCCATTATTAGTATTATTAAGAGAGCATAGATATCAATGACCTTAGTATTCAGTTAATTAATTCCTTAAGGCTTAAGATCATGTTTTTTGCTACTTTGTCTTGTCTTATCTTGACACCTTCAAGGGATAGCAATTTAATTTTAAACTCACTACTTTTTCTTTTATTAATTGTATAGCCACCTACACCTCCATCACTTTTGACAACTCTATGACAGGGTACTGCTATTGGTGAGGTATTTAGGCTTAATAATCTACCTACATATCTAGGGCTTATACCCAAGATTGAACCGAGTTCCTTATACGTCGTTACATAACCTTGAGGTATTAGCTGGAGTAGAGCGTAAAGTATCTCTATTATTGCATCTCTTGCATTTTTACCTCTTGCATATGATATATCGTATTCATTACTCACTATCAGTATTGGTAACATTTTCACTTTTCTATTTTTCATCATTAATTACTTGTTTCGACAGCCTTCTTAGATCTTATTATGATTACCCCCTCGTCCTCCCTGCGTTCAACAATGTACTCAGTACCCCATTTCTCTACCATGCTCTTAGGTAGATATAGGTTTAATGGTAATGTGTAGTATTCATATGTATAGACTTTACCCTTAACAACCTTTCTTCCTACTACCTTTCTAGCAACTGCTAACCTACGAGAAACGCTCATACGGAAACACCTGACCAATCTATGCACGCTTACCTATTTAAAATTTTACTATGATAGGCTATACTTTACTGAATCTTTAATTTACTTTCTACTTACCTGAATAAATTCGTTATAATTTAATTAGTGGTTCATCCTGAATGTAATTCTTCTTAAGCCTTAAGGCTATCTCAGCCTTACTTAATTCGTAACCTAAATAGAGAGCATGCTCATTACTTAGTCCTAGTGATTTGACTATAGCTCTACCTAGGCTCAATGCATTAGTACCCTTAAATCTCTTAATTATGGTATTAGTATGGGCATTATGTACATCAACAATGATTTCATTACTACTAAGGTTAACGTAAATCTTAACGTAATATCTTTCATCAAGATGAGGAGGTATAAACTCTCTAACATCAATAATCTTCTCCTGCTCAACTTTAGGTGGTTTAACGATCTCTAATTTCTTGCTTTTAACTACTAAGATATCAACACCTAAATCTATAGGTGGCGACCTACGTAGGAAGGCCCTATACATCATTTCACGCGCCTTACTACCTTCCTCAATACATCCGCGTGTTTTAGCACTCTCCTCCGTTAAGAGTAGATTTGAGACACCTAGTTCAAATGCTAGTGCCTCTAGTAAGGCTATTACACCATGGCAATCTACATCCATGAGCTCGTAAACATTAGAGAGGCCCATAAGTAATGGTTTATTTATTTTAGATTTCAAGTATATATACTTACATAATGACTTACTTAAGCCCAGCATGGGCGGTCTTAAGGGGACGTCAATAATTATTTTATCAATACCCATTGTCTCAGCGCTGTTAATAGCTTCCTCCACCTCACTTATTTCACTATTTACATCTATGGGCATTACTATAACCTTATCACTCATATATGTAGCTATATCCTTCCCCAAATTAGCTATTACCTCTGGCGGTATGTTCATGATTATATCAATATCCTTGTGAAACCTCCTTACAAGTTTTAATAAATAATTTATTGGAGCATCAATACCTAATAACACGTCATCTCCTAGCTTGAATTCATTTATTAATTTCTCAATAATGTCTTCATTACATGAATAGACACTACATCCTAATATTATGCCCTGATACTTACTCTCCAGAATTCTTCTTCGGTATTCACTTACGTTATTCAATAACTCATTCTTCACCATAATCTCTAAGAACAAATTTAAGGGTGGTGGCTTCTTGACGAATACTACATTCTTGGCTTTAAATAACGGTTTCGTTAACTTAAGATATTCATTAAGTCTAGACTCGTACATTGATCTTATGTAATTACCTATAATTTTATCTGCAGGTTCTTCTGTGCTAAGCTTAATACCTTTCCTGATGTAGTCTAGAAGTAATGGTATATCACCTGCATATATCGTACCTTTAACTGCCTCTATTCCGAATTCATCACTTATTACCTTAGTAGAACCTCTTACGAGTCCCGGAATAATTATTAAGTCTGTATCACATTGCTCATTAACTTTATCTCTTAGACCTGTGACTATATCCATAGTTGTAGCTAATGCTGCTACAGGCACGTTATCTAAAACTATCACCTTTATTTGGGGATCATTAATGTTCCTGACTACGGCCTCAACTATCTCTTTAGCTGCTTTCGTAGTGATTAATGCTATCCTCATGCGTACTCATCTAGAAATGCTTAAGGTATGGGGATATATTAATATTGCTTCAAAAAAGTAGTAGTTAGGTGACTTAATGGTTCGGAAAATAAGCATACTGGAACTTGAAGGGTTAGCCCTTAATGGATTTGTGGATGAGGTCGAGCTTATAGACTGTTATGTTGATAAGAATGTTAGGTATTCAAAGCTAAGAGTTAAACTATTTAATAACGAAGTTGTTGAAACTCCATGCGATCATTACGCAAGAATTTCCAGGGTTTATTTAGTATTGGTAAAGTATAAAGATTTAGGTAAAACAATAGTTCGTAGGGAGTTAAGTGAGGAGATGATGAGTGGTATTACATATGACCTAGACCCAGGAAGGAATGATTATGACGCCAGACGCTGATCCGGATAACTGTACTTATTTAATGATTAGGTGTAACCATGTCGATAAAGAGAAATAAGAAGTTTAATAGAATGACCATACCTAAGAGTGAATTCGATTTCCAGATTATTGAAGAGGAGATACAGCTACATGAGATTAATCAAGAAGCAGCGGAGAGAAGGTATGATCAAGAGAGGGAAGATCTTAGTACATTTCTATTGAACACCATAGTGCATACATTAAGTCATGTGGAGTCCGATATTAATAATATAAATATGAGATTAAGAGAACTCAATGAAAGTCTTAGTGAGATTAAATCATTACTTAATACCTTAGTAAAAGCCGTAATATTGAAGGAGTTACCAAATGAAAAGGCAAAGAGAAAGCTTATGCTAAATATACTTCGGGATTTGAAGGAGTAATAAGGATCTTCTTATTGAATTATTAAAGTTTGTGAGACTAGAATGCATTAATTCTCTCCTTTGTCTCTTACTAAGTTGTATAAAGTATTAGGTAGGTGGGAGTTACCCGGCAAAACGTTTTTTAGCCTCCTAATCACCCAGTCTTTGATGGGTTGATTTAAGATGAGGTTCTGCCCTAAGTGTGGATCAATACTCATGCCCACTAGAAGGAATGATAAAACTATCCTTAAGTGCCCCAGATGTGGTTACGAGATAGAGATTAAGGGTGACGTGAAGAGAGACTATAGAATTGAGGCAAAGTCAGATATAGCTAGCAAGATAAAAACTACATCAGTGGTTAGTGAGGGTACGGGAAGTCATAGAAGTAGGGAGGAGATTGAACAGGAGAAGGAGGAGTTCTACGAAGTATTTCTTGAATTAATGGGTAGTGAAGAGGGTGAGGGAGGAGAAACTTAGATATACATAACTACCAATGAGTTGAGGTACCATAGATAACTCCTTAGTTTATACTTTAAATATCAAGAGCGCTTAATAATTACTCCTTATAAGTTTGTTATTTATTTGTGTTTTGGTGCGGGGGTGCCCGAGCCAGGTCAAAGGGGGCGGGCTCAGGCCCCGCTGGCGTAGGCCTGCGTGGGTTCAAATCCCACCCCCCGCACCATAATGCTCTATTTCTTTTTGGTTTCACTAAACTTCATGCTCTTAATTCTTCTTACCCTCTCTAAGATATCAAGCCAGTAGATAAGTAATTTAATTAGTTCTTCATTTTCATTAATATCCTCCTTAACTGTTCTCAACCTCCTGAGTACATCCACAGCTCTTTCAGAAAACATCTTCTCTATTTCATCAAGTACAGCATCAGTAGTTACTTCAATTGCTTCCTGTTCAGTCTTAACAACCCTTATCGGTCCATGAATTGGGCATACTACTTCCCCACTCCTTAATTTAAATAATGGTGAGCCACATGCCGGGCATGCTTGATCAAGCATTATAGCACCTGACCTTAGTAGTTCGGTCATTCTCTTAATTACTGCATTTCTGTTGACATTATCGCTCAATCTGGATCCCAACTTAAAACCGCTTAAGAATTCTTATTTATTCCTTTAACTCTAACCCCAAGGGGTAGAGAGTTGGCTACACAACCTCAACAACCATTTGATAAGAAGGCAATGAATGAAGCGAAAATACTCCAAGCTGTTAGATTGCTAAATAGAATAATTGGCGACTCAAGCGTTCCTAGAAATATTAGAAGAGCTGCTATTGAGGCATTAAAGATGCTACAGGACATGTCATTATCACCAGGTGTTAGAGCCGCTAATGCTGTAAGTGTTCTGGATGAAGTCAGTCAGGACCCCAATATGCCTATGCATACGAGGACTATGATATGGAATATTATGGCTATTCTATCAACAGTTAAAGACTGATACTAAATAACTTCAGTAGAGCGGGAGCTTGACTTACGCTAGGTGATGAAAGTAATGGTGGTGAGAGCTAGAGTTAGAGGAGTTTATGCTACAGCTCTATCGAAAATGCTTCACGATAATGGTGTAGAACTTGTCGATGTGAGTGAGGTTATAGCTAAAAGACTAGGTATAGATACGAAAAGAGGATTACCAGCTGATGTAACTGTTAAGACCGATGATAGTGATCCATCACAAATACTCATCTTAGGCTTTCCTGATGCAGTAAATAAGGTATTGAGTATAATTGAGGAGAATGTACCATATATTATAACGTATAAACCTAAGCTAGGACTATATTCTGCATTTAAGGCTAAAGTTATTGGTAAGGAAGGTAACGAGTGTATTGCCGAAACACCCATAGGTAAAGCACCATTAGTCGATATTAATGAATGCAGGGAAGGTAGTGAAATACCTGTATCCGTGATTAAGATACCTCTAAAACCTGGAGAGAAGCTTGTTGTATCTGGCAGGGTTAGAGTTGTAGGTAAGTATGCCATAGTTAGTTTCGGCTCTGGAGTATCATTTAGTAGCTTCATAAGGAATAAGGATAGAATTACAGAACTACTTAGCGCATCAACTAAGTACTTAAGAGAAGGCTATAGCATAAGGTGGAGAAGTAACGCAGATGAAGCGCCACTAATTGACGTTATTAACGAGATACCTCAGTTAATAAATGAGCTTAATGAACTTAAGAAGAAGTTAGAGAGTGCTAAACCTTTGAATGTAGTATATGATGGTGAATTCATTAGACTTGTTGAATTAACTTATGACTCGAAATTATACTTAGATAGCATTAGGAGTAGTGTTACAGCAACAACCCCATATCATCACATACTTAGAAGTTCTGATGTAGTAATTAGTAATATAGTTGATTTATTGGACTCTATATCACAGTACATAAATAAGGATAAATTATTAAATGCCTTAAAGAACTGGATCATTGATAAATTACTAGATAAAGGTGAGGTAATAATATATCATAAAAGACCGACGGGGAAGACCATAACATTAGGTAAGGGTTTAATTAAGGAAGCAAGGCTAAATGGGAGTAACCATATGGTAATCAAGGTAGAGAGATTAGTTAGGGGTAGGGGCATATATGATGGATTAAACATACCTAAGGAGATAGGTGACATAATCATAAGCTTAATCAAGGAAAATGCATGGTTTATTGTACATCAATACTTAAGTAGTGACGGAGAAATTAAGGGTCTATACATGAATATAAATACACCGCCTGAAATAACACCAACAGGAAGTATATTTTATGTAGACTTAGGTGTGGATCTCGTTAAAACACGTGATGGTTGTGCCTTAATAGATACGAATAAGTTTAGGGAATTAATACAAAATGATTTAGTGAGTTACGACATAATAGCTAAGACTATTCAAACAATAGAAAACCTAATCAATATCTACTGTATCGAAGAGAATTAATCAATACATCCTGTTAATTTTTAACCTAACTCAGAACTTAAAGTTCCACACCCAATTTATTCTTAATTATATTGACGACATTAATCTTTACTTCATCTAGAGGCCTCTCAGCATTAACATATAAAAGTTCTTTACTCTTAACTAGCTTAAGATAATTACTCCTAACCTTTTGAAGTAACTCAATATCCTCTAAATATCTTAACCTTCTTTTTAAGTCCTTACTAAGTCTTGAAAGCCCCACCTCAGGACTTACATCTAAGTAAATAGATATATCTGGTTTAATTACAAAGAAGTTAATCGTCTTTATCCAATTGACGTCAGCTCCTCTAGCACCTTGATAAGCTAGTGATGAGTAGTGATACCTATCACATATGACGTAATATCCTGCCTCAAGGTGGGGTCTTATTACTTCATGTATGTGTAGATACCTATCAGCAGCTAGTAGGAGTGCTTCCATGACGGCTCCTAACTCCTTACCTTTACTTTCAAGTAACTTAATTATCTGAGAATCATAGGGCTCACGAGTATATATAGCTTTAATGCCCTTACTAATCATTAAGTCAACTACGTACTTAGCTATGGTTGTTTTACCAGCACCATCTATACCTTCAATAACAATTAACTTACCCCTCAATACGTATCACCTCATCGCCTATACATCCATGACCTATCCATACTGGTGAATTATTAGTTAATGAAATTATGGAATCCCAATCCTCTATGACATATAATGGTATATCAGCAAGTATAGAACCGACAAGTGTCACTATATCAACGTACTTAACCAATAAAGCTACGGGTTTTTTATCATTAACTTTAAGACCGTACATAATATATGAGCCAACAGTGCTACCTACACCTCCAGGATATATCAATATTTTATTACTTATGCTACCAATACCGACTAAGGCACCATCCTCAGGGTTTAAGTCAGCTAAGTAAGATATAGGTCTTAACATTATCAAGACATCACTACATTTAAGGCCAGCTAACTTACCATATACATTCTTAATCTTTATGATCCTTACCTTCCTACTCATGGATGAACCTCCTCAGCATGTTATCCCTATCCTCAATAAATGCCTCAATACCTGATATACTCTTAATGTAGTGTAGCGCTTTGAATGAATCCGTAACAACATAGTCTACGTCCAACATATTTAACTTAGTTACAACCGGGCATATACCATGCAGTACTTTAATGTTAAACCTCAATAACTTGTCCTTAATGCTATTCACACTTAACGACGGTTTTGTACTTATAAGCCATAATTCCTTACTCTTCATGTGACTACTAGTAGGTAATTTACTTAGAATTGCTTGAATTGATTCATCAGTTTCTTGAGGTGTTAGGTGAGGGCATCCTATAATGTATAGACCTTTACCTTTAGTTTTCCTAAATTTATGTTCCTTAATTAACTCCTTAACTTCCTCGCTACTAATTTGATATTTCTCGATACGATTTCTTAATTTATTGATTCTTTCCTTAATGTCTTTACTTAATGGTGTTAACTTGTCTATTATTACCATTGGAGCACTAGATGTTGTGCCAAAAGCCGCAAGAAATAACCTTAATTGTGCTTCATTTCTGAAGGCTAGACCCTTTAATAGTGGGATACAGTTAGGGCATTTCATACCTAATATATATCCCATTGCACTAGCTTCAATAAGAGTGTGTGGAGTATATGTCGATACTTGCATGCATGGCTCTATGTACTTATCTTCATGTATGCCCCAATAGTAGGTCTTACCTACTATGGCGGACATCAATGCTATGGGACCCCCCTCCCTATTGGTTCTAGCACCTACAACTGAATTAGCATAAAGTACGGCATTACTTTCAGCCCAAGCTAAATGTTCATTTAGCTTAGGTTTACGTATATAGTATGGAGTGCATGTGAATGTTTTGGCCCCCATATCTCTTAATGCATTCACTATTCTATACTGCTTACTAACTACATCTTTAGGTAAGGTACATCCTAGAAAGTCTGTAGTTATTGAAGCATAGGGATTCGCCGTAGTATATACCGCGAACTTAGCACCTTTCTCTCTTAATTCTTCAATGAATCTTAAACCATAGTCTCTTATATTGAAGTAGGAGATACCCGATATATGAGCATGGGTTATATCTATGAGCCTCTCTGCCTTAAGTGCTTCACCAACCTTTACTATTATCTTAAGAGCTAAGGCCTTTACTTCACCTAGCTCACCATTAAGTATCCTTTCCTCCTCCTTAGTTAGATACGTAATAAGGTCACCTCTCCAAGGTTTTTGGCTTTAAGTACTTCTCTCTGCCTTTGAGTGGTGCTGTAGCATCAATTCCTAATTTATCTGTTACTCCATCCTCAGCACTAGGGTCTAAGGTTGAGCCTTTAACACCCCTTATTACCACTAAATCCTTACCTGCTTGAAATCTAGTCGCTAATGCCCACTCAACCTCTGTAGGATTATCCGGATCTATATCGGAGTCAACTACAATTACGTTCTTAAGACTTGGATGTGCTGTGAACGCGGCCATGATTGCTAACTTACCTTCACCCTCACTTAGCTTATTAATTGATATTACAGCATTTAACCAATTCCCACCACCAGGTGTTAGCCTAACCTTAACTACTCCAGGTACGACCCTTCTAACATATTCCCATATCGTAGCCTCTCTAGGTAGTCCCATCAATAATCTATGCTCCATCCCTCCAGGAAGTATTACATGAAAATATCCTCGTGATTTACTAACATATATAGCATCCACCTTAACTAGCGGTTGCTTTCTAACCTTATCATATAACTGCAATATATCCACGAAGGGTCCTTCATTAACATACTCTAAGGTCATTCTACCTTCAATAACTATAGTTGCTTTAGCTGGTACAGGAATATTGTATTTGGGTGTAAAGACTATATCTAGGGGCTCACCAACAATATTTTTATAGCCTATCAGCTCAAACACACCGTAAGGTGGCGATGTTGAGGCTGAGAATAATATTGCTGGGTGAGTACCTATAACTATAGCTATAGGTGTTTCCAGTCCCTTCTTAGAGTTCTCCATGTAGATTTTATAAAGATGTCTAGGAACAAGCCTAATAGCGTATCCTTGATTTCCTATACGCATTAATCTATGTATTGATGCGTTGTAATGGAGCTTCATGTCGGGGAGCTCAGCGATGACTATTGATGATGTAATGTATTCCCCTCCATCTCTCTCGAAGAATTTAATTGAGGGTAATGATTCGATTCCTCCATTAAATCTCGAGTAATTATTATGAAAGTCCTTAATGCTTAAGAAACCCATACCTACATACTCCTTAATGTCCGCTCTTATACCACTAAGTAATGACATGAGTTTAATGTAAAGACCTTCATCGTTTTTTACATTGAATATGCTCATAACTATGTTACGCGAGTTAATAACGTTGGCAACGCATTTTAATGGTGATCCTGCTACCTCGTATACTAAAGCTTTACCTTCGCTCTCAGCTTTTCTAATGTGTTTTACAGGTTCATAGTGACGTTTAAGCTTACCTACCTCCATGACTAAGCCTTTGGATCTTAAATCCTCAATGAATTTTGTAAGGTCACTACTAACCATTAAATAACACACCTACTAATTTTAGCTGAGTCCTCAAATGTGTTTAGTGATACCTTCACACGACCCACTATCAATGCCTTGATGTCCCCTTTCCATGGTGTGAGAATTCTTATTATTCCATTCTTAAGGTCTATTTTCCTTATAATACCCACAGCAACATCTCTTAATTCATTATCAATTATCCCTACAAGAAGTCCTTCAGCATCTTGGGGCCTTATGATATTAATTTCATAACCCTGAATGGTTTCTATTCTTGGTATATAGGTTAGGTTTTCAACAAGTATGTTTATAGTGTTGAGGTATTTAGATGCATAAATTACCTTATTAATAAATTCCTCTGGTGCTCTAATTAAGGTTCTTAACTCATTAGCATTAATTCTCTTACCATTTAATAAGCATGACCCTATCAGTTTTATTTCTTTAACATTGAGATCACGGTCCTTAGCCTCACTGAAGTATTTCCTGTAAGCATCAGCTCTTAACCTCCTCCTATCTTCTCTACTTCTCTCTTTAACCTTGAATGGTTTAGGTATGCTGAGTACCTTAATATTATCGGGTAAAGCGTTACTTAAGTATTCATGTATTTCATGGTCAAGTATTAATACGTGGGTAGGCTTTAACCATTTAATCATGCCGAGCTTAAATTCTAGAGCTTGATGAGTTGTTACCCAGCCATCAGTATTAACAACTACGACCTCGTAATTATCCTTAGATTCATTCAGTAGCTCATTAAGTGCTGATATTAATTGTGCTTGACAATATTGAGGTGATATGCAACCAACAAACTTAATTTTTTCAGGCTTAAGATCTCGCTGCCATACAAACACATGTCTAGGCTCAGTAAGTGCTATAGTGGTTGGTACTGCTATATCCTCTTGACCTATGTCAGCATCTATAATAGCTACTTTCCTCCCTTTCTGAAGGAAGTAATTACTTATGAATGCAGAAAGCGTTGTCTTACCTGACTCTATAGGTCCTATCACAAATACTATGATTCTCTTTAAACTATTAAGATCGTTGGCTAAGGTTTCACATACGCTTAGCCATGAATCTAATACCTCCTCACCCTTACCTGGCTCCTCAACAGTGGCTCCTGAACCTAGTGTTATTGCTAATTCTGTATCCTCAAGAGCCTTAATGCAGTAACTTCTTAAACTATGTATTATTACTGATGACCCAGTGCAGTATACAGCACCAACAAGCAATATCCTGCCCTTCTTTACATTAATTCTTGCAGGTCCTGTTACTCTTATCATGCTATCTTTACTTAACGTTACATTCATGACCACTCCTACTCACCAGGACTAAAGTACCTAAACACAGATACTCCTAGTACCATAAGACATAACCTAAGTGGCTCTCATATATTTTAAGTGCTAAGCTATAAAGATTTAGAGCTATGGATGAAGCTGAATTATGTTTGTGGTTAAGGCGGAGTTTAAGATATGTGAGAAGTAAACTTAAGATAACTTTAAATAAGGACTTGAGCCAGCATTTAATGGTTTGGTGTGATTTAGGCTTAATGTTCAAGAAGTTATTAAAGAGTATTAAAGCCAAGTATGCTTTTGAGCTAGGTACAGGGACGGGTTTCCTAACGAAATTCATAGCTACTACCGTAGAACATGTAGTTAGTATTGAAATAGATCCCAGACTACTGTATGTAGCTTATAAGATTTTAGATGGTGAATATAACGTTAGTTTAGTATTGGGGGACGGCATAAGGCATATAGAGAGTGAATGTGTAAGAGCTGATGTAATAGTTTCTAATACGCCATTTCATATAACATCGCAATTAATAATATCGTTCATTAAGTCTAGATATCCTTATGCCATAATAACATTACAGCAGGAAGTTGCAGAGAGACTTATAGCGAGTGCTGGTAGTGCTAACTATAGCAGATTAAGTGTACTAGCTAAGTTATTTCTTGAAGTTAAGGACATAAAGACATACCCACCACAAGCCTTCTACCCTAGACCCGAAGTCTCAGCAACTTTAGTTCTACTTAAGAAGAAGCAGCATTGGAGTAGCAACTATGAAAATCTTGAGGGTTTTCTAGCTTGTCTCTTCTCTCAAAGGAGGCGAAAGCTACGCAAAGCACTTATTCACTGTTTCGGTAAAGAATCTCTCAACGTCGTTAAGGGTTTAATAAATGATGAGGTAAGAGTTTTTAAGTTAAACCCTGAAGACTTTCTTAACCTTTATCTGAGGTTTAAGGATTTGATGAGTACGTAATGATTATTGGTTTAACCTCAACAAGAGCTTTAATAAGCTTCCTCCTTCCATTATCTAAGAGTCTCCATAGAGTACCTCTCGATATCCCCATCCTATCAGCTGCTTCCTTTTGAGATAACTTCTCTAAATAAACAAGCCTCAACGCCTCAATCTCATCAGGCTCCAATACCACCGCATCACTACTACTTATAGTTGGTGGCGGAGGTCTAAACGGTAAGTAGGCAATATCCCCCAAGTTTAAGCTAACTATCCTTGGCTTAGGAGGTCTGCCTCTACCTCTCCATCTCCTTCTAAACAAACCATACCTCATAACTTAACCCCTAATTATGTCTCCTTCATAAGTTTTTAAATGGGTTATTAGCCTACCTTAATACCACCTCTTAGAGCTAAGATTATAGCTGCTCTTATATCATCGCTCTTCAATAAATCCTTAGGTATGTTCTTGAGACTTCTCTCAAGTAATGCTGTAGGTACTTCAAATTCCTTACTACTCCTTACCTCACTAACGACATAAACGTCGTAATTCATCCTTAATAACTCCTCAGTTAAGGAACTTAACGTATCAATTAAATCCTTACTTAAAGGCATACCTATCCTTACGATGACCTTCTTAGGCTTTAACTTCCTCTTTAATTCATTTATCCTCTCTACGAGCTTCCTATAATCATCCTTATAACCTACATCAACTACTAGGTGGTTAGCTATTATTGCGTAAGCTATTCTCTTACCCAAGTCTATACCAATAACCAATACATGCTCAGTTACTATACCTAAGAGCGTGATTACTATCTTCTCAACATCACTTTCAGGAACAACAATTACGTTGCACATAGATTCGATTATCTTAGATTGATTCCGTAGGAGTTTATGCCCTTCTCTATCAACTAGTAATTTATCGTTAACATCGCATTTGATATTCTTTATGTTATCCAGCACTTCAAATTTAAGACCATATTTCCTAGCAATCCCTAAGAATATCCTAAATACTTTGGGATCGTAAATGAAGACCTTAATAGTTATTTCTTTACCACCTCATTTATGTTTTAATTTATGAAGTAATAACTTTTATGATGGAGATAGTGTGGGCATAATTAACTACATAATAACTCAGTGTAGGGGTAAAATAGTACTCATATATGGCGAAGCTGGTACTGGTAAAACTAACTTAGCATTATACATACTTTCTGAAATTTCTTTAGCTAATCCCAAGCTAAAACATTTCTACATAAGTACTGAAGGATCCACATTTAAGCACTTAATAAGTAGGTATGGTCTGGATAGAGTAAGGAATGCATTCTTTACTGAGGCAGTAAATAGTGAACACCTGCTGAATATACTTTTAGGTATTTTCCTAAAATACGGTGAAAGCATAGGGGCAGTAATTATTGATAGTATTAATAATTTTTATCGCGATGAGGCACTATACAATAAGAAAGCTAATATTATTTTGAATACGTCTCTCTCAATGTTAGCTTATACTTCATTAATGAGTAATTCATACGTTTTATTAACTGCTCAAGTACGTCGGAAACCAGATGGTGAGTTAGACATTAGTGGTGGTCAAATATTAATGTTCTGGGCTGATGTATTGATTAAGTTAAGTAAGGAGAATAACCATAGGATTGCTGAGGTGATGTTACCTAAGGAACTGAGAGGACTTAAGAACTCATTTATGATAAGTTACGAAGGTGTTAAATTCGTTGAGTAGTAATGCTGTTAATTTAATAATCGTGAGTGTCACTTACTTCCTGCCAGCTTTAATAGCTAATGCTTTACCCGTGGTATTTATTGGTAAGGTAATTAAGAGAAAAACACCATTGGATATGGGAAGGAACTTCATAGATAGTAGGAGATTGCTTGGGCCAAATAAAACAGTTGAAGGGTTCCTAATAGGAGTTATTGGCGGATTAATTGTTGGGTTAATATATTATGTCGCATTATTAAGGAATCCATGTATAATACTTTATGGGTTATTGATGGGATTAGGGGCGATGATTGGCGATAGCGTTAATTCATTCATTAAGAGGAGACTCAACATACCTAGCGGTGATCCATTCATACCTCTAGATCAATTAAGCTTCATTCTATTCTCGTATTTACTCGTGAAAGTTACGGGTATTGATGGCTTATCTATTGGTTTAATAAACTTATATCATTTATCAATTATCATAGTTGTAGTTATGATTGCACATCCACTCTCAAATCTCATAGCTTACTTACTTAAGTTAAAGGATAAACCTTGGTGATACTTAACCGTGAAACTCAATCACTCATCTCTTTACTTAACTTCATCAGTATTCTATACTTAACATACCTATCTTCAGGTGAGAATCTAGGTGGATGGGCTACTCTAGTTTCTGTTCTACACTTAGGGCATGTAGGTTTAAGTGTATAGGCTCCACACTTAGGACATTTACGTATTAGGAATCTCATCTCCTTAACTTCTCCCTCTCAAAACTGAAGTTTAATCCTAGCTTCTTAGCTAGTGCTTCAACATTGGTGAGATATTCCCTTAGTATTCTCTCTGCTTGCTTATAGTCCGTACCTATAACCTCAACTCTATATCGTGGTGACCCGATACTGTAAACCCTAAGTGCTAAGTCCTTACTTTGCTTAATCATTGATAAGGGTTCTATCAATGCTTTCCTAATCCTCTCAACACCATCTGATGCTAGTGTATAGAGTGTTATTATACCCTGGATCTTTATCTTCTTAATGACTATATGCTTCCTTATCTGTTCCATTAATGCTTCAACCCATTCATCAGATATTCCTACTTTTCTAAGCACTTCGGCTCCTCTATATGCTGCCTCCTCAAACGCCGCGTAGATTTCACCATAAGAATCCTCAAGTTTCCACCCGACCTCTTCGTATGCTTCATCGAGCGTTTTATTTATAGATTTAGCAGCTAATTCGAGAATCTTCTCAGCTCTTTGAGCTCTCTTCCACTCAAGTATCTTCCTCCTCTGTTCCGTTGGGTGAACTCTCTTTAATGAAACATCAACATGCCCCTTCCTTCTATCAACCCTAATAACCTTAACAACAACTTTCTGACCCTCCCTAACAACGTCCCTTATGTCCCTAACCCATTTGGAACTTACCTCCGACCAAGGTAGGTATGCTTCCTTACCTCCATACTCATCCAATGTCATGTATGCGCCATAATCAAATACTTTAGTAATGGTTCCTACGACTAGCTCCCCAACTACTGGAAGAGGCTTTCTCTTTCTTACCATGATACTCACCAAGCCTAGATTATTTTAGAGGAAGTTATTAAATACGTTAACTACACCCTACTGTGAAATTACTCCTAATCCGTTTTGAGGAACAAGAAAGTCGAATGAAATAATTAACCCAGTATCTTAACTATATCACCTAGTATCTTTGCTTTGCCACCTGTAGGTACTACTAGTATCGTACCACACACCAAGCATCTTGCAGGAAATGTTGCGTGATCAAAGACTATTTGCTCGTTACCGCAAGATGGGCATCTAACCTTAATGAACCTGGACTTTGGCATAGGTATTAAGATCTTCCTCTTCTTCATTACCTAGTCACCTCAACTAATTCTACCTTCTTTAATCTAATACCTTCCCTATGCTGTATGTATCCACATTTAGTACACTTAAGTTTCAGTACTACCTTCTTAGTTACCTTAGCAAATCTCTTTTGCTCTGGCTTCCTCTTACTACCGTAGCCCTCCTGCTTCCTCCTATACCTTCTCTCGCCCTCTGCTAGTGCTCTCCTCTTACCATGCTTGTATATAGTTACTGTATGTATGGTATGCGTGTTACATCTAGGACAGTATGTCCTTATTCTCTTAGGCACTTTCATCCTTACCCACTCCTAGAGATTCTGTAACTTAACATGTTTTAAATACTTTACTTAACTTATGACTCCCCTCTTCTTCCTCTCACTTTCAGGTCTTACCTTAATTATTCCGAGGAATATAGCACAGCTAACACAGTAGCACCTAGTTACTGGGTACCTCGCTATGATTGCCCCCTTCTTCTCTAGTTCAGCAGCTAGTTGAGGATCTACTGGTGAGTACCACTTAGTTACACATATAGCCTTATCTGCAGGTACAAGCCTACCGCATTGATCACAATGTACGAGTTTTACCGAGCCCTTAGCACCTTTACGCCTACCTCTATTCTCCCTCTTCTTAGGCATACTCTCACCTTCCCTAAGTATTGAGGCAAGGGAATTAAAATAGATTGCAGTTTAATACCTTCGTGAATACCTCATATATGTAACTGCTTCCTTACCACATACAGGACATCTTTGCCCCTTAACATCAACCTTCTCAATAGCCTCTACGGGAGTACCTAAAGCCTCGGCCCCTAATTCATCTGCTACTTGGTAAGCACATGAGTCATTACCACACCAGGGAATCTCAACTATACCACCACTCTCTAAGAATTTCTTAGCCTCCCCAATGCTTATGAACCTCCTAAACCTAGATCTGAAGGCTTTCCAAGCACGCTCCCTTAACTCTTTATCCACTTTTTTACCTAACTCTACAACCTTCTCGTAAACCTCATTAATACTAACCTTAACTCTCTCGCCATTATCCCTTCTCACTATTGTGGCTGATGACTCATTAACCTCTCTAGGCCCTACATCAATCCTTATTGGCGCACCTTTAATATCCCAGTAATAGAATTTCTCTCCAGGTCTCACATCATCTCTTAAATCTGCATGAACCCTTAAACCCTTATCACTTAACTCCTTAGCTATCCTCATCGCGTAGTTTATGACTTTATCCCTATCCTGCTCCCTAAATATCGGTATTATTACTACTTGGTAAGGAGCTATTTTGAAGGGGAGTACTAAGCCCTTACTATCACCATGTACTGCCATTACGGATGCTATAACCCTCTCTGAGATTCCATAACTTGTTTGCCATGCATAATCTATGGTTTCATCCCTCTTTTGAACTCTTACCTCGAATACTCTAGTGAAGTTTTGACCTAAGTTATGCACAGTACCTATCTGTAATGTCTTACCGTCTGGTAGTAATGTATCGAATGCTATGGTGTATAGTGCTCCAGCAAACTTATCCCATTCAGGCCTCTTAGATATTACGTAGGGTA
>CAZAMI010000002.1:0-34772 GCA_964486465.1 uncultured Desulfurococcaceae archaeon | reverse complement strand
TTTCTAACCTAGCAGTCTTACCTTCAAGTATCTTAAATGCTTTATGCATGAATGGATTCTCACCAGAATAAATCTTCTCCCTAATCTCCCTTGAGAGGAGCTCAGGATAAGCCATATGGATTGCTGTTACCTCATTAATCATACCTTCAATATATACTGGTACTTCAGGAATTATTCTAGAGTTCATGGCATAAGCTATAACAACCATAACCTCCTGAGCCCTACCAACAGCTAATGCGGGTATTAGTACTTTACCCTTCCTATCGATAGCTTTCTTAATTAATGAAATGAGCTCCTTCTCAGCCTCTTCCCTAGACTTTTGTGCAACACCTCCATAAGTTGACTCCATAATTAAGGTATCAACACGTGGGAATACCGTATTAGCTTTATTTAATAGTCTTGTCCTGCCAAACTTGAAGTCACCGGTGTAAACTATGTTATGTAGTCCATTACCTATATGTAGGTGCGCTATAGCTGACCCTAATACGTGACCCGCATCATATAGCGTTAACCTTATATCTGAAGTTATATCTGTTACCTCGCCATACCTTAAGGTAATCGTGTGTAGCAGTGCCTTTTCGATATCTCTATAATCAAATGGTAGCTCCTTACCCTCTCTTTTGGATATCTCTAGTAGATCTAGATGTAGTAATGTCATTAAATCTCTAGTAGCTTGTGTAGTATATATTGGCCCATCGTAACCATACTTGTATAGAAACGGTATTAAGCCACAGTGATCTAGATGTGCGTGTGTGACAACAACAGCATCTATTTCCTCAGGTTTAATCCCTATGGCATCGAGTCTAGGCATTGATTGCCTAGGTGATGGCGCACTGGGATTAAATCCAAAGTCTAATAATACCTTAGACTCTGCCGTCTCAACGAGTATTGCTGATCTACCAACTTCCATGAATCCACCAAGAGCTGTTACTCTAACGTATTGATCTCTGAACAACACCTCCCTATGAATCCTCTCCCCAACATTTCTGAGAATTCTTATCCTCTCATCAGATTGAGCTATTATGTACCTGAGCGTTGAGTTAAGTATTTTGGACTTGAGAGGCGCTTTCCTTACAATGACAGGTCTCCAACCAGTTAATTGAAATATCATTCGGTACAGTAATTTATCATCCTGGTAGAACTTCCTGGGATCTGATGTCCTTATGACTACTTCACCAAGGACTTCATCAAATGTTATGTCATCCTCTTCCATCTCGACATCGGTAGGCAAGATTGACAATATCTTCTTTAGTGCTTCCTTCTGAGGTAATCTTGCGGATTCATCAACTCTAACAACAATTCTCTTTCTTAAGGTCTTAGCTAACGACTTAACTATGTCCTCTCTTTCAATTATAAACTTAACATTTCTCACATAAATAGCTATTTCAGGTCCTTCAAATTCTATCTTAACTAACTGCGCCTCAGGAGGTACTCTCTTATATATTTCCTCCCTAATCCTAGCCCTAACCTTATCCGCTAAGACCATTATAGAAACTACCTCGGAAAACTCATGAATTTAATGCCATCACGAGTAATAACAGCTACGTCTATAGCCTCACCAGTAAATACGTCCCTCTTAATGGAGGCTCTAACTGCTTCAACAGCTAATTTAATGGCTTCCTCGACACCCATATCTCTCCTGTAGCGAGCCTCAAGAACTCCAACAGCTACTGGGGACCCGGAGCCACTTACAGCATAGTCCTCTTGAGTGTAATCACCAAACCACTCAACTGAGTATAGTTTAGGTGAGTCGTCATATCCTCCAACAAGTAGCTGAACTATGTATGGGAAGTACTTAGTGCTGTTAAGTAGTAATGCTAAGTAGGAAACTATGTTTCTTACGGGTATGGGCATACCAGTATTAATTTTATAATCCCGTGCTATGTATTGAAGTATTGATGATAGCATTTGAGCATCAGCAACTAATCCAGAGATTGTCATTGCTATATGGTCATCAATCTTAACTATTTTCCTAACAGTCTTATGTGCTACATAGTAACCACTACTAGCTCTCTTATCCGCAGCTAAGATTACCGCTTCATTCGTTCTAATACCTACTGTAGTCGTTCCTTTAAGCACCTTATAAGTATGCATAACTCTATACCCTCCCCAACCCGTAACCTCTTTGAACTTAATTAACTTAACTAGGTTTTTAAACCTACTTGCTAGGTAATACCAAGTTATAAGCATATAAAGTCATATACTCCAACACATATGTTTGTTTTAGGTTGCGGGCTTGAGCTTAAGTAAGCACTATATCGAACTACCGAAGAAGGTAGTTGTTGGAAGTGGTGTGATTAGGGAATTAGGGAGCATTGTTAAAGAGTTAACTAGTACTAATAGTAAGGTCTTAATAATTACAGGACCTAACGTTAAGTTCTTGATTGGTGAGAAAGTAGCCAATGAGTTAAGTAGTGAAGGGTTTAATGTTGACTTAGTAGTAGTGAGGGATTCTAAAGTGGACACCGCTAATGACGTACTGGACGATTCTAAAAGTAAGGCTCCACGTATCATTATCGGTTTAGGCGGAGGTAAAGCTATAGATGTAGCTAAATATGCTGCTGTAAATTTAGGTATAGACTTCATTAGTGTCCCTACGGCTGCGTCTCATGATGGTGTTGCATCACCGTTTGTATCACTTAGAGGAACAGGAAGGATTACTTCAGTTAAGGCTAAGCCGCCAATAGCTATCATAGCTGATGTGGATCTAATATCTAGAGCGCCGAAGAGGCTACTACTAGCTGGTGCTGGAGACCTAATAGGTAAATTTACAGCCGTACTTGACTGGAGGTTAGCTCATAGACTAAAGGGAGAGTATTATGGTGAATATGCCGCCTCACTCTCACTTCTCTCAGCAAAACATATCCTAAGTTTTAGTGATGTAATATCCAGGGGGGGTCCTGAAGCTGCTAGGATAGTCATTGAGGGTTTAATAAGTTCATCAACAGCTATGTGTATTGCTGGATCTACGAGACCAGCAAGTGGTTCAGAACACTTATTTAGTCACGCATTAGATCTCATAGCTAATTACCCAGCACTACATGGTGAACAAGTAGCCTTAGGCACCATAATGATGGCTTATCTTCACGGTAGGAAGTGGAGAAGAATTAAATACATAGTTAAGAAGCTAGGACTGCCGACAACAGCTAAGGAACTGGGTGTTAAGGATGTAGATATTATTAAGGCATTAACTATAGCTCATAAAATAAGGCCTGAAAGGTATACGATACTTGGTGAATCAGGGCTAACCTGGGAGGCGGCAGAGAGATTAGCTAGGGTTACTGGTGTCATAGACTAAATTAGGGGTGGTTGAAGTGGGATATATAACATTAATTAGCTATCTAACGGCTAAGAAAGGATATACATTTGTTTTCTCAGGACCAGCACCAGAATGTATGAACTGCAGGTTCAGGAAGGTATGCATAGATAAATTGAAGAAAGGGCATGTATACAAAGTCGTCAAGGTTTTAGGAGTAAAGAATAGATGTCCCGTAAATCAATATGTTGTCACAGTTGAAGTTGAGGAAGCAACTATTGAGGCAGCCGTGCCAACGAAATTAGCTATTGAAGGTATGATCATAAATTACTCCAAGATTAAATGCGACATAAATAAGTGCGTAAATTATAGTGTATGTAACCCTAGATATTTGCCAGGAAGTGGTAAGGTTAAGATAGTTAAGATATTAGGTAGACTTCAATGTCCTAAAAACATCTCATTAACTAGGGTTCATGTAGTCATGGTCTAACTTACTAACTTAGTATTTATTTGAACTATTTCATCACTTATTGTGTTGCCCCTCACATATTTTCGTCTACGCTCGCCTTTCTCTTTGGGATGGAAACCTGGAGGTTGCGACAGAAGTAACGCCCTCTTACCAGCACCAGGAAGTGTTGGAATCATGGGGAAACCAGCAAAATCGCTACCGCCAGTTATCAGGAGTTTCTTACCTTTGATCCCGACAACTGATGCATCAATAACATCACCTATCTTCTTACCTATAAATATGGTTGCTTTCTCACCAGTTAAGGTTATTTGGAAGGCTTTGGCTCTGAATATCTCGCCCAATACTTCCTCAGCACCTAATTTCTCTATTAACAAGGACTTAGGTAGGTATACGGTAAATTCTGGTATACTATTATCGGGAACAAGCTTTACCGTTATATTAACCTTCTCCCTAGTTGCTTTATTCTTCCATATCCTGATAGTGGCTATGTTGTATGGCGCCTTAATCATTTCCATAGTCTTGGGGTTTATCCTAGCTTCAATAAACTCCCTGCCCTCCTTATGATCCTCAGTATACTTCAATTCATCTACACCTTTAATCTTGACTAGGATAGGGCACGGATCTCCTGCTTCAGGATCATTAATCACTACCTTGAATTCGGGCATCCCATCACCAACTGATGAGAATAGTTACTGGAGGCTTAAAAATATTCTAAAAATTTCCCTCTTCATTCTCTCTAAACCCGTATTCACCAATTAATGGTACAAAGATGCAGGGTATACCATACTCCCTTTTAACTCTATCCTCACCTACTTTGATCGCAATTACTAATCTTTGACTATATCTATCACCTATAGGTATGACTATCTTACCACCAATTTTTAATTGATTAATTAGTGGTTTAGGTATGTCAGGTGCTGCAGCAGTAACTATTATTTTATCGTAAGGTGCTGCAGGCTCATACCCCTTACTACCATCACCTATTACTATCGTAACCCTCCTAATGTAAGAAGTTCTTTCAAGATTCTCCCTAGCGAACTCAGCTAATTCTTTAATTCTTTCAACACTCCATACATGGCCTTCATTGCCGACTATTTCAGCAATTACTGCTGCTTGATATCCACTACCAGTACCTATTTCTAGTACCTTATCACCTAGTTGCGGATCTAATGCTTCAGTCATTATCGCTACCATGTGAGGGGCACTTATAGTTTGGCCATAACCTATGGGTAACGGTGTATCGTGGTAAGCATAACTTCTGTACCTCCTTGGCACAAATTCTTCTCTAGGAACTTTTAACATAGCCTTAATAACTTTCTCACTCCTCAATAGTCCTTCATTAATCAATCTCTTAACCAGCTCCCTCCTTAACTTACTGAAGTCCTTCATAAACACCATTTAAATAGTGTCTTAGAGGTTTAATGCTTTAGGGTAGAAAGATGTTTCTCTGTAATTCGTGGTTCTGTGTAGAGATAGTGAAGTTTAAGGGTCATAGGAATGTAAGAGCAACTCATAGAACAACACTGGAAATCACCAAGGATAAGGAATTGACACCTAGAGGTGACTGCATTATTGGTGTTTCATCAGATAAAGCATTAAGTGATTTTAGTACTAAGTTTAAAGAAATCGTACGTAGCAATAATTCGAAACTATTAGTAGTGATAATTAGTAGTAAAGGTAATTACGATATAATTAACGCTGAAGGTCATCCTAAGCTTTCATACGCTGATAAAAACAAGATAATTATACGTAAGTCAACGTATGTAGCAGATAATACGGCAGGTATTAAGTCAGATAAATCAGCCCTTGACTTAGATAGAAGGCTCATTAATGACTTAAGGGAATGCTGCGATGGACTAGCTATATTTATTGCGATACGTAGATCTTAGCTATAAAGAAGCCTTCAGTACCATGTATGTGTGGGAAGAGCCTCATGAGGTTTTCATAGAAGTCAACTACTGCATAACCATGATTAGCCCATTTAACTTCTTTAACAAGCTTTATGGATAGACCTCGTAGATTTTTCTTAACATAGTCAATCACATACTCGCCTTCCTCAGGCATTATTGAGCATGTCGAATAAACCACTTCTTTAACCCCAAGTTTAAGTGTGTTCATTAGTAAGTTCCTCTGAATGTTTGAGTAATACTGAATCTTACCCTCACTTAAATGAATCTTAATACCAGGGTCCTTGTCTATAGCACCACTATTACTACATGGAGCATCAAGTAATATTTTATCAGCATACCTGATCTTAAAGTATACTGCATCACTGTGAACTATATGTACCTTACTTATGTCAACACCTAGTTTCCTAAGTAATTCCCTCATAATTTTTAACCTCTTAATACTTACATCAACAGCAATAATTTGAGCTTTATTCTCTGTTAACATCATTATTAACGATGTTTTCATGCCTGGAGCTGCCGTCATGTCCAAGATTACGTCGCCTGGTTGTGGTTTTAATGCTTCAATAACAGCTACTGAGGCTTTATCCTGAGGTACCGCCTTAAACTCCTTCACAGGCCTTAATAGCCTAATGGGTTTAGGGCTTTTAATTACCTTAACCATGAATGAATAATCCTTATCAACAACATACTCAACGCCTTCATGGTCTAGCATTCTAAGAACACTTTCTTCAGGTGCTAGTAATGTGTTAATCCTTAGCCACCATCGCCGCTCATTCATAGCGTTAAGTAAAGCACTAGTTTCATCTCCTAATAGCTCCTTAATCCTTTTATAAAACCATTCACTATATGAGAGTTTACATGCGGGATTCGTGAATTTCCCGCTGCTAACGCCTTTAAGCCATATACGTGCTAGCTTCTTAAGACTTACCTCCTTCTTATTTATTGTACACAATAGTTTAAAATAATCTGAGACAAATCTTCTTGAAAGCTCATAAAGTCTCTCACGCTCATCTAAGTTTGAAGCGCATTTACCCCTACATGCTCTTTTAAAAGCTACATCAATTGAGACTTTATGGTTAAGTACTTCGTAAAGGACGTTAGCAAGTAAATCAATTACTTTCTTACTCACGATCATTAAGCCACACCACTTTCAGAGAGGGTCCCATACATCACCACTCAGTCACTGACGGTTACATCATCAAGTAGTTATTAGTAAGAGGAATTATTAACAATATCGCTAAAGTAAAGTTTTAACTTGAGTAAACACATGTTTAGAGGATGATGAAGCCGCTCCAATATGATTGATGAAGATCTCGCGACGAACTGACCTTACTTAGTGATTCTAGTATATCTTAATGCCTTTCTCAAGGTACCTGTTGTTCTCAATGGATTAAAGATTATGCCCTCCCTCATTTGGAGTAAGGCAAGCGCCATGAGTACTTTAGTACGATAGGTAGAGTTATATCTTAGTATGCCCCTAAACTTATTCTTATCGATTACTACAAGTGATAACCCTGAACGTGATAGTTCTAATAAACCAAAGAGTTCCCTAAAACACTTCTTTATGAGTGCATCAAGTTCCTCTTTACTTATGTTTAAGTTCTTTCCGTAGGTAATTAATTCGAAAACCATGTATCTCTTCCTTAACCTTCTTTTCTTGCTCATTTCAATACTCTTAATGTAGGATCTTAATAATCTAGATTTTAGGCTTAATCTAAATAGCTCTATCAACTTCCTAGTTTTAAGTACGAGTATAAGTGAAATAGACCCTATACACAGTGATATCATAATTAAGATAATTACCGTGAGTACTTCATTATTTGAGAAATACATTGTAACCTATACCTCTCAGGACTTTAATAGGTGTTTGAGTTAATGCTTTCTTAGCTTGCACACTACTTAACCCTAATTCTTCAAGTATTGATTCAATAAATATTGGATGCAATACTTCTGATGTTTTTGTAGGACATGAAGATACTATTAAGTCCACGGAATTTATAATGACATACCTTATTAAGTTATATAATCCTTTTAAGTGTTTAGAAGTCTCTAAGGCATTAATTAGGTCATTAACGCATACTTCAACAGGTAATCCTAAATTTGATATTTTCTCAATGGATTTAGGTCCTAATCTAATTAATGCCTCGGTAGTTAATGTTATTACGTTTGCAATTCTCCTAATTTTTGGATAGTTCTTTAAATCATTCTTGGATTCAACCACGTAAGCCCTAACTACATTTCTTGGAGTAGTTTTTAATTCATCAGTACTTGAGCTAGTTATCCTAGGTATTATCATTATATCATTCATAATCTCATGTCTTTCTACATTATCGCATACGATAATGTAGTACTTAAACTTCCTTAATAACTTCACAAGTTCATTATTTAACTTCTTAACGTGGAATTCGACATACTTCATTATTTACATTGCCTCACTATATCCTCTAAGAACAATTTTAAATCATCTATATCCTTAATGCCGGAGAATGTAATTATTAATTTAATGACATCACTACCATCAAGTAATTTCAGCCTACCTAGATATGCGTCCTGCTTACTAAGTCTCAAGTAAAGGTGTGAGTGCTTTCTATCTGACCTACTACTTAGAGAAGCTAGTAGGATGTTTCTTTCAGTTTCCTCAAGATTACATAAAACATTCTTGAATAAGCTATATGAGTCTCTCTTGCTAAGTGTTAAGTCTAAAATACTTATTTCGTTACCATAATGACCTTTAACTTTAGTTATGTTTAGATTGTTAATTAAATTCTTAATGTCATTGGGTAATATGTTCTTTACCGCATCCTTTACTTTATTTACGTCTTCAGTAGCATGGGCGAACGCTTTGATTGCTACTCTTAAGATTCTAACTTTACCTCTGCTACTCATCTCCTCCCTATTTACTTCTCAATTCCTAATTCTTCAGCTTTATCCTGAGGAATTATTAATCTAGCACCTCTTGAAGCTTCATGTCTCTTCCTTAGCTTCCTCTCCTTAGCCTTCTTCTTCCACTTATACTTGTGTGTACCCTTTAGGCCTCTACTCTTTAAGAGTCCCCTCATTCTTCTGCCAGCCATTGTTTTACCTCTAAACACTCTCCTTCTTTGACTGGGCTGTGTTATCCAGTTAATGTCCTTATCAGCCTTAATTGCTGGGTGATGAGGATCGACTAATATTACTTCATAGTATTTATAGAGACCGTCCTCACCAACATAATAGCTACCTAGAACCTCTAGGTTTGGATACTTACGTGCTGCCCTCTCCTCAGCAATTAATTGTAGCGACTTAGCAGGAGCAAAACCATAAACACCCATTCTCTTAGGTCTTCTACCTGAATCAGGTCTTGGTTTTCTCCTACCACCTTTCCTAACTCTTACTCTAACAATAACAAATCCCTGTTTAGCTTCGTAACCTATAGCTCTAGCTCTATCAAGCCTCGTAGGTTTCTCAACTCTAACTATGGCTGGTTGCTTTCTCCACTCCATCAGTCTTTTCCTCATAATTTCTCCCATAATCCCATCATAGGGTCTCTTCCATAGCTCTGCTATGTAGTGATACATAGATTTAGCCATTACTGACTCACCTTCTAACCTCTTCAAATACTATATAAGAGGTTATAAATTCTTAATGACGTTGAATCAATTACTATTTTAATTTCGAGTTAAGTTTAAGGCTTAGGTGTAGTAAGTGCCTCCTCCAATACCTCTCGTAGGTATCATCGGTAAGACTAATGTGGGTAAATCAACATTCTTCTCCGCACTGACGTTATTACCTGCAAAGATAGAGAATAGGCCCTTCGTAACTATAGAACCTAATGTAGGGATAGGATATATTAGGAAGAGATGTGTTCATGTAGAGTTAGGACTACCGGGTTGTAACCCGAGGAATTCTCTATGTATTAAGGGTAATAGATTCATACCTGTTAAGCTCATGGATGTTGCTGGACTAATTAAGGGTGCTCATAAGGGTAGAGGGCTCGGTAATAAATTCATGGACGACTTAAGACAGGCCGATGTATTGCTACTTGTAGTTGATATGGCTGGTTCAACTAATGAGGAGGGTATGCCCGTAAAGCCTGGGAGTTATGACCCAATTGAGGAGATTGAATCAATAATTTATGAGGTAAATGAATGGTTCTTTAGTGTAATTAGGAGGAACTGGGAGAGGTTAGCAAGATACTTAGATACTTTACCTAAGGATGAAATGATTACTGCATTAACTAAGAGAGTTTCAGGGCTTAGCATTAGGAGGGAGCACGTTATTAGAGCTTTGAAGGAATCCGATCTTGAAGGTAAGAAACCTAGTACCTGGAGTGAAGATGATCTAAGAAGCTTTACTTATAAGTTAAGGGAGGTATCCAAGCCGATAGTAATTGTAGCTAATAAGATGGACATATCTGAAGCTCAAGATAATCTTAGGCATGTTAAGAATATGGTTAGAGATGTACCGATAATACCTGTGAGTTCACTGTATGAGTTAGCTCTTAGGAGAGCTAGTAAGTCAGGACTCATAGAGTACATACCTGGAGATGACTCATTTAAAATAGTTGATGAGGGAAAACTCACTAGTAAGCAAAAGCAAGCATTGGAGTTAATTAGGGATTTCATGAGAAAATTTAAAGGTACTGGAGTTCAGCAAGCACTTAACTATGCAATATTTAATGTATTGAAGATGATAGTTGTATATCCTGTAGAAGATCAACGTAAGCTAACAGATCATGACGGTAATGTATTACCGGATGCATACCTGGTTAGAGAGGGGACTACAGCGCTTGACCTAGCCTACATGGTCCATACAGAACTAGGTAAGGGATTTTTGTATGCCATATTGGCTAGGGATGAAAGAAGAGTTGGATCTAGTTACGTATTAAGGGATGGTGATATCGTTAAGATAGTATCAGCTATGGCTAGACACTAAAATCTTATAGTTAATGGGCATCCCTTAAGTGGAGTCCTCTCACCATTAAGTTTAACTACCGTACATGGAGGCACGTCATCACATACAGTAACTCCTGGGTAAATCCACGAATATGAACCTATTTTAACACCTGGGCATGTAGACACATTAACGCCTGTCTTAACATAAGCACCTATGATAGCTCCTAACTTCCTCCTACCACTATCTTCTCTTACACCCTTAATGTACATCTTAACATTCTTATTATCAAATCTTAAATTAGCTAGTATTGTGCCAGCACCTAAATTACTTCCTTCACCTATTATTGAATCACCAACATATGCCTGATGCGATACGTGAACATTCTCCATAATTATACTCTCCTTAACTTCAACATTAAACCCCACCTTAGAATTACTTAGTATTACAGTATACGGCCTAATGTAGGCATTAGGGCCTACAATAACACCTTTACCTATGTATGCTGGTCCAATAATGTAAGTACCACTTAGGATTTCACTATCCTCATCAATTACTATAGGACCCCTTATATATACGCCATTTTCAACTTTCCCCTTAATCACCTTACCTTTAAGCTTACTTAGTAGGTACTTATTAAGTTCAAGTAGCTTCCAGGGTCTGCCAATATCTATCCAATACCTTAATTCATGAACTTTAATATTAATACCTGACTCTACGGCTCTATTTATAGCATCAGTTAACTCATATTCACCCCTACTACTGGG
The DNA here is from genome assembly GCA_964486465.1 of uncultured Desulfurococcaceae archaeon. Classification (GTDB taxonomy): domain Archaea; phylum Thermoproteota; class Thermoprotei_A; order Sulfolobales; family NBVN01; genus CAZAMI01. The sequence continues at coordinate 23,498 of CAZAMI010000002.1, read as the reverse complement.
CTTAACCATTTCGATAAACTTCAGGAAATCCCTAGTTAGCTTATATACTCCAGCATTAACCATCCTAGAGATTACTTCCTTAGGTTTCTCAATAATCCTCTTAACATTACCACCTTCACAAACTACAACGCCATACCTCCTGGGGTCATCGTTAACTTCATATACTGCTAAGACACTATCACTTAATGAGGTAATGCTCCTTAAGTCGCTTAGCTCAATATAAACATCACCATAAATCACTAAGAACTCATTACCTTTAATATATTCTGAACCCTTTAGTGTTGCGTGTGCAGTACCTAGAGGTTTACCTTCATCAACTATTTCTATATCTGCATTGCAACTATTTAGGAAGTTCTTAACATAATTTTCAATTTGATCCATTAAATAATTAGCAACTATCACTATGTGCTTTATACCTAGACTTACTAATGCCTTAACCCAATAGCTAAGTAGTGTATCATTAATTAACGGCATTAAAACCTTATGCTTAGTGTATGTTAAGGGTTCTAAACCCTTACCATAACCTGCAGCTAGAATTATAGCTTCACTTACATAGGTCATTATACACTCTCCGTGAATATCTCACAGACAACCTATAATTTTTCAAGGTAGGGTTCACTACTACCCTAATTACATAATATTTATTTACATAGCATTTGTGAGTTAGCAGTAATAATTATGAGGTTCTTAAGTGCAAGTAATATTTCGGTTAGGGCGTGATCCTAGCTTACCTGGGTGGTTGCGGCACAATTACTGCAGGTTTAGGTCCTTCAGGTGTAGGTATAGTTAATAATTTTGACTTATATATCTCAACTTTCCTTATCGGGTAGATCTTCTTAGCTTGCTCCATAATCTCTAAAGCCAGTTTACCAAATATCATTGCTTTAACATACTCCTCTAGAGTCATGTTCGCAGCTCTCTCCGTTAGTATTTTCATCATTATCTTTCTAATAGCCCTCTTCTGACTTGTCTTACACCTATATGTTGTAAGTACTATCCCTGTAACCCTTAATCCATATCCATCCTTCGTTTTCACATTAACTATTGCTTGAATCTTGCTTGATTTCCTTCTAATTATTGACTTAATGTAATCCCTAGCTAGTTCATGACCTTTAAATCTAGTATAGGCTGTTGCATCCCTTACCTCATATACTTGGAAGTATAAGTGGATGTGATGTTGACTAAAGTCTCCAGTTAAGTCAAATAACGTAACCTCAAATACTCTACCAAGTAACTTCCATTCCCTATCAGCAGGCGTCGTACCTATGGGTACACTACCGAACATGGAAGGTGCAAGTACTGTGAACCACTTCTTCAGCTTCCACTTATCTTTAACTGTTACCCTTGACATACTCAGAGCCTAAACGTTATAGGTGTAGGGGCTTATAAGAATTATTACTTGCTGGTTAATGTCTTTAAGCATCTTACGGTTTTTTCAACCATCTCACATAACCTACTAATCTCATCTATTATTGAGGCTAATGTTAATAGTTGTAAGTCCTTAGACTGAGCTTCATAAATGAGTATATCCTCCCTGCAGTAAGTGTTTATAGTAAATCCCCTTGGAGGCGTCTTATCATCAGGTAATAATGCCCATAATATTGCCTCACATAAGTCCTTAGATGATGTATTAAAGGTTATTTCTAGTAATGCTCTAATCATTAAACAACCCCTGAATACATATTATGGTAAGTCCTTAACATCACTAAGAATAGCGTATCCATACTCTATTCTTGACGCCTTACTAATGATTTTACTACCTAATAATTGTATAGGTACAAGAATGTTATTACCTGATTTAATTATAATGATTTCATCACTACTTAATGCTCTTATTCCTCTCAAAACCTTATTCAATACCGTTATTGAGGTTCTTTTCATATTGACATCATGTTCTATAATTCGGTATCTGCCGTGTTTAACGAATTTACCCCTAAGTACTACATCAAGTAGTTCTCTAACAACAGGTAATGACTCCATGAATTCTGCGACAAGCCACGTTATCTTACTAATGTTCATAACCAATGTTGATAGGTCGATACCCATGACATCTAGACCATGAATTAATGAGTAAGCTAATTGATAAAGATCTTTAATTACCCAATTATCCTTAATTATGTAATTATTACTTAGTAACTCATCACTGCTCTTTAAACCCATAAATGATGCTATATCATGAGGACCTATTTTCACCCCCTTATCCATCTGAATCTTGTTACTCATGAAAAACTTAGCAACTAATACGTCTATGCTGTACTTTAGCACATTGGAGATAGGTGCTATGTCCCACCCCATTAACTTAAGTCCGGGTACTGATTCGATTATTCCATCCCTTAATGCTTCATCAAATACTTTCAGGTCATTATTACTTAAGCTCTTAAATTCAAGTCTAGGTGTGTATTTACTTAATATTGATGCAAGTACTAAATACCTAGCTTCCTTAGGTATTATGACATACTCAGCTAATATTCTTCTAAAGGATTCAGGCATAACTGGTAATTTTAACGTATACGCTGAACCCCTCCTTGATACATATTCACTTTTTGATTCAAGCGCTATAATACAGTTATTACAATTACTTACTTGGCAATTGATCAGAAACGCATTACTTTTAACTAAATCCTTAGACTCTTCACCAAGTATTTCAAACTCTATATCAAGAGCTCCCAAGGCTCTACCGAGAATTCCTGCTGTAATTACCGACATAACATCGTAACTACTAATTATTGTCACCTTAACACCCTTACTTGCACTCTCAAGAAACTTTCTAATAATGTCCTCAGGCTTCTCATTACTAACATTTAACACGTAAATTACCCCATATAAAATATGGGTTGAAGTTAAGAAATGCTTAACTAATTTCTATCTTAACCTTATTACTTGGTTGTAATGTATTACCTAAGAAGAACCGCTTATAAACCTCTTAAGTAACATCATTATCTGGAACGTTATTAACTATATAAGATTAACTAAAGGATTTTCATTCAGTATTAGGTCACACTAACTACGTAGTTAACATCATCTGAGGTGATAAGAAATGAGGAAAATCGCTATTAGGAAGATAGTGAGAATGCGTAAGACGCTAACTTTACTTAAGAGAATAATTATAGCTTATTTCCTATCCTCAATGTTTGGTATTGCCCTGTTCTTAACCTTAATGCCTTATGATGTCATCTTAATAGACTCATTCCTATGGGTTCTAGAGGCATTATTATTTACCGGCATGTTATTAACACTTTACGTGGTAACCTCTAAGACACTATACGGTGCTAGGTATGAATTATTACGTGGTGAGTCATTAGTATCACCGTTTATAGCGCTCTTTGCTACACTGATAACGTTATATTTGATTGTGAGTAAAGCAAACTCATTATCATACTTAAGTGTAGTCCATACCTCAGATATCATCAGTACATTATATGTATTTAGTGGCGCTTTAGTCTCCTTGATTATTTGGAGATACTGCGTTAAGTTTATGAGGTTACCTAAGGCTGGTTTAGCTATAACAAGCATCTTAGCTAAAACAATTATTGGATGCTATAGTGGATACTGCATTAGGTGTTTCAGTGGTTATAGCTGATGTCTCAAGTATACCTCTTATAGAGGTATCAGGGATAATTTTAACGTCAATATACGTACTTAAAGATTACCTTGAGCTAATTAAGGAGGATGTCATTAGGCTTATAGGAACTCATGAGCCTATAGAGCTTAAGAGAAGAATAGTTAAGCTAGTTCAGTTGAGAAGTGGATTTAATGTTAAGAGGGTAATGCTAACCTCACTAGGAAGTTTCTACGAAGCTGAAATACGGATTGAGGCTCCATCGTCAATAATGCTTATCGACGCATATAACTATGCTTTAAAGTTAGCTAAGGAAGTCTTGCATGGTGTGCATGATGTGATTAGGGCGTTAGTCATACTAATACCATCAGACGATCTTAAAACATTCAATGTCAGTACTTCAAGCGGGTACAATACGTTGGTAATGCGTAAGAGTAAAATCATTAGTAGCTTGATTAATAACGATCTTAAGGTTGAGAAGAACAAGAGAAGTGATTACGTAAATTGAGTAGTTACGAATTGAGTAGCATTCATGATAATAGCGACTTAGGTATCTTAAGTAATGGTTGTGAGACAAGTATTTTAGCTCTCTCAGGATCATATTTCCAATCAGGTGGTAACTTTCCAACTCTCTTGTAGTACTTGACTAGCCTATGTATCTTGGACTCAATCTCTATAAGTCCTCTCTTACTGTGGGTGTCCTTGGGATGTTCCTCTAGGTGTCTCCTTAAGTTAACTGCTCTACTGATTAAATTATATAAATCTTCGGGTATGACAGGCTCAATACCGTACTTTTCTAAGACCTTATGTAACTTCATCCCTAATACTGACTTAATTAGAGGTATGCCGTACTGATCTCTTAGAATTATACCTATCATTGATGGGGGATATCCTTTCTTAGCTAACTCAACAATTAACATTTCAATTTCTTCAGGAGTGTACTGTATCCATTTAGGTGCTACACTAACGGGGGGTCTCGTTGAGTGCGATTGACCCTTTTCCTTACCTCTATTCATACTCCCACTCCGTTGTAGGAATTTAGTGTTTAACTCTTAAAAATTTGTTTCAAGCCATTCAATTAGTTTTCTAAATGCTTTAGCTCTATGGGACACCATATTCTTCTCCTCAATACTCATTTCAGCAAATGTCTTGCTATAGCCTTTGGGGATGAATATAGGATCAAAACCGAATCCTAAAGTACCTTTAGGCTCATAAGCTATGAAGCCTTCAGTTACACCTGTAAATATTTTAACTACACCTTTACTCATATCAGCAAATGCTAACACTGATTTAAAATATGCGGACCTATCCTTAACACCCTCAAGTAGCTTAAGAATCCCCTTAATACCTATTGTCTTAAACACGTAATTACTATATACACCTGGAAATCCGCTTAACGAGTTGATGAACAATCCTGCATCCTCGACAACTACATGATCTTTAAGTTGTATTGAGGCAAGTATAGCGGCTGTTAGCGCTATGTCCTCAAGCCTACTACTCTGTATTTCGACCTTATACTGCTTAATAACATTAACCTCAACACCGTACCTCTTACCTAATTCAATAAATTCCTTAATTTTACCCTCATTAGTTGTTAATACATTTAATCTTCGCAACTTCCCACCAAACTATGGTAGTTCCTCTTTTTCAATCTCCTCTCCTCAACGTATCTACCTCTTAATCTTATCTCATGAATCTTAGCTAAAATCTCTTCCTTAGCCTTACTTCCTAGAACATTCTCGTAGCCCTCAATGAAGCAATTAAATAATAAGTCCTTTAGGTTAAAATGAACGCTCTCAAGTGATCTAAGAAATAAATGTACATCTACACCTCTATCCTCAAGTGATTTACTCATCTTAGCTAAGCCAAAATCTACTATGTAAATCCTCCCATTACTGTAAATCATGTTTGACGTCGTTAAGTCACCATGGACAACTCCTGCTTTGTGCATTTTAGCTACTTGACTACCCACATTACGAATAAGCTTACACGTAAGATTTGGACTGAGATTACTTAGTAAGTCTCTAAGCAACAGGCCCTCAATGTACTCCATTACTATGAGGGCTAAGTCTAAATCAACAAGTAATATTGTTGGTACATTAACACCTAAGCTCCTAACAAACAACATAATCTTTGCTTCCGTTTTAGTTCTAGAGCTTCTAACCAGTAAGTCCAGGTTTGGATCTCTATAAGGTTTAGGTAAACGTATTTTATATATCGCTCTAATACCTAGGAACTCCCCTAGAATAAGTGCAGCCTCAGCACCTACGTATATAACCCTACCTAACCTATCTAGACCAGGGTATATCGACTTGATCAAGTCTCCACCTCTGCCTGACATAAGCTTCTTCAGGCTTTACTACAATACCGTGCTTAAAGTTTAGCAGTCCTGTCCAGGCGATCATGACACCATTATCTACTGCATATTTGGGTGGAACCACGTATAATTCACAGTTTCTTGACTTAGTCATAAGCTCAAACTTCTCCCTCAAATACTTACTGGCCGCAACACCACCAACAACTAATACCTCATTTTTCCCTGTATGCGCTAAACCTCTCTCAGTAACCTCAACTATTGCTGAGTAAGCAATCTCTCTTACAGTGTAGCATATGTCTTCAAGATCTGCTTTGCCTTCCCTATACATTCTTAATGCTGCTGTCAATAGCCCTGAGAAAGATACATCTTGACCCTTAACAACATATGGTAAGTTAAGAATTCTTTTACCTTTTTCAGCACACCTATCAAGTTGGTGAATACCGTTAACAATATATGGTGGAGCTAAGCCTACCTCCCTAACGAATGTATCCATAAAATTACCTAGTGCTATGTCAAGTGTTTCACCGAAGATTCTATACCTTCCACTAATTAGGGCAGCAATTAACGTATTACCTCCTGATAAATACACTACCAAGGGATCCTTAGCATTAGTAATTAACTTACCTACTTCTATGTGCGCTACAGCATGATTTACAGGTACTAACGGCTTATTGAAGTACGTAGCTAACGCTCTAGCAATAGTTGCTCCAACTCTAAGGCAGGGACCTAAGCCCGGTCCCAGAGCTACTGCTATCGCATTTATAGACTCCATACTTAATGAAGAATTATTAAGTGCCTTAACTATGGCGTGAGGAGCCTTGTCCATAAAGAATAAAGCAGCTTCACGAGGATGTATACCTCCCTTCTCAGGTACATAATTTTCCCTAACATCTGCTACGATGTATGGAGCTTCATCCTTAACTATACCAACACCGAAAGTGTGTGCTGTTGACTCAATGCCTAAAATTATCACCATTTAGATCTCACGCACCTTTTTTAACATATTCTACATAACTGCAGTATCCACAATGCCATCTAGGTACAGGATATTTATGAAATGCCATAACCCTACCACACTTAGGGCATATCTTATTCTTTAACCTTATTTTCCCTGTCTTATAGTCAAACTCATAGAGTTTATGCCTTTCAGCCATCAATATCACCTACCGTGCCTTTTCAGTATATACTCAGGTTCAAATGATTTCAATCTCTCCATTGAATCATATATATGTGCCTTAACCTTAGAAATGCCAACCCCATACTCACTTAGTATGAATTTAACTACTATCAACCCCTCATTCTTATTGTAAAGCTTGGAGAGAGCCTTAACTATATCACTTCTTGCTGGTGTCCCTTTATCTATATGTATGACAATACCTTCAACCTCTAACCTCTGTATTAATTTGTTGTCCCTCTCCTTAATGATATGTAATGGAGCACCGTTAGATAATGTGGTGCTTCTTAATGCCTTAACCTTAGTAACCTCTAATTCACTCAAATCCCTCCCCTCTCACAGCTTATCGTTAACCCGTTTTAAATATTAGGTTAGACGCCTAGCTTTATAGCATACCTACCAGGTACTTTTATATTAAGCATCTTAGCAATCTCTGATTTATCTACATCAATTATTATCACCATACCTGACCACTCATCAGTAAAGCTTTCAGAACCGCAGATAGGGCACTTACCTACCTCATGAGGTACTAAATACTTACACTTAGTACACGCTTTAAATGGCTTTAACCTTGTTCTCCTAACAGGCATTTTAATTACCTTCTCTAATTATTATAATTAATTTAAGAGATTAAATTATTTAGCTGATACCTTACCTAGAGTTGGTTGTCTTAAGGTCATACCTACCCTTATCGATGCTGGTGGTGCAAGTGCTGCGTTAACTATCCTACCTCTAACCACATCGCCCTTACTTATTGTTATTTTTGTCTCCTCACCTGTTAATGTTCCTCTAACCTCATCATACACCATTTTATCATCAGCTATTTGAGATATATGTACGAAAGCATCTATTGGACCTATATTGATGAATATACCTATCCTTTTGACATCAACTACTTCACCCTCAACAACTTCATTAGTTATTGGGTAAAATGTTATAATCTTAGCTTTAGTACTATGATATGTAGCTCCATCACCTGGAATTATTATTCCTTCAGGATCGACTTCAACATCAGCTATAGCTATGACGAGGCCTATAATTGGATCAACCCTACCAACATATTTACTCCTTAGCCAGTCATATGCTATCTTACGTAAGTCCTCACCAAACTTATCAGGTGATACTCTAACTACATCCTCTATCTCGACTATCCGAAACATTCCTAAACACCTGGTCTAACTATGCTTAACCTTCCCTAGATTAAGGAATTAACGTAAATTTAAGCATTATGGCCTACATAAGCATTGCTACATCATTAACTTCTAACTTAATTATGAATCCTTAATCATTAATTCATTAAACTTCGACGAACTTTCTCTTACTAAGCCACCAAGTAAGTACTTTAATACCCTTACTTTTGAGCTCCTTCTTTAATTCATCATCATTAGTTACGATAATTATTGACGGATTATTTGTAGCATACTCCTTAAAGAATTCATCAGCTGTTTCATACCTCCTCGTAGTGTGTATAATCTTAACTCTATCTCTTAAATATTGTAGTGCAAGTCTTGCTGCTCTACTTCTTATTCCTATATCCCTTGATGCTAACCTAATTAACTCATCAATCACGATGTCAGGTATGAAGTAGTCACATTTCATATTTAAAACATCATCTATGAGCTCTATAGGGTCTATACCATCATAGACTAAGAGTACCACACTAGTGTCTAAGAGTACTTTACATTTACTTAACATGACTACTCCGAGAAACCTTTTATTACTCCCCAACCAACAAGTCTCCATCTACCAAGTACTTGCCTACTTATTGCTACTCTCATACCCTCCCAAACAACTACAGGCTTCCTTAACTTGACTTCAAGAACGTCCTTACTTAACTTAGTAATCAGGCCTAAAGATACTGCTGAACCCGCTGTAATCATGATCCTCTCCCCCCTCATTAATGGCCTAACCTTAAGAAGCTCTTTAGTACCTATGACTCTCTCCATAAGTTTATACTCAATAGTTAATTCATAGGATGGATCAGGTAACGTACCGGCTTTACCGAGTACGTTGCCCACGAGTTTATCAGCTTTAGTTAATGCTGGATCAAGCTTTGTACCTATGGCTACTAATCCACCCGGCCTAGCTTCCTTGAATTCCCTGGTGCCAAACCTTATACTAGTAATTTCTGATGTTAGAGGCTCATAAGTCTCACCAGTTTTCCCTTTAATGACCTTAATACCCGGCTTAATCTCTATTTCATCACCTATTCTTAAAACACCCCTAAGTAGTGACCCACCAACAACGCCTCCAACGAGCTCGCTAGGCGTTGTTCCGGGCTTATTAACATCAAATGAACGCACTACAAACATTAATGGATTAGCTGATAGATTTCTTTCAGGTGTTGGTATATATCTTTCTATGGCCATAACTAAGGCATCAATGTTAACTTTATGTAAGGCACTAACAGGTATTATTGGCGCGTTTTCAGCCCATGTACCTTCAAGGAATTTCTTTATCTGTTCGTAGTTCTTTAATGCCTGTTCTTTAGTAACAACATCAACTTTGTTTTGAACAACGACTAAGTGCTTTACTCCAACAATTTCAAGCGCTGCAAAATGCTCTCTAGTTTGTGGTTGTGGGCATGGTTCATTAGCAGCAATAACCAATATTGCACCATCCATTAAGGCAGCACCTGATAACATAGTCGCCATGAGTACTTCATGACCAGGCGCATCAACGTATGATACACTACGTCTATAGATAGGCTTCTCACAGTTAGGTTCAGTCTTAAACCTATCCGGGATTGGTAGTTCTTCACATTCGTAAATATCGCCATCAGCGTAGCCTAGCTTTATAGTCATAGCCCTCTTAAGCTCCTCCGAGTGCTTAGCTGTCCAAATACCAGTTAGAGCCTGTACTAATGTTGTCTTACCGTGATCTACATGCCCTACAACACCAATATTAACCTCGGGTTGTCTCTTCCCCTCCTGACTGCTCACTACTACCACCTTCAAACTCGGATTTACTAAATCTATCTACAAACGAAACTTCACTAATATCCTTAACCCACTTAATTATATCCCTTGAAGCTAACAACTTAATCAACTGTATACCATCAGCAAGTCTAAATTCTTTGGGTAACTCAATAAGGACCTTACCCTCCTTAATTTCAACTTTAACCTTACTTACGTCAAGCTGCTTTAACCTTCTCTTAAGTAGGTACTTAATCTTCTCAGATACATCATCAATTTTCTTCAATACCTTAAACTTAATTATTAAGGTCTTACCAGCGAGTGGGTGATTAAAATCAACAACAACCCTACCTGACTCAACAGCTATTATTCTACCTACTTGATCATTAATTCTTACCTCCTTACCTATTTCAGGTATTATGTTACTCTTCAAGAATAACCTTCTTGAATACGTCTTAATCTTACTACTATCTCTCTCACCATAAGCCTTCTCAGGAGGTACCTCAATTTCGTATTCCTTACCTATTTCCGCCTTCATTAATGCTTCTTCAAATCCCTTGACAAGTCTACCCTCACCTAAAATTACTACTTCTGGTTCGTAAACTTCACCTTCTCTATACTTTCTGTGAAGCTTAGCTACAGCTTCAGATGTTGTTTCAACAAGCTCTCCAGTACCCTTAACGAAGATAGAGTAGTCAACTAGTATTATATCACCACTACTTAGTGGCACCTTAACCCTACACCCTGGATTATGTGATGATTAGGTTTTTAAGTTTGTAATTCTAGAATTCAATGCCTGCGCCTTTGATCCTTAACTTAAAAGGCTTACCCAACTCACCTTTAAGTTCGGCATCAACACCTAATATTTGCTTAACCAGCCAGGTATTTGTATATGCATGCATACTTAACTCCTCACCAGTAATTATTGAAGTTCCCCTAGCTAACGCTATGTACGGTATTATGTTATCACTCATGTGTTTATCCAAAGCCATACCTGACCTCATAGCCTTAAGTAATTTAGTGGCTGCCTCCTCACCAACGATTTCAGCTCTCTTACCTCTAGCACCTAACGCATCACCGCCTATTACAGTCTTGTCATAGATAGCCCATAATACAATACCTGAACCGGGACCTAAGTGCGGATCCTTACCTTGCTCGTACCACTCAAGATCTATACTTATGGGTGCCTTAATACCTTCTCTTTTAAGTAGTGACTCTGCAGCTCTTGCTTGTCTCTCAGCTACGTGTTTGGGTAATCTAACACAATGGGATCTACCCTTAATCTCTCTCAACCTGCCTCTCTCAATGAGTTCAATGCTATTGAGGCCTCTAGGCGGATTACTAACATGCACTTTAACTAATCCGCCACCTCTTGGATAATGACCTCTACGGATTAGTTCTATATTGAATTCATAGCCGAGAAGCCTTAAGTGATATCTTATGACGTTCCTTACGTAATCTATTGGTGGTGACCAAGGTACGTCAGTACCTCCTCTAATCTCAACCGTTATTGGCGCTTTAGAATAAGCCATTATAGGGAGCAATGTTTGAAGTACCAATGTTATTGAGCCTGCAGTGCCTATATCAAATCTGTAGCTACCGTGTTTTATATCACCAGGTTTGAAGGTTATAGTTGTTGAACCTAGTTTGAGTCCTGATACTTCAGCCCTACATATAGTTGCTGCTGCCTGTATAGCTGTCATATGCTGCCTCTTAAGTCCTGGTTCAGGTCTCTTAGCTCTAATATTAACTACCTTAATCTCCTTGCCAGTAATGCATGAGAGTGCTATTGAGGTTCTTAGTATTTGACCTCCTCCCTCACCAAACGATCCGTCAATTATTAAGGTCATTTATCCACTCCCGTAACCTCTCTTAATCTTTGAGTAGCCCCTATCTCATCTATAAATTTAGCTACAGATTTAGGCACTAACTCCCTCCACTCATCACTACCAGAGAGTATTAACTTTCTAATTCTCGTTGATGAATACTTAGCTCTATCATATGGTGGCGGTATGAGGACTTCAAAACCTGCCTCCTTGAATAATCTGATAACTAGTGGGTTTCTAGCTACGCCATACTTAAACTTAGGGACATACATTTGCACGTAATGGGGCCATACATAGTTCATGAGTATGTCCGGTATTGGTATTATGTATACTCTCCTTAAGTCGATTCCTGCTTCCTCAAGAGCTAATCTAACCATAACAACCCTCTCACCAGCTGTGAATGGGTTAACTATCGTATGAGACTCCTGAGCAGTACCTATAGCTATTATTAATTCATCAATCCTCTCTAAAGCCCACTTAATGACGTTAACATGACCTAAGTGAATAGGCTGAAACCTACCTGGAAAGAGAGCCCTAACTACATCACTCCATACCATCTTAATCCCTAAAACATAGAGTGAACCACATAAATAAATTAACAGTACCTTAACTCAGCAATGGGATCTCACATCACTACTCAGCAACCTACCCTCTCATCACTACACCGTAAAGTACTATTACACCACTCTGCCTATCCTCTAACAGCAATTTAATTTACTTCAAGATCCCAAGATTAATGCTTGGAAAATTGATATAAGTGCACACATACCTCTAACTTGGTGCACCTAGAATGAGTGTGGTGGAAAGCTTTATAGCTAATAGGGTCGTTTCTATGGTTAAGAAAAGGGTTAAGTTTACTCTTAAAAGTATTGAATACAATGAAGCTAAGAGCATGTACCATGTAAGTTCTAAGGATATAGGGATATATATTCACGTACCTTTCTGCAAGTCTATATGTCCATTTTGCCCCTATTATAAGGTAATTTATAGTGATACCATTGTTAAGGACTGGCTTAAGTATTTAATTAACGAGATAGAGATTGTTAAGAATATCGTTTATGAATTTAGTGATGTACGGGTTGAATGGGTGTACTTTGGTGGTGGTACACCAAGTGTTTTAAGTCCAGAGGAGTTTAGAGTAGTAATTGAAGCAATTAACAATCACTTCGACGTTAGGGGTGACATAGGTATTGAAGCTAACCCCTTAGATTTAAGTGTAGATTATGTATCTAAACTACTAGATTTAGGGATATCTAAGATAAGTATTGGCGTTCAGTCATTTAATGATAAATACTTGTACATGTTGAGGAGGAGTGAGGCAGGGAAGTCGCGTGAAATACTTAGGATACTTAATGACATAGTTAGAGAGTTCAACATACATATTAATGTGGATATACTATTCTCGATACCTGGCCAAAGAATTGATGACTTCATTAATGATGTTAAAACGGCCATTAATGTAGGTGTGAATCAAGTAACCATCTATCCATTAATATTAGCCAAGTACTTGAGAATGCACAAAGACATTATAGAAGGTAGATTACCTAAGCAACCATCATTAGCGATGGAACTTGAAATGCTTAGAAAAGGTAAGGAGTTATTAGAGGATCATGAATATAATATAAGTACGATATGGTCTTGGTCTAAGAGTACCAACATATATGAAACCGTTAGCAATGAAATGGAGGGTGAATACATAGGTTTTGGTCCAGGAGCTTTTAGCTTAGTAGGATTGAGGGAACATATGAATATACCTTCAATAAAGAGGTGGTGTTACTCATTGATGAATAATAAGATGTTAAAGTATGTTAATAAGTTAAGTAGGGAGGAACTACTATGGAGAGCCTTCGCGAATAACCTATATTTAAGTAAGATTAACATAAGTTACTTAAAGTCAAAATACAGTGATACCAAAAATATTAGTAAGGTGCTGAAAGTCATTAAGATATTAAGAATACTCAGATACATAAGGAAAGGCAATACCCTAACGTGGAGAGGTCATAAATTATCACATATACTAAAAAGAACTTCGTAAGAGAAATACCAACTGAAGTGACTTTACAGGCAATGATGCAGAGAGGAAATACGCCTCTCACAACAACATTAACTCACGGTAACCAACTTTCTCAATAGTAAGTTAAATCATTAATGGAAACGATAATGAATAGCGTTAAGTAGTGTTAGAGGATATATGGAGTATTAAAAGAAATAGCGTTAACTAACAATAGCAGTTACCGCCATAAGCTAATGATAGGAGTAAGTATAATACACATAAGGTCTGAATTTAATTAATTAACGCCGCAGACGCCCGAGCAGGACTCGGGTGTATGAAGCGGTAGGTCGGGACTCCTGAACATTCACCATCTAATTATGTTATACCAATCATATACGCACCACAACATTTTGAGCTTACTAAGTTATAACGTGAATTCAAGCCCATTATTCATCTATCCGAATAAGGCCATTACCATTCCATATCTAGGCATTACATGTGCCGGAGGTGTGGATGAGGAAAATAGAGCATTACTCATTAGTGGGAGGATTAAAAGAACTACATAGTTTGAGGTTTATTAAACATCAACATTATTATCACATCAAACTCATGTTCTAGTATCGACTTTCATGCTCATAACAATGTTTCAATATCTTAACGCGTGATAAACATTTCATCACGAATCATTAAGAGAACGTTATTGAGAGTCCAGTAAGATATTACATTAATATAGTAATAGTTGAGTATTACCTAAAGTATGCTATCATAGAGTTATGCCGTATTGTTTCAGCCGTACAAGCTGGCTAACCTGTAGAAGAAGTCATATATTTCCGAATCCACATCATAGGGTCTAGTATTAGTTATTAAGTATCGCTCCATTATACCATCGGGACAATAGTAACATGTGATTTATTGAGACATGCATCAATAATCAATATCAATAATGTCTTGAGATACTCTATAGTTTTAAGAGGCATTTTAAGAATTTTAGGGGTGGGTCATGATCAAAGCAGTAACTATAGATTTAGGTTGCACTTTAGTCTTTGAGAGCTCATGTATAGGTGAAGAACCATCCAATGTTTTAAGAGAGTCTATGAAAGCATTAAGTAATAGACTTAAACGTTTAGGTTACGATGTTAAGCTTGAAGACGTGTTTAAGGCTTTAAATTCGTGGGGTCATGCGAGGTCGAAATACTTCAGTGAATGTATAGAGTTTAACTCAAGATTGAGAATTTACTATATACTTAAGTACTTAGGTATAACACCTAAACCTGATATTGTCGAAGAATTATTAAGGATAATGATTAATGCAGCTGTTAATACTAGAAAATTGTACAGTGATGTAGTAGAGTTCCTTAAGGAGCTACGTAAGTATAACTTAAAGCTGGCTCTAATATCTAATGCTTCAAGTCATGAGGATGTACTTGAAACACTAAAACATTTTAGAATAATTAAGTACTTTGATTTAGTCTTATCCTCAAATATATCCGTGTATAAGAAGCCAGCAAGGGAGATATTTGAGATGGCTACGGAGCTCTTAGATGTAAGACCTGAAGAATCCATACATTTAGGAGATTCATTAGCTGACATCTATGGAGCATTAAGTGCTGGTTATGCTACTGCTATAGAGATAGCAAGACACAAGGAATGCATCACTAGACTATGTGTTAAGGATTTAAGAGAAGCCTTAGCAATTATTAAGAAGTACTTAAAATAATTACTTTAAAGTCGTAATACTATGTAACTTCCTTAAAGTATTAATGGCCTCATTAGGAAAGAGCGCGTAAGTTATGTAATCCTCAAACTTCCTAACAAGCTCTTTAGGCATATCATTAAGAGCCCTCTCTAAAGTAATTACTTGATTATGAGCTCTTCTATTATGTTTGGACTTTATGAGTTTAAGTAGTACCTTACTTATTGGTGCTGGAGGTCTACCATATTTGCCCTCCACGTAATCTATTAGCTCACTAACAATAGCTCCATATCTTCTACCACTTAATACATTGAGGACAGCCTGAGTAGCTACGATTTGTGATATTGGCGTTACCAAGGGTGGCCAGCCAAGATCCTTCCTAACATTATTAACCTCATCTAAAACTTCATTAATTCTATTATCTGCCTTAAGCTCCTTAAGCTGAGCTATCAAGTTACTGAGCATGCCGCCAGGTATCTGATGTTTAAGAACCGAAACATCTACTGGAGGTGCTTTTAAGACGTAATCGTAATCCTTATACTTCTTCCTTATCTCCCACAACATTCTTGAAACCATATAAAGTACCTCCAAATCCACCCCAGGATCATATTTTGTACCTTTCAATGCTGCAATGAGCGATTCAGCAGGTGTATGTGAGGTGTATAGGGAGAGACTTGATAAAGCTACATCAACGAAATCAGCGCCAGCCTCAACAGATTTAAGTAAAGTCATGGGAGCTAGACCACATGTTGAGTGTGTATGTACGTTAACCCTAACACCTAATCTCTTTAATTCCTTAACTAATTCCACGGCTATATATGGTGTCAATAAACCAGCCATATCTTTAATAGTTATTGTTTCAGGTTCGAACCTCGCCACAATATCTTGAGCTAATTTTACATAGTACTCTGTGGTATGAACAGGACTTACGCTATAAACTAGACATACTTGTAATTCCGCACCCAAATCCCTAATTACCTTAATGGGGAACTCCAAATTATTAGGGTCATTTAATGCATCAAAAACCCTAAAAATATCTATACCATCCCTATATGCATACTCGATAAATTTCTTAACAACATCCTGCGGGTAATGCCTATAACCAACTAAGTTCATACCCCTAAGAAGCATTAGGAGCTTAGTACGTTTAACTGCCTCCCTCACCCTTTTAAGCCTAATCCAAGGATCCTCATTTAGGAATCTTAGGGCAGCATCAAAGGTAGCACCACCCCATACCTCCAATGCGTAGAAACCTGCTTTATCAAGTAATTCAGCTACCTTAACTATATCCTCAGTACTCAATCTAGTGGCAATAAGTGATTGCTGCCCATCCCTAAGTGTAACGTCTATTAATTTAACCATTACCTAGACACCTTACAGTAAAGTAGTAATAAACGGGTATTTATGTTTCCACACAGAATACATAAAAATTATGCGTGATATACGATATATTCCGAGAACACTATTTTTCTATTCCACTACTTAAATAGAATGGTTTAGTTTCCTAATACACTAATAACCTTTCCCTAGTATGTTAAGTATCGCAATACACTTATCTCTTAAACTTTCATCTAGAATCTCATTAATATCTATATGAGTTAATTCACTGCCTCTTCTCAGTATTTTCTTAATTATCTCTCTAACTACGTTAAATGCCTCTGCATAAGTGCCATCAGTATTTAAAAGTATTTTATGAGTACTTAACGCCTTATTAAGCGTCTTAATGTTCACTCTTACCTTAAATGCCTCTGAGATTATGGATATAGAAGTTATGAATGCTATCAGCATTATCATTCTCGCAATATCGGGGATTATGCCCGTTATAGCGGTAGCTATTAGCGAGATTATTACAGCTGCACTTATGCCTAAAATTCTGTAAATTCTTCCTGTAGTGCTATGAGCCAGCGAGCATAGAACCACTAGCTCATCAACCTTATGTATAAGGCTAGGTAAATCTAGTGCTGAAGCTATTCTTACTCTTAACTTGTTCTTACCTCCTCTACTTATTGAGCACTTAGTACTCACTAATGCTTCAATATATTGACTTCTCCTCCTAGGAGATAATGATCTTTTAAATTCAAAAACAACTGTATTAGACTTCATAATATAATCTATAACTTTAATGTAGAATTTGATCATATCATTTCTTAACTTGACATTAACACTTGTGATCCCCATCTAGTGTAACCAAGGTTATGTAGTCTAAAATGATTAAATTCCTTATGAATAATATAAAACTTAGCCCACTATAGCTGTCTCCCTTATTAACTCACCCTTACGGAACCTATCTAGCGTTAATCTCTTAGCCTCATGAATTGATGGTTTACCGTAAATTATCCACTCAGCTATAACTTCGCCAGTGACTGGCCCCATCATGTAGCCGTGACCACTAAAACCTGTTGCTATGTAGAGATTCTCATAGCCTGGTACAGGTCCATATATTGGATGATGATCAGGTGTTGTTACATAGTAACCTATCCAATATCTTAACACCCTAATATTCCTCAACCATGGAAAGAACCTAACTAATGGTTTTACCGCTTTAGCCATGAAGTCTATTCTCTGTGAGTACAGTGAGAGTTCAGGCTCTTCCTCAATATCTCTTGCAATATAGAAACCTCCATCCTTAGTTTGCACGATATAGGGTACGCCAGGAGTATCCCAATCAATTACTAAAGGTTTAAAAATCTCCCTGTAAGCCTCAGTGATTAATGCGTGCCTAGGCATGTTCTTAATAGGTACATTGACACCTAACCTCTTTAGTAGGTTATAGGACTCACTACCAGCAGTAATGACTACTACGTCAGCTTCAACGAATTTATCGGTAGTTTCAACACCTACAACATTAGGCTCATTACCAACTATTCTCTTAACCTCAGTATATAGCATTATTTTAACTTTGGCATTTTTAAGGAAGTTGTAGAGAGCATGAACCGTATCGAAGGGTGATGACTTACCGGCCATGGGATCAAACATGGCGCCAACGATATTCTTAGTTGTTATTGATGGAACTTTCTGCTTTAACTCACTATTATCTATTATGCGTGTTGGTACACCTAATGAGTTATGTAATTTAATTAACTCATTAAACATTTTCAGTGTTTCATCCTTAGAGGCTATCCATACATAACCTCCTTGATCATAGTAAAGACCGTACTTGCCTAAGTCACTACTTGAGTACTTAATCCATAACTTAATGCTATGCCTCATAAGCACTATATGCTCTCTTGACGTGAATGAAGCTCGAATACCTGAAGCACATCTACCTGTTGATCCTGAACCTAAGTATCCTTTCTCAATTATTACGATATCCTTGATGCCTCTCCTTAGAAGGCTATAAGCTGTGAATAACCCAGATATACCACTACCTATTATTACTACTTTAGCTCTTCTCATAATCCCCACCTTCACGAGCCTCATTAGACTTAAGTAGTAAGCTTATAGGTAGAGGTACTATTGGTGCGCGTACCTTAGGTATCAAGAGCTCTTCAGGCGATTTCTTTAGTCTCCTAGAGAGTATGCTTATGAGTAATGGAATGCATGTTCTGCCCTGACACGGTCCCATACCGATACCTAATATTCTTTTGAGACTCTCTATGTCCTCTATACCCTCATTCAGTACTTTCTCCACATCTTCTAATGTTACGTCTCTACACCTACATATTATTATGGGTTGCTTCCTTACCTCCTTACCCATATAGCTCTCACCTCCATAGCCAAATTCTTAGGCACCTCAACTGTTACAACCCATGTCCTATTATGCTCCCACACCCTTACCACCTTACCTCTCCCCAAGTCCTCACCACTACGGCTTAGTAACATTACTTCATCACCTACTCTAGGTACTGGTAAAAACTCATGAGGTAGAGTAACGTATGCCTTATTAGGCTTTGACATATCCACAACAAATATAGCTAATCCAGGACACTTACTAACACATATACCACATCCAATACACTTACCCCAATCGATTCTTGGAATATCGTTAATAGAGTTCATGTGTATAGCTTTCAACGGGCATGCATCAACACATATATTACATGGTATTTCCTCAGGACATTCCGCTATTGCTACTGGTCCCTTAGCTAGCCTTTCTTCAGGCGGTACGAGACCTAACTTCTTTAACTCATCAACAGTTATAATTCCAGATCTTCTGAAGTTAGGTATGTCACTCATATATGGTCACCTTAACTAGATAGTGAAATAGGTGATGGAAACTTCTTCCTAAGCTTAATCATCTCCTCATAGCTCACTGTTACTTTTAGTTTACCCATCCTAGATCTTTGAAGTAATGGTGACTGTCTATATTCATTCCATAAGAACTCATAGAGCTTATCTCTACGCTCACGGGCCTCTACATTATTTAATTCACGAACAACTATATCTAAACCCGCAATTTCACCCTCAATTATGGCTGTAGTTGCTTCCTCAATACCTGATGAATCACCAGCGACATATACTTTCTCAATACTTGTCTCTAAGTAAGGTGTCCTTATGGGTACTAAACCACCTAATTCTGGTACCCACTTCATAATTGCACCAGCTTGAGCGAACAGTCGAGTATCAGGTGTTAAACCTATAGCTAATAATACCGAGTCACATTCCACGTCCCTCTCGGAACCTGGTATTGGCTTAAATTTCTCATCAACCTTGACTATGGTTGCCCCCTCAACTCTATCATGACCCCAAACAGCCTTGAGCGTATGACTCGTTAATATAGGAATTCCATACCTCCTAACCTTAGCGGCATGGACGAACCATCCACCTATATGTGGTAGGATCTCAAGTATTGCTTCAACCTTAACACCAGCCTGCAGTAGCTGATATGAGACTATAACACCGACATTACCTGAACCAACAACAAGGGCCTTCTCACCAGGTAGTATTCCGTATTCATTCATTAATGTCTGAGCACCACCAGCACCCATAACCCCTGGTAGATCATTACCTGGAAATGCTAAGTATCTCTCACTAGCACCCGTAGCTATAACTATGTACCTGGGCTTAACCCTATACAGCTTATTCTTATTAGCTAATCCTACCCAACCATAACGGAAAATACCGTAAGCTACAGTTTGTAAGAGTATCTTAACATTACTAAAGCTTACTAACTTCCTACTTAACTCTTCAGCTACTTGAAAGCCTCTAAGACCTCCGAATAGTTCTTTAGAGCCAAAGAATTTATGTGTCTGCTTAACTAACTGCCCTCCAAGCTTAAAATGCTCGTTTACCAATACCGTGTTTAATCCATATTTAGCCACAGTTATGGCGGCAGCTAATCCTGC
The DNA here is from genome assembly GCA_964486465.1 of uncultured Desulfurococcaceae archaeon. Lineage (GTDB taxonomy): Archaea > Thermoproteota > Thermoprotei_A > Sulfolobales > NBVN01 > CAZAMI01. The sequence goes on along the minus strand of CAZAMI010000002.1, from coordinate 2,736 downwards.
TGGACCACCACCTATAATTAAGACATCAACATCATCAATAATCTCTTCATCCTCAGTTGCGAATAGCTCTCTATCTGAAGGTATTTCAGCAAGCCCATCCTGAACTTCAACTCTTAATCCGTCCTTAACAGGCTCTATGCATGTTCTAACGTTAGGAATCCCATTAACTTTCATGAAACAGCTACTACACTTACCAATCATACAAAAGGCTCCACGCGGCCTACCTAGCTTAATGCTCCTTGAAAATACATTAATGCCTAAAGCATAGAGAGCTGCAGCAATACTCTCACCTTCATAAGCCTCAACCTCAATGCCGTTGAAGTAAAACTTGACTTTCCTGCCACGTTTAAATGTTAGTATTGGGTGCTCCCAAATACGTCTGTCGGAAATAGGCTTGGACAGCAATAATGCATCCCTTCAATAGAATTATACCTAAGGTTAAAAATGAGTATTCACACATTACGATAAATGACTATGTCCATAGTAACATGATCATTAAAATTACTCTCCTTCAGGTTCTATGATGACTGCAGTACCATATGCTACTATTTCGGATGCCCCGGACATCACTGATGATGTCGTAAATCTGACACCTATTACTGCATTAGCACCGAGTTTCTTCGCCTTCTCAATCATCCTCTTAATGGCTATATCTCTCGACTCTGCAAGGAGTTCTGTATATTCCTTAATTTCGCCACCAGCTAAATTCCTCAACCCCGCTAGGAAGTCCCTACCTATGCTCCTTGCTCTAACAACACTACCACTAACAACACCCAAAACCTTCTTTATCCTGTATCCCGGAATCCTATCTATTGTAGCAATAATCACGTCTCCTGCAGACATAACTTCACCAAGCTTAAATCGCATCAAGGCTATTATTTCTTAAGAATCTTCTCAAGAACTCTCCTTGAATAATTGATTATGATGAAGGCCATAACTATTGAAGGTATAGCTATAAGTGCCTCAATAATTAATGGATTCCTAATCAAGAGGGTTGTGATGCCCATGCAATCGATAAGTGCGTGAAGCGTTACTGCTAGGACAAAGTATCTTAACTTGGCTAGGGCGATTGATAAAGCTATTAGCAATGTCATCGTAACATGGATAAGTATTGCTATATTTCTCTCGATTGCACCAGCCATTAAGCCTATTACGGTATAACTCCCTAAAGCTATAATTAGTGGGACATTGAAGCAATATATTACTAATGCCTCAAAAAGCCCCCAACCAAGTCCAAAGGTTAGACATCTAGTAAATAGCGTGTTAGAACCCATTCTAAACTTCATGATAACGTATCTAACACCCTCCTCGAAAATTCCAGCTAAGAATGCTGATAATACCGATCTAACCATTATGTCTATTCTTGATATAAGCCCTAAAAGAGGTAGTCTCAGGAGTAAAGCAATAAACCAGCCACCACCCCCTAGTAAGGAGTCGATCCAGTACATGGGCTTACGTCTTGCTATGTATGTGAGAATTAATAGGGAAGGTGTTAATGCTATGGTTATTGATATAGCCATTAATATGGAATCCAGTCTGCACACCGGATAACCTATATATGCGATGTATTATATTTCCAACTGAGGTAGTATCTGTGGTTGAGGGAAAGCATATATTCAACAGCATTATTGCTGCAATAATCTCAACACTAATATTTATACCGTTCGTTTTCATCGTGATGGGGAACATTAATAACCTAGTTAGGGAAATAGTGATTGTACAACTAAAGTCTCAAAATGTACCTCAAGACGTAATTAATGCTACATTAACCCAGATCGAGGGCACATTAAAGTTCATCATACCAATTACACCAATAGCTCAAATCCTTCAGGCTTCAGTACTTGGCGCCATCATGGGACTTTTATATAGCTACCTAATCACTAGACGCAGGCTTAAACCAGCAATCTCAGCATTAATTACAGGTATGTCATATATTTTAATATTTTATGTGATACCTATGGTATTCCTCCTAGAAACCCAAGCAGCAATTCTCAATGTGATCTTTAAGTATATCTGGTGGCCTTTAACTATAGCACCATATATCACGTATACGGTCATACTTATTTTATTCAGTGTTATTAAAGGTCCATGGAATAAATGGGCTGAGGCTAAACCATCAAAGTATTAGCTAATAAGAGTGTGGCAGAGATAATGGTTTAGTGATGCTGACATACTGACGTTTTGTTAAGACAATGTTAGATATAACTTAGCTTCCATGCTGCATCCCAGCAACTAGTGTTCTAATTTAGTGTACATACTGTTTTAACGCATAGGTATAACTACTCTGAGATTGCTATGTATATGGTGTGAAATCTAGTTGGATAGTAAGTACCTTTTGGCGATACTTCTAGTAGTAGTTATAATTGCAGCTGCATCATCTGTAGCTATGGCTACTGTGAGCATGAATGTAATCAGTAAGTTGAGTAGCTATATATCAGCGCAGACATACATACCTAGCTATGGTTATGAAAAGTATTCAGGTTTAGGCTATATTCTTGATCAGAAAGCTAATACGATTATAGTTACAGCTACGGCGACTACGTACGTAATGCCGTCAAGAGTTAGAATATATGTGACTATAGAGAATGTTGAACCATTTAAGAATGCTGCAGACGCTTATACCAATGTTACCTTGAGGGCTTCAAAACTCATAGATAGAGTTAAAGCTATGGAAGGGGTTATCTATGTACAGACTACGGGATTAACACTATCACCTAGTTACGAGTATCGTAGCGG
>CAZAMI010000001.1:0-41382 GCA_964486465.1 uncultured Desulfurococcaceae archaeon | reverse complement strand
TCTCTACCCACTCTTAAATCCCCCAGGGGGTTACTGTATTAATAGCTTATAAGTTTACCCAGGACGTAGGTAATTATTGGGGAAATTATTGCCCTGTCCTTGGTATAAGGAAGGTATATGTACATCACCATTACTTAATGAACCATCTAGAGATCCAGTCATACCTTCCATATGCTCCAGTAATAAAGAGGTTTATGGTAAGTGTAGGTACTATGTTGAGCCAACAGGTAGGGAACCTAAAGAGTTTAGTGGTAAGTACGGTAAGCCCATATTGCTAATACATTCTCTAAATAAACCACCTAAGTGCTTATGCGAGTTCTTCATCGTGGAAAAATATGAGGAAAATGTATATGTTGCTGCTTGTAAAGTACTTAATAGATATTTAACAAGGTATGAAGTTAATTTGTGTTCTCAACATTGGAATGAATGCCCTTATAGAAAACTCGGACTAAGACTTGGTACTACTTGAGCTGCAAAATTCACGAATGATGCTCTGTTCTCTAAACCTCCTCTATAACTACAGAGGGTATTGAGAGTAAGCTCAATACTTCCTTCTTACTCTCAGGTACATAAACTATTGTAATATCATCAAATAAGTTTCTAAAGTTCATGACCTTCCTAAGAATTTTAGCGCTTTCATCGTCATAACCTACATATACGACTACCCTTTTCTTCACTTAAGACCCCTATTGATGTCCTAAATTGTTGAAGTGCTTTAAAAGTGTAAGACTAATTAGGTGCTATTACACTTAAAAACCTAGTAAAATCTTAATGTTGAGGGTGGATAGTATTTAGCAGGGATAATGCGTATTTAATATCTAAGGACGAGCTTAGAAGGATAATTAAAGAGCTAAAGAAGTGGAAAGCTCACGCAACAACACTACTTAGTCTCTACATACCACCAGGTAGGCCTATAGCCGATGTTATTAACATGTTAAGACAGGAGCTAGCAATAACTGAGAATATTAAGTTAAAGAGAACAAGATCTAAAGTTCAAGCAGCGCTTTCAGCAGCAATTGATAGATTACTTAAAATACCTAAGGTACCTGAGAATGGTTTAGTAATATTTGCTGGTGAAAATGACGAGACTGGAGAGTTCATAGCCCTAGTATTCTCACCACCTGAACCAATAAAGATATACTTCTATAGGACTGACAAGTGGTTCCATACAGAGTTCCTTGAAGAAATGATTGAGGAGAAGGATGTTTACGGTTTAATAATAATAGAGAGGGATGAAGCAACTATAGGATTATTGAAGGGTACGGCATTGCAGGTATTAGATGAGATAGAGGGATATGTACCAGGTAAACATAGTAAGGGTGGATGGTCTCAGAGGCGTTTTGAGAGGATAATTGAGGAATTAACCAAGGAGTTCTTTAAGAGAGTTGCTGAGAAAGCTAACAATTACTTCATACCGCTACTAGAGCAAGGTAAGCTTAAAGGTATAATTATTGGTGGTCCAGGATTCACTAAGGTTGATTTCTTTAACTCTAAACTACTTGATTATAGACTTCAAAAGTTGATACTACCATCGCTTATCGATGTGAGTGATCAGGGCGAACCTGGGCTTAGGGAGTTAGTACTTAAAGCTGAAAAGATGATTAAGGATCACGCCTACATTAGACTACGTAAGGCCTTTGAGGAGTTCAATTACCATCTAGCTAAGGATGATGGTTTAGCATTGTATGGTGAAAAGGTAATAGAGAAAGCACTAAACATAGGGGCTATTAAGTATTTAATAATAACACATGATCATCCAAGAATTGAAGAATTTAGAGAGAAGGCTAAGAGAAGTAATGCTGATGTTTACGTTATAGATGACAGAGTACCTGAATATACGTGGATAAAGAAGACATTCGGAGGAATTGTAGCTGTACTTAGGTATCAAGTAGACTTCTTTTAGGGAGTTCCTATAGCCATTCCATCACCACGTATATCCGTATAACCAGCTTTTACTTTACCTCTGATCTCAACTGCTGCAGCGACACCCATTCTTGATGGATAAGGCTTCCTCGAAAACACATAACCTTCAATACCCTCTACATTAAGCCCTTCCTCATAATCTACATGTTTAGACCATAAATGCCATATAAACCTAGGATGTTCTATCGCCTCCTGAACGCTTAATCCGTAATCTATTATGTTGGTAATTAATTGTGCATGAAGTAATGGTCTGAAATGACCTCCCGATAACCCTAAAGATAGTATTCTGCCATTATCATCTATTATTACTGCAGATAAGGTATGTAGGGTCTTCTTTAGCGGCTCAAGTTTATTTACATGGTTTTTATTGAGACTAAATGATGATGCTCGTGAATTCAACGTTATGTTAAATCTTGGCTCAGTAATATATGAACCAAACGGATAGAAAAGACTCTGAATACCTGCTACTACCCAACCTTCACTATCAGCTATGGCAAAGAATGTTGTATCACATCCGCTCAAACTAATTTCTGGCTCATCTAAATCGTTACTTCTTACTACATGCTTTATTCTCTCTATAAACTTTTCACTTAGTAAGTATCTTACGTCAATGTTCATATGTCTAGGATCGGTTACATACGAATCCCTGATCTTATAAGCTATCTTAGCCATCTTAAGCAAGAGCTCAATCCTCTTAGGTGAATTAAGACTTAGTGATTTAAGATCATACTCCTCTAGAAGCTTTAACATATGTAATGTCGTTATACCTTGCGTACTTGGGGGCATTTCATACACTATTTTATTTCTGTACTCAATACTTAGTCCTTTGCCTATATATGCTTTGTATTGCTTTAGATCATTAAGCTCCATTACACCTCCTCTATCTTTAACGTAATTAACTATGCACTCCGCTATTTCTCCTTCATAGAAACTTCTAGGATCATCACTTACTAGCTCTAAAGCACTGATTAATCCTTTAAATACTATTACTTCACCTTCCTTTGGTAAACCATTACTATAGTATGTATTTTTAGATCCTGGATCTAGGGATAGCTCGTTATATAGAGCTCTAAGACTTTGTGCAAAACTATGTGTCACTATAATGCCTTTACTAATAACCTCAACTACTCTCTTAACTAGATCCTTCCACTCTATTACACCCCATTTTTCCCACATAACTCTTAAACCATCAATCATGCCTGGCACATTAATCGATAGAGGCCCATGTGCTGGCATGGATCTATAACCTAAGGTATTCATTAAATCTAATGTGAGTCTTGATGGCGCGTAACCACTACCATCTACGAAGTGAACCTCACCGTTAGGATCCAGTATTAAGGCAAAGAAATCACCGCCTAAACCACCAAGATGAGGTAATGTCATAGCCAATGTTAAGCTAGTTACAACAGCTGCATCAATAGCATTACCCCTCTCAAGTATTTGTGATCCCAATAATGAAGCTAGAGGATGTTCAGAAGCAACAACACCAGATAACGAGTAAAATGGCTGCTTGAATACCAAGATTACATACCCGACAAAAGCTTAATGTATAACCCTTAATTATCTTACGTTTATCAATCAATCGACATAGTTGATATGACACCTTCTTCATGTAGGGATTAATCTTATGGTAACGTAGTGATGCTAGTCACTTACATTAATTAATTGGCTTAGTATGATGTAGTAGGGGTTGCATATGAGTAAGGGGAGGCTGAGATCACCCATAGTCGTGGTGCTGGGGCACGTGGATCATGGTAAAACAACATTACTTGACAAGATAAGGGGTACAGCAGTAGTTAAGAAGGAACCTGGTGAAATGACCCAGCATGTGGGAGCTTCCTTAGTTCCCTTATCAGTGATAAAGAAAATAACTGAGCCTCTTAAAGCCCTCTTCCCAATAAAATTGAAGATACCAGGTCTCTTGTTTATAGATACTCCTGGTCATGAAATATTCAGTAATTTACGTAGGAGAGGTGGTAGTGTTGCTGATTTCGCGATTCTTGTTGTGGATATTATGGAGGGTGTGAAGAGGCAGACTGTTGAAAGCATAGAGATATTACTAGATAGGAAAGTACCGTTCTTAGTTGCTGCCAATAAAATCGATAGAATCTATGGTTGGAGACCTAATCCCGACGAGCCATTCCTATTCACGATTAAGAAGCAGAATATGAGAGCCATAGAGGAACTTGAACGTAGATTATATACACTAATAGGTGAGCTAAGTAATTTAGGTATACCTGCTGATAGATTTGATAGGATCAGGGACTTCACTAAAGCTATAGCAATAGTGCCTATTTCAGCGAAAACAGGTGAGGGAATACCTGAACTATTAGCCGTACTTGCAGGTTTAGTTCAGAAATACCTTACTAAGAGAATAATGTTTACTGAAGGCCCTGCAAAAGGTGTTATTTTAGAAGTTAAGGAGATTCAGGGTTTAGGTACATGCATTGACGTGGTCATATATGATGGTGTAATTAAGAAGGGGGACGTAGTAGTTGTTGGAGGTATTAATGGACCAATAATTACCAAGGTTAGATCACTACTCATGCCTAAACCATTAGAGGAAATGAGAGTTGCTACAGCAGGGTTTAGAAGTGTAGATGAAGTAGTAGCTGCGGCTGGAGTAAGGATCTCTGCACCAGGACTTGATGAGGCAATTGCTGGTGCCCCACTTTATGTAGTACCTGAAGGTTTTAGTCCTGACGAATATGCTAGAAAGGTAGCTGAAGAACTTACCCAACTTAGGTTTAAGAAGGATATTGATGGCTTAGTAGTTAAAGCTGATACTCTTGGTACTTTAGAAGCACTAGTATTAACACTTGAGAGGAAAGGTTACCCTGTTAGATTAGCTGATGTCGGTCCATTAACTAAGCGCGAAGTAATTGAAGCATCAATAGTCGCTAAATCAAATAAATACTTAGGAGTTATACTGTTATTTAATGTTAAACCCCTTCCTGATGCTGAAGAACTCGCTAAAAAGGAGGGAGTCAAGATATTTTATGATAACATAATCTATAAGCTGATAGAAAACTATGAGGAATGGGTTAAAGAAGAGAAGGAGAAGGAGGCATACTATGAAATGCTGAGAACTGTGTTCCCAGCTAAGATAAGGGTACTGCCTGGCTTCATATTTAGGAGAAGCAATCCAGCTATTGTAGGTGTAGAAGTTCTAACCGGCGTAATAAGGCCTGGCTACCCCTTAATTAGGGATGACGGTAGGAGGTTAGGTAATATACTACAAATACAGAGTAAAGGTAAGCAATTACATGAAGCTAAGAAGGGCTCCGAAGTCGCTATATCCATTAAAGGTAATGTACTTGTAGGAAGACATTTCGATGAGGGTGATATACTATATACTGATCCATCAGAGGATGATATGGAGAAAGTAATAAGTAAATTTAAGGATCAACTAACCCCCGATATGATTGACTGTTTAAAGGAAATAATTAAGATAAAGCAGAGAAGCTCTAGGAGTTTCGGGTTATCAATACTAATGAAACTTAAGAAGATTGAAGCTGAAATTAAAGGCTAACCTATTCATACATTAACTTACCCTCATCACATTCGGGATCGAATACAATTGATATCTCATACTTAGCTCTATCCTCACTATCAGCTGCATGAACTACATTCTCCCTAACTGATAATGAGAAGTCACCTCTAATAGTTCCTGGCGGTGCCTTCCTTCCGTCTGTAGGCCCTACTAAGATTCTAACGACGTTTACAGCTTCATCACCTTTAACTATGACGGCAACTATGGGGCCTGAAGTCATAAACTCTATGAGTGGTTTAAAGAATTCCTTCCCCCTATGTATATCGTACAATTTTTCAGCACATACTTTTTTGAGTTTCACCATCCTTATATTTAAAATCCTTAATCCCTTAGCCTCTATTCTCCTTAATACCTCACCTATTAATCCTCTCCTAACACCATCTGGTTTTATTATTAGTAATGTGATCTGATCCACTATGCCTTCGACCTCCTACCCTTCCCGAGATAGTATGTAGTCCAGGGTAATCTCTTGGGATCTCTACCCATTTTAAAACTCTTAAAACATTTACTAGAGCAGAACCAGAGTATCGTACCATCATTCTTAACGTACATCATGCCAGTACCTGGTGGTATGTCCGCACCACAGAATGAGCATTTCCTTATTCTTGGCATTAAATCCACACCACAGATTTTGAGTGGAAGACACTTAAAAGTTTTAACAATCCTTATAAATCCCAAATACTACATACTACATCGGTGTGTGTTGATGAGTAGGGAAGGGGAAAGGAGGGTTGATGTAGCAGATAAACCAGTAAACGTCATTGAGGATTTTGGATTTCCAGCTGAAGTTATTCAGATAGTTGGTAGGACGGGAGTCACTGGCGAGATAACGCAGGTCAGAGTTAGAGTTCTTGAAGGTAGGGATAAAGGGAGGATAATAACACGTAATATAAAAGGGCCAGTAAGGATAGGTGATATAGTTATCTTAAGAGAAACTGAGAGAGAGGCTAGAAAGCTGACTGCTAGGAGATAAAAAAGGTTGCCTGGGTTAGTTACTCTAAGGCTACTTAAAAATTACTTACCCGCCTTAGACTTAAGTTCCTGATATGCCCTAACTAATTCCTCGAGTAAGTCCTTAGCGCCGCCAGGATCCAGTATTGCTGCACTAGCTGCTGCAACCTCTATGCCAGCTGCCTCACCCAATCTCTTCTTACTTGGTACGTAAAGGTATGGAACCTTCTTCTCCTCACACAATAACGGTAGATGCATGACAACCTCTGGTGGATCTACGTCCTCAGCTATCAGAACTAGCTTCGCTAAGCCTCTCTCAACAGCTTTCGTTGTCTCATTAGTTCCCTTCTTAATCTTTCCACCAGTTTCTCTAGCCTTCCTTAAAGCCTCATACGCCTTCTCGGCTATTTCAGGTGGGACTTCAAATCTAACATAAGGTGGCTTGCTCATTCTCATCCACCTCCGTCGTCGCCCGCTAAAAATCGGGCTTACACTTTATAAGCTTAAGTCTAAATTATTCATGAATAAATAAGACAGCAATTTTACTCCTACCTACACGTTCTACTTTGAAGAAGCCATACCTAATGAATTGATACCTCTCACCTACCTTGCTGTTTGCTAGGCTTGCCTCACCTAGTGCTTTAATACGCTTTAGTCTTAGACCCTCAGGTATTATTATGGTAACATCAACATATTCTGATGTGGGTAGCCAATGAATTATCTTAAACTTCAGCTCTTTAGCTTGCATTAAATCCTTACCTATGTACTCAGCTTTAACCTTACCTTCAATTTCACTTACTGAAAGTACTCTCACATTACAGCATTCCATGAGCCTAACACCTCCTCTCTCACGTAGATGCTCTACGTCATCCTTCTCTATGAAGAACTCGGCACGTGAACCTATCCTATTAATTCTTACTTCTCTATAACCAAGCTCTTTATTATCGGGATGGTACGGTAAAAGCACTTTATCAGGTCCTTCATAATTCTCTACTACAAGTTTGATGGGATTCCTGATTACCATAACCCTCTTAACCTTAGGATCTATTATCTTCCTATTTATTGCTGACAAATTATCCCAGCTGATGCTTGCATCAACCTCTTTGACCCCCACTTCCATAATTAATTGCCTTATAGCTTCAGGTTCTATACCCCTACTTCTCAGTGAGGCTATTGTACCAAATCGGGGATCATCGGGACCTTTAAATTTATTACCATATTTACTTAATAACTCCTTTATCTTGGACTTACTTAATATGAATCCCTCAAGTTTAAGCCTACCTAGATTAACAACTTCGGGATAACTCCAACCTAAGTGCATGTAAAGAAACTTCTGCTTTATGGTGTTAACCGCATGCTCCTTACCTCTAAGTATGTGCGTTACACCCATTAAATGATCATCAACTGCTGCTGCAAAGTTGTATGTGGGCCATACTACATACTTGCTCCCAACTATTGGGTGAGGATACCTATCCGTATCGATTATTCTAAATGCAACCCAATCTATTACTGAAGGATCAGGATAATTCAAATCGGTCTTAATTCTAAGTACCGCCTCACCCTCAGTAAAGTATCCTTCAATCATTTTATCAAATAGCTCTAAGTTCTTTTCTATGTCCTGATCTCTATGTGGACAGGGTCTTCTTTCTAACTTATACTTCCTAAATTCATTTTGAGTACATAAATCTACGTAAGCACCACCTCTTCTTATGGCTTCCTTAGCGATTTCATAGTAAATTTCCAGTCTAAGTGATTGAACGTATTCCTCATCCCACTTAACTCCTAGCCATAGTAAATCCTCTCTAATCATATCGTAAGCCTCAGGTAGTGGTGCCTTATTCTTTGGATCAGTGTCTTCAAACCTTAATATCATCTTACCTTTGTACATACGTACATATTCGTAGCTAAGAATTGCTGGTCTAGCATTGCCTAAATGTATTAGGAAGTCTGGATTTGGTGCAAATCTAGTAATTATTACCTTGTATTTACTTGCATTAGGTAATGGTGGTAAGCCTTTTCTTTCTTCTCTAGGTAGTCTTTCCTCCATCAGTTCAGGGAATTTCTCCTTCAATAGCTTAATCTGCTTATCTAGACTTAACTTATTTACTTCACTCACTAAACTTTTCACTATTTGCACTATTACTTTGGCTTTAGATCTTAGTTCAGGATGCCTACCCAGGAACTTACTAATTACAGGTCCGGGTAATGCCTTACCGTTATGTTCTATGGCGTTCTTTAATGCTAATCCATATATCTCATCCTTAAGCTCCTTACTAAGTTCCTCGTTACTCATGGCTCCTCACCTCAACGAATATTCTATAATGAGTGTACTTCTCACCAAGGACTTCATGTATGAGAAGTATTTTACCTTTATACGGAGATCTTATACTTCTCACTTCACCCTTATTTGTTACAACATAGCTCAATCTATCATTAACGTTCACATCCTCTAACTCATCCTTTAGTAGGTAAACATCATGCCCTACAACCTCAATGCATTCTATTTTGGAGCCCTTACTAATGCGGTAGCACTTATTTAAACGTTCATTACATATTTCAAATTCCTTATCTAGTGCTTTAAGGTAGAGCTTGTTAGCTAATTCAACACAGTCTATCTCTTCCTTTAGTTCATTAGATATTAGATAGCACTTCGTTGGTTTATATGCATGTTGTATCTTTCTTAATTCGTCAAGTACTTTCTTTGTTGCTTTTCTCTTCATTAATATTGCCTCCTTGCAAAGAAGTATGCAAGCTTTAATAATAATTCCTTAGCTTTGAGATCCTTATAACTAGTAGAGTTTAGAGCCCTAATGCCCCTCTCTAGGTATTCTTGAGCTAATTTATTACTAAATTCTAGGGCGCCTGAATCTATTATCAGTTTAGTAGCGTACTCCAATTCACTTCTTGAAGCATCCCTCTTACCTAGTATTGATAGTAGTTTGCTTCTCTTATCCTCACTTAAATTATTAAGTGCGTGAATAACAAGTATTGTTCTCTTACCCTCCCTTAGATCACTGTACTTGGGTTTACCTAGTTTTTTCTCATCAGCTATTAAGCCTAGTTCATCGTCACGTATCTGAAAGGCAATACCGATACTTAAGGCATACATTCTGACCTTCTCTACCTCCTCATTGGGTGCTCCAGCTAATATAGCACCTATAGCAGAGCTTGCTTCGAAGAGTGCTGCTGTCTTCTTATATACCATGTTTATGTAATCCTCTAATGATGCATTACTTCTCTTAGATAGTTCCATATCTAGTGCCTGTCCCTCGGCAACCGTTTTGGCTGCCCATGTTAATGTATCTATAGCCCTAACCACTCTATCAGGGTCAATACCATACTTTACGAGATTCGTTAATGCCTTATACGATAGAGAAAATAGTAGATCACCAGCCAATATGGCTATATCCTCACCCCAAAGAACATGGACTGTCGGTACGCCTCTACGAGTTGTATCGTGATCCATTATATCATCGTGTATTAATGTGAAGTTATGAAGTATTTCGACAGAAGCACTAGCTCTAATACCTATATCTTCATTTAAACCATAAAGTCTGCCAGATAACACTAATAGTAAAGGTCTTAACCTCTTACCTCCAGCTTTAATTAAATGTAGAGCTGCATCATAGAGTACCCTAGGTTCACCCTTTACAATCTCAAATATTACTTCATTAACTCGTTTAGCTATGTTTCTCGCGTAATTCAGAAGATCATTAAACTCCATAGTACTATACCCACAACTACTACTTAGATTACATAGATAAAGTTCTTTCCGCTTAAGTTGTTAATGCATTAAGTTTTCTCTATATCCTTAACCCTCTACTTTCAATCCATTCCTTAAGTAAACCAACTATTATTACAGGTTTTAATCTTAATTCATTAACGTCTCTAGAATTGGTCATGGCTATTAACGCTTTCATCGAGAGTATGAATGCCTTCATGTAATCTCTAAGTTTACCCTCAATTAGCATTCTTAATATAGGTCGAGCAATACCAACCATATCAGCACCTATCCTTAATGCCTTAACAGCATCATAAGCTGATCTAATCCCACCACTACCTATTATGAATGCTTTAGGTGCGGCATTCCTTACTTCAATTATTGAGGCTGCTGTAGGTATGCCCCACTCAATAATGTTTTGTGCCATCATTACCTTAACGCCTTCGTTACCTCTCATAGCTCTAATACCTTCAACTTTAACCCAATTAGTACCTCCCGCCCCTGCCACATCAAAGTACTTAATTCCTATAGTATTTAACTCCTTAGCCACCTCATATGATAATCCAAAACCTACTTCCTTAATTATTATGGGGACAGAAAGGTAATCTTTAACAACCATAAGCTTCTCTTTAAATCCTTTGAAGGAGGCTCTACCCTCAGGTTGGGCATATTCTTGAGGGAGGTTTAGGTGGATTGCTAGAGCATCTGCTTCCACAATCTCTACGGCTTTTTCTATGCTCTTTAAATCATACTTAACGAATTCAGCAGCACCAATATTAGCTACTACTGGTACCGTTTTTGCAACTCTTCTAACTATTCTGAAGGTGTACTCAAGAGAGCTATCCTCGATTGCTGCTCTCTCACTTCCAACACCTATCGCTATCCTTAATTCCTCAGCTATGGACGCTAATGCCTCATTAATTTTTTCAGTACTCGGTGCCCCACCCGTCATACCTGAGATCATTATTGGTGCGTCAACGTTCTTACCCAAGAATTTAGTACTTAAATTAACATCATCAATACAAACTTCCGAAGATGCGTAATGAGGTATAAATATGTATTCAAAGAACGTTGTTAGGGGGCCTTCAACGTCCTCCTTAAGCACTATGTCTATATGTTCGAGCTTTCTTTGAGGATTTCCCCTCAGTACCATATTATTGTTCCTCTAATCTCACGACCTATCAAGGCATTAAATAGCTTTCCTTTCTTATCAACATTCATTATTATTACCTTAACGTTACTTATACCTAACTTAATGCCTAAAAGTAACTTACTGAGCATACCTCCCGTCACATCAACATCCTCGCTACTACTTAATGCTATATTCACTATTTCACTCTTATTTAATTCCCTTATGAATGAAGCATCAGGATACTTCTTGGGATCTTTAGTGTAGAGACCATCAACATCGGTTACAAAGATTAATGTTGAAGCATTTAATTCCCTTACCAAGAGCCATGAGATTACATCACCCGATATCACTTTAAAATTCTCATTAAACTTACTCAATACTACATCGCCATACAGGATAGGCATAACACCTTTATCTAGGTATTTCTTAACGATATTCATGTCACACTTAAATTCGTCGTTAACGGCTTCACATATTGTATGTGGTGGTATAGAGACGACATTAACCCCCCTACTCAATAATTCTGATACAACTATCATGTTGAGTGCTATCATAGCCTCTGAAGTGATGGAGAAGCATTTAGGATCTATACCTGTAGTACTCATACACTCATGCACTATAGGATGCCCGAAACTCCCACCACCATGAATTAGTACTAAGTCTGTTGATTTCTCTCTAACATATTGAGCTATATCATCTACTATCATCGATAGTACATTAAACTTAATAGAGAATGGCTTCCTCTTATTAGATATTGCTGAACCACCTATCTTTACTATCCTCATGTACTATCCCCATAAACTAATCTAAACGATATTAAGCTGCATCCGTTAATTTCCTTTACAAAGGCTCTATAACTTAGAACGTTCTCCTCAACATCCTCATCTAAATGTATACCATAAAGTATGTGCCATAGTGAATTCATTATTCTTAAAACACCCCTTAAGCTTCGTCCTTCACCTATGCACTTAAAACCCTCAATAATGCTTAAACCAGCCATATGCGTTATTAAATCAATCAAAGGGACTTCAGGTATTAATCTCATATCAACATGAAGAGATCTTGAAGTTACTTCTGCATATACCATTTTATCTAAACTTACGGCATCCTCACCTAGCCTCCATATGAATGGTTTCTTAATAATTAATGCAAGTCTTAGAGCGTAAATAACATCCTCGAATCCTATTTCCCTATCGATATAGTATAATCCCTTAAGGATTTCATAGTCTATGCCTCCAGCTAGGTACTCGGCAATAATATTTGTTAGTAGTGCATAGAGGTAAAGAGTATTTACATGATCTCCTCTTAGCCTTATAGTTAGACCCTTAAATCTATCCTTATATCTAAACTTCCTCATGAGAATATTTGCAAACACTACTATGAAATTAAATACTTCATCTGGTACTTCACCCTCTAAGGTTAAACCTTCACTACTTCTTTCAATATTCACTTCAAGAGTATTCTTCGTAGGTACCACAACTACAGGGTTATGCCTCCTAGGTATGGGTATGTGAAGTAAGGGTATGTATTCATTGACTACTCTGACCACAACTACCTCCAATCCTTAACGAGACCTTAGAGCATTAAATATTAATATCAACTCCCTTGATTAGATACGCTTTACATAGAAAACAATTCCAGCATAATTTAAGTATATACATTTACGGTCCACACATAACTTCGAAGATCCCTTGCCTAATATCTTGATACTTAGATTATGGCTGTCCATTAACTTCAAGTATGTGAGTAGAGTTAGTAATGAGGGAATGTCCATATAAGGATGGAATTCAAACTCCTCATTTATGTTAAGTCTCTTTATATCATCGATGATTCTACTAAGATTATTTAGCGCTGCATTCTCACTCATAGCTAAACCTAAATTAGCTAATGAGATAACTATAAGGTTTCCGTGAAGAAATCTTGTTATAGATTTTATTGCCTTAGCAATTCCTAAATATATATCTGGTGATCTTAAACCTACAATTATAACAATAATCAATTCATAATTAATTAAATTCATAAATTTAGTTAGTAAGTCCTTTAGTACTTCATCCTCAGCTATAACGTCATCCTTACACTCACGTATTATGGGGTAGTAGTCTCTTAATTCCCTACTTACATATTTGCTTAACCCATTACGTACAGGTTGGTATAGGAGTATCTTGTCTATGTCTGGCTTACCTGTAGCTAAAATTATGAAGTTACGTATACTTATGTTTTTTAATAATTTAATTGCCTCATTCCAAATGATTAGGCACTCAGGACACTTACTGTGAGGAAGTAGAACAGATATTACTCTATCTTCCTTAGTCAATGCCTTCACTAATAATTCAATGGTACTGAAATCCTTGAGTTACTGAAACATTAAACCTTTTGAGTTAACCTTGTCTCAAAAGCTTCTGGTCCTTCCTGTAGTTCGCCATCAGGTGGTATGACTCCTCTCTCCCTAAGTACTTGCCTAGTTAATAACCAGTAAATGACAGCTAAGGATCTCCTGCCTTTATTATTTCCTGGAATTACTATATCAACGTGACTTAACTTAGCATCAGTGCTAGCGATAGCTACTACTGGTATTCCTATTCTTGATGCTTCGTTTATGGCCTGTTGATCAACTCTAGGGTCAGTAACTATCAGTACATCGGGTTCTACATAGGTGTCAAGCCATGGATTTGTTAACGTACCTGGTATGAATCTACCGATGATGTACTTAGCACCAGTATATTCAGCGAACTTCTTTACTGGTGTGAAGCCGTACTGTCTAGCTGATACTGCAAGTACTGATTCGGGTTTAAATCGTGCTATAAACTTAGCGGCAATTCTTATCCTTTCATCAACCTTCCTCACATCGAGTATGTATGGTCCATCAGGTCTCTGTCTATAAACGAATTTCTTCATGTGCTTGGTACATATGTATGTACCTATATGCACACCTGCCTCTAAATATACATTTAGGGGAACCAGCAATTCTATTGATGCCTTCTCACTAGATCCTGAGGACATAATTTCACACCTTCCTAGAGTAGTAAATCATTTCCTCAATTAAGTTAACGTGTGATATGAACATCCTCCTACAACAGTACCTCTTAATACCTAAGGAATCAAGTACCTTACCAGGATCTTCACCCTTCTTTACTCTCTCAATAAATACCTCCCACTTATCACCTATTATCGCGCCACACGTGAAGCATCTTACAGGGAAGAGTACCATGATTAATCACCTATAGGACTTCTGCCTCCATCTTCTAGCACTATACCTCATCCACTTCTCAGGCTCAGTCTGCCTAGGGTCTCCTGCTAGCATGGGTCTACTGTATTCCTTGTATATCTTTTTTAATAATTCACTACCAGTGTAAGCTGCTAAACCTCGTGCTATAGCTGTTCTAACAGCATCTGCTTGAGCCATCACACCACCTCCCTTTACGTTTACCTTAATGTCTACGGACTTCCATATTTTCTCACCTGCAAGTAATAAAGGTTCCATCATCTTTAACCTTGCCATCTCTATTGGGTATATCTCTAGTGGAATACCATTAATCCATACTCTACCCTTACCGAGTCTGATTATTGCTCTAGCAATGGCTGTCTTTCTCTTGCCTGTAGCAATAACTATTCTACTACTTTGAGAGGTACTCATACCCCTTCCACCCCATAGCTTTAGCTACCTCAGCTACAGTAATGAATTTTTTAGTAAGTCTTGAAGCGTCAGTATCGGTGATCTTAATCCTCTCCCTATTCACCAACTCCTTAGGAACTCCGACATGAACCTTAAGATTCCTTAATGCAATGAACCCCTTCCAGTTATCCTTAGGTAGCATTCCTTTAACAGCTTTTTTAATTATCATTTCAGGTGATCGTGGACGTCTTGGGGCATGCTTTTGAGGATTCTTCAAGGTTCTTATTTTTAGCCAGATCTGATAAGACCTAATAACCATCAATGGGTCACCACTGAGTACGGCTTTTTCCGCGTTAACTACATGTACCTTAAATCCTTCCTGAAGTAATTTAGCTACATAGCTAGCTAACCTACCAAGTATAGCACCCTCAGCATCGATCACTATTACCCTATCTAAAGTAGGTTTACTTTTAGAGCTCATATTATTATCCTCACCCCACTACCTCTGGGATTCTCCTTAATTAAGTCACCTATAAATAATACCCTACCACCAGCATTAACTATCTTCCTTAATGCTGACTCAGAAAAGGCTATTGCAGCTACAGTCACTTTCTTCGTGAGTATGCCAGCCCCTAACACCTTACCAGGTACGACGACTACTTCGTTATCCTTAGCGTACCTATTTATTTTACTCACATTTACGGCGACTCTCCTCCTACTAGGTCTCTCAAGTAGTTCAGCAACATAATCCCATATGGGTGCTTTATATTTATTTGCATATTTTCTTAGCTCCCTTACCAATTTCCTAATAACTATATTAGTCGGTCCAGTCCTCCTCACGCTACTCACCTCTTACTCCTCCTTAATTCTTCAAGTCTACTTAAGAGTTCATCTATCTTCTTAATTACCTCCTTCACTGACTCAATAACTATTGTCTCTGGTTTTAAAGCTCCCGATGACTCTATCATTAAGTAATACATGTCATTATACCATTCAAGAGATAATGCATCGTAAGGACATGCTTTAATGCATTGCCTGCAGAGTATACATAATTTCTCATTAGCTATTAGCTTACCTTCCTCAATTTTTAATGCTCCCTTAGGGCATACTTTAGTGCACTCACCACAATTTGTACATCTTCTCCTATCAATCACTATCTTAGGTACGTAAGTTGATACTGATATCGTTGCTGGAGACCACTTTATATGTTCCCTACCCCTACCTAATCTTGCTTTAGCTTCCAAGGCAATTCTTTGATTAGGCCCCATAATTATTATTGGAATGCTATCATAGACAGGCTTTACATAGGGATCATCGATGGGCTTCAAATCCTTAGAATATACTGTCTTTACTTCATTATCTCCTGTCTCAGCCTCTAAGTAAAGTGTTGCGTAACATTCTTCCCTATAGAGTGCTTCCTCTCCATCAGAGCATTCCTCAGGTGCTCTATACTTCCTTAACGCCTCTTCTGAATTTAATGGTATCATAGCTAAGCGATGTGCTATTATCTCATCATGTAAAACCGTAGTATTAGTTCTAAATATCACATAATCTATAGCCATAGTAGGTACTTCTTCAAGAGCTGCCCTTCGTATAGCATTAACTATGGCTAATGGCACATTTTTTAATAGTAGTTTAACAAGCTTATCATTTTTCTCAACAACGTTAACCTCGATGTTACTGGTCTTACTAAGCAAGTTAATCCACCCTGACTACACTCTCCTACCACGTCTGCCTCCAGGACGTCTTGTTGTATCATGAGGTATTGGCGTCACATCCTCTATCCTGCCTATAATGAAACCTGCCCTTGCTAACGCCCTAATAGCGGCTTGAGCACCTGGACCAGGAATCTTAGGTCCATGTCCTCCGGGACCCCTAACCTTTATATGTATGGCCATAATTCCTTTCTCCATGGCTTCCTGGGCAGCTCTATACGCTATCATCATAGCTACATAAGGTGATGGTTTCTCTCTATCAGCCCTAACAACCATACCTCCAGACCATCTAGATACAGTCTCGGCACCACTTAGGTCAGTTATATGAACTATCGTATTATTAAATGAAGAGAATATATGGGCTACACCCCACTTAAGTTCTCGAGCTGTATAAGCCATTACCTACCACCTCCCGAAGATGGGGTTTGTTGTTGCACCTGCTGCATACCAAGTAGTAAGGCTCTCTTACGTTCATCCCTAAAGGGAGATTTCGGCGCATAATCTATTAAATCCTCCTCATCTCTCGATACTATATAACCTGGAGATTTAACTCTCCTACCCCCTATAGCTATGTGGCCATGAACTATTAATTGCCTAGCTTGATGTATTGTCTTAGCTAAGCCCTTCCTGTAAACAATGGTCTGTAATCTACGTTCCAGTATTGATGATACATTAAGTCCAAGTACCTCATCTAATGTCGCACTTTCACTTTCTAATAAACCCATTCTATACAACTTCCTAATTAACTCCCTCTCCCGCATTTTCCTGATCTCTGGTGGCAATGATAGTAAAGCCTTAGCTCTCTGCCTAATCCTTCTAAGTAATGTTTGAGCCTTCCATAACTCCCTTTTATTTCTAAGACCGTAGGCTCCCACAAGTTCCATTTCCTCAATGAGTCTTTGCTTAATCCATGGATGTCCCGGACGTTCCCATTTCTTCCTAGGCTTCTTAGGATCGCCCATAATTATCACCTCCTCTTACTAACACCTACCGTAGGCCCAATCCTACCAGTTGTATGAGTTCTCTGACCCCTAACCTTAAGTCCTAAGGCGTGCCTTATACCCCTCCATGACTTAATCTTAATTTCACGTTCAATATCCTGTCTTGCTGCAAATATTAAGTCAGCACCTATCAAGTGCTTATCCTCACCTGTTACATAGTCTTTTCTCCTGTTAAAATACCATATTGGTATCCCATATTTCGATGGATTATTAATGGCATCCTCGATTCTCTTCACATCCTCATCCGTAAGGAAACCTACGCGTAGTCTAGGATCATAACCAAGGACTCTAATGAGTGCTAGGGCGAAGTTATATCCTATACCTTTAATCTTAGCTAAACCATAAGGTAAGAGTAGGTCTCCCTCTACATCCACACCCGCTATTCTAACTATATGTCTAAATCCCTGAGCACTCACGATCTTAGCCACCTCGTACCTACCAACCTTACTTCACAGAGTATTTAAACTTTAGAATTTGTAACGTAATAGTATACACATGTAACTATTAAGTTTTAATGCTTAGTTGGACTCTAGATAGCGCTTTAGATCCTTGTAGGTTATATGGCTATTGGTGGAGAGATTGAGCGAGAATAAATTAAAGATATACGGAGTCGGTAGGTTTCAAGTCATGGCATTATTACAGGCTGCTAGATATTATGTTTTAATGGGTGATATGAATAAAGCCAAGTCATTCGGAATTAATAGAGCTATATTCTATGCTTGGGCTAAGCACTATGGACCAGCAAAGGAGGGGTGGTATAGGGCCAAATTCGAAGAATTACTTAGGAGGGGTATTAAGGATGAAGTCAAGAAAATAAAATGCCCCGAAGGTTATGAAGAGATACTTGGTGAGTGTGTTCAGGTAGGTCCTAGGGGGTACTACAAGATAGGTGACAGGGAACAGCAACCTAAAGACTTTGACTACCAGGTAACAATGAAGTTAAGAAGGTTCATTGATGAGAATAAGTTATGGGAAATAGCGATCAATTACGTAAAACAGTACCCTAAATGGGTTTTAAGTGATCCTAGAAGATTTTACAAATTAGTTTATGAACCAGTAAGGGATACTCTCCTTATGGACGTAATTGAGGGTAAGGAACCCAAACCTCCTGAGAACATAATAACAAAAATCAAGGCTGCCGATAAAGTTTATGAAGAGAGTAAAAGGAAGCAAAAATCATTAACGGACTTTATTAAGAGGTGATATCCATAAATTTATTAAACGTCATGAAGGAGTTCATAAAGATAGTTGTAACATCTTTACCTAGTGATGTAATGAATGCTCTAGAGAAAGTTTGTGAGAATGAAGAAAGTGTTGCTAAATACGTATGTGATTACATGCTTAAAAATGTGTACTTCGCCTCAAGAACTCATAGACCTCTCTGCCAGGATACGGGAATTTTGATGTTCTTTATTAAAACCAATATTAAATCTCCGCATATTGGAGATCTCAAGGAAGTAATCATAGAAGCCGTTAGGGAGTTAAGTAGGGAAGGAATATTAAGACCCAATTCCATTGATCCCTTTACAAACATCAATACAGGCGATAATACGGGTAGGTACGTACCGTGGATTGAATGGGATCTAGGTAACGATAATGTTACCGAGATAACTCTCTACGTAGCTGGTGGTGGAAGTAGTTTACCTGCGAGAGCATTAGTAGTGCCACCGATTAGGGGACTTTATGAATTAGTTAGGTTAGTACTTGATACTGTTGGTACCTACGGGCTCAATGCATGTCCTCCATTAATTGTTGGAGTAGGTATCGGTGCGACACTAGAAGTGGCATCTACTTTATCTAAGAAGGCATTATTAAGACCGATAGGTGTAAGGAACTCAAACCCTAAAGTGGCTGAACTTGAGCGTTTATTACTTAGTAAATTAAATAGCTTAGGTATAGGGCCTCAGGGTCTCACCGGTAAGACGTTTGTTCTTGATGTACATATAGAGTATGGATTTAGGCATCCAGCAACATTTGCTATAGCTGTATCATTAAGTTGTTGGGCTCTTAGGAGAGGTACGTTAGTACTCTATCCCAATGGTAAAGCTTATGTGAAAACTCATGGTGTGAAACTTGAGGGTGTTTAGGTTAAAAACTCCCATAAGTGATGACGCAATTGCTGAAATATCTATCGGTGACGTACTGTTCTTAGACGGTATAGTTGTTACAGCTAGAGATTTAGCACATAAATTAATAGTTGAGGAAGGTAAGGAATGCCCTATTAACCTTAATGGATTAGCGATCTTTCATGCTGGTCCGATAGTTAGGAAGTATAATAATGAGTGGTTTATAACTTCAATAGGCCCAACAACAAGCTATAGGATGGAGCCTTACGAGTATGAATTCATAAAGAGAACGGGAGTTAAGTTAATAATTGGTAAAGGATTCATGGGAGATAAGACTGCAAAAGCTTGTAAAGACTTTAAAGCTATAGTCGCTCTATACCCAGGTGGTTGTGGAGCAATAACTTCACTGAGCATCAAGGAAGTAATAGGTGTTTACTGGTTAGAGCTAGGAGTACCTGAGGCATTATGGGTCCTAAAAGTTAAGGAATTAGGACCTTTAATCGTAACGATAGATGGTAAGGGTAATAATCTAAGGAACTACGTAATGAATAACGTTAACAGATTGAAGGATAAGATTACCAAAGAAATCTGTAATCACGTATCAACATTGCTATGATTTAACTACCTAATTAGAGCTGAGTAAGGAGGATGAGAAGGCGATTAGGTATTTTATACTTAGTCAATGATATTTACACGGATCTAAACATGCTTAAGCGTGCTAGGGTTGATGGCGAACTTCGGGAAGGATACGTTGTTGAAGCTAAGGCAAAAGGTCATAAGATAATTATGGATCTCCCTCCACCACTCGGTAAAAATTTAGGTCCTACACCTGTGGACTTAATGCTTGCCTCACTTATTGGATGTATAGGTATAGTAGCTAGGTATCATGTCAAGAACTTTGGTATAGAGATAAGGTCATTAAAGGTTATTGTGGAGGCAGAGTATGATACTGCAGGATTTGAGGGTAAGGATGTAAAGGCAGGTATGCATAGAGTAGAGGCCAGAGTTATAGTTGATTCACCTAACGATATTAATGAACTAAGGAAATTCTTTAAGTACGTCGAAGAACACTGCCCTGTAGGCGATACCTTAGCAAGCAACACACCGATAAGTCTCACAATTGAGAAAATGAAGTCAAAGTAGCATTAACCCTGATTAAAGAATTTTTAACCACAGCCCTTTCTAAGATGTTAAATTCAGAAAGATTTAAGAAATATACTTAAAGAAATCAATGAGAGTAGTATGAGGATATCTAAGAGAAGATGTTTGGGGATTAATGAATTAGACAAAATCATAGGTGGAGGCGTACCTGAAGGATATGTAATACTTGTGACTGGGGAATCAGGAAGCGGTAAAACAATATTTGCTGCTAAAATCCTATATGAAGGAGCATTAAGGTATGGGGAGAAAGGCGTCTATATAAGTCTTACTGAAGTCAAAGAGAGATTTTACGAATATATGAAGAACTTAGGTATGAACTTTTATGATCTCGAGAAAAAAGGCTAATACACTATGAAGAAATGCTTGAATATCGTAATGTTGATGAGGTAGTGAATAGAATTAATGATATCTTGATCAGGTTCAAATATATTAGAGTAATTATTGATTCAATAACATCTTTGAGATCATTAAGGAGTGAAAGAAGTATTAGAGAGTTGTTAAGAATATTGTTAATCAACTTAGTTAAAAAGAAGGATTCTATAATAATCCTCACCGCTAATTGCAAAGATCCTATTGAAGTTAAGGACTTAATCGATTTATCATTAATTGATGGCATAATCCATTTAGATGCTATGGAGTATCAAGACTTCATGATTAGGAAGTTAAAGATAGTCAAGTTTAGGGGGATAAGTATAGTACCGCAGGAATACCTAACGTTTGATATAACACCCAGTGAAATAATTAGACTTCACATGCCAATTCATATAGAGGAAATTCCTCCGTTAAGTGAAGAGCTTTACATATTTGACAACGACAGAATAAATGGCTTGTTAGGAGGCGGTATAAGGAGGGGTGCTCAAATAGCCGTGGTATCTAATATGCCTAAGATAGGCTTCATATTTAGTTTATGTTTAGCTAAATCACTAGCCATGAAGTATGGAGGTAGGCTACTTGTTCGAGCTTATACCTTATCACCTAATGAGGTGGACATACTTCTAAGTAAGTGTTATGTACTTGAGAATGTACTCCTCAGTGAAGATATAAGGACTAAACCTAAGAGCTACACTAAACACATAATGTCTCATAGCCTTACATCAAAGGACTTATTCACGATATCCTCAGAGAACAGAGCTATGGATCTAAAGCTTAAGGAGGAATTCCTTGTTGCCGATTCCTTCGAGTTAATACCTGCTAAATTTATTGATGTTGCTAAGGAGCATGTAAATAACATATGGCTAAGAAAGAAATTAGGAATAACAGCATTCTATAATTACCATAAAAATACGTATAATGAACATCCAGAGCTCTTTAATATGTATGACACGATATTATTGCTTGAAGCTCAGACTTACCTCGGTAAGGCATGTCTTAAGTTATCGGCAATGAATTTTGCTAGGTTAAGACCACCATCAGAATTAATGTTATGTTATGATATACTGAAGGATTCATATACATTAATGCATAAATGAAGCCTGGGATGAACGCTTAGGTAGCAATACATTAATTATTATGTACAACACTGCGAATACGGTACATAGGAATAAGCATGATATCAAGTAGATATTTAGTAAATATGTCTTTAAGATAGCTATCTCTGAAGGAATTTCATTGAATCCCTCTATTAAACCTATATACATCATTGCTATAGCAATTAATACTACTGATACATAGGTAACTCTTAAATACTCTTTCTTGGTTACTCTTGGCAAGTACTTTAACAATGAATAAGCCGCTACTGCCGAAAATAAGGGTACAAAGTATTTTGAGACCGCATCAGCGAATCCGTAACCATAGAGTATCACGTAAGTACCTGAAGTACCTAAAGTAGGGCCTCCATAATAATACCTAGAAACATTATTATCAACCACTATCTCTAACTCTCTACCCCTGAACACATAAACGTAACCTTCCCCTTTACATTCATAGTAATTCTTACCAGCTATCAACCTGCAAGTAACATTGCCCTCAACATGAGGTGGAGCATAGAATCTCATAACATTTGAAGTGTTGATTTTAATTTTATCGTATGCGAGACCTGAGACAAGCATTGCCGGATGAATATCTGGTGATGAGAAATTACTTATTGATAACTTAAAGGGTCTTGAACTTATGAAGAATCTGACCTCTAACGTGTATCCCGTACCTATTAAGTAGCCTATGTACATATACACCAACGCTAACGTTAAAACCAGAAGCACCATTAGAGCTGCTTCTTTCTTCTTAAGCATTATAGCTTACCCTACGTCTCCTCATCTTTACTAATGTACTTAGATAACCTATCAATTTTTATTAATCTATCTACTTCAGCATTTTTGCTTATATCAGCTTCTTCAACATATCTCAGTTCTCTAATCTCAGCATCTCTCTCTACTTTAACTTTCACTGCCTCAACATACTCTACGTAAGCTCCCCTATCTATGTGGACATCATCGCCAACTATACTTCTAACTTCGGCTTTCCTACCTATGAATACTTTCTGACCAATGATATTACATAGTACCTTTGATTTCCTACCTATACGTACTTCACTAGCATGGAGTTCTTCACATTTTAATGCTCCATGCACTTCGATCTTAATACCTTTTATGCTCTCTGCTTTAAAACTACCTGAAATATCTATGTTATCACAATTAACGTTACTCCCTACATGAATGGATCCTGAAGCTTCTAACTCCTTACATTTAATACCACCACCTACTTTAAATGAGCCTGAAACACGCACTTTTTCACAGGTTAGATTACCGTTTACTGAACCGGAACCACTTATTGAGAGTTCTATTCCTTCAGCATCACCATCAATACTTATTGAGCCACCAGCTTCTATCCTCTTAAATTTCAAAGGCCCCTTAAACTTTATTGAGCCACCAACCTTAATCTCTTCAACTTCCTGCAAATAATCACCGTGAAGTATGACCTACATACCTATATAAGTAGAACTCACAAATTGTACATATGAGAAGAAAATATAGATGTTATCACGATATAGTAGAGTCAATTCTTAAGGCCATAAGTGAGGGTGAAAGTAGGATAACTAGAATATGCTTAAGGTCGAACATACCCATGGATAGATGTAAGAAATTTCTCAACATACTCGAGTTTTATGGGCTAATTACAAAGTACTCAGTAGGCACTACAACGTATTACGTAATTCTGGATAGAGGTTATGAATGGTTAGGAACATATGAATACTTGAAGATTCTCTTACCATTGAAGTCATACAAAGGCTAAGGTTCCGTATAATCAAAGCTATGTAATAATTATTGAGGGTATTAAGGTTATTATGTTAGATATTAAGCCACCAATAAGTAACGAAGAAATTACGGCTCTTCTCCTCATCCCTAAGATATATGCTGCAACGGATCCTGTCCACACACCTGTTGCTGGTAATGGTATTGACACGAATAATATGAGTCCCGGGATTCCCCACTTATTGACGTACTTACTTGATCTTCTCCTAACATTCTCTAAATACTTTAAGTACATTGTTGCGATCCTGCCCGTTAATCCACCTTTGTTAACTAATTTAAGCATTAGCTTATCAATATATGGCAGCACTGTAGGTAATATTAGCGATAATGTAATAACGCCGAACGATGCGATAAGGAATGAAGTACTTAAATTCAAACCCATAATCTTACCTACGACTAAGGCATAACGCCCTTCAAGACCTGGAACTAATGATAGAATATATATCCATAGAATTTTGATAAAAATATCCTCCACTCTTGCACCCCTCACACGTAAGTCTAAGGCAATATAAGAATTAAAGTAGGAATTAAAGAATGACTATTTACCCGTATTAGATCTCTACTTTTAAACACCAAGTCTAAAATTATGTATATGGTGTGTTTAAGTTCATGCTAAGTAAGCTGCTAGTGCTTGCACTGTTGTCGGTAATAGTGCTTACCTCAAGTATTCGTAGGATAGCTAATTATAGGCATTACGTAGCATTGGGTGTAGCTATCCTTGCGATATTTTTAGGTTTATTACCTCTAAATAAGATTCTTAATTATATCGATATTGATGTGATAGGCTTAATAATAGGAATGTCTATAATGACTGTCTTCATAGAACTTTCAGGTTTAGCTGAATTAACAGCTTCCATAATTAGTAAGTACGTTCATAGACCGTCCCTAGTAATTCTATCATTAAGTTTAACTGCAGGGATTATCAGCATAGCATTAGAAAATGTTAGTGTTGTATTAATTATGGCTCCGATAGCATTCACATTAGCATCCAAACTTAAAGTTGACCCTAAGATACTGATCATAGGCATAGCATTAGCTTCAAATCTCTCTGGATCAGCAACGATGATAGGTGATCCTCAAGCAATAATAACTGCTGGATACTTTAAACTAGCATTTGGTGACTTCATAATCTATAACGGTAAACCTTCGATGTTTTTCTTTACATTAGCAGCATTAATTTTAGCCTGCATAAGCTTAACCTATATGGCAAGAACTAGGTATATCAATAAAGGCAACACTCAAATCTATTCAGTGATGAAAGTCAGTAATAGAATTGATAAAGCATTCGTTTTTGAGACCGTAATATTTCTCTCCATAAAGATCATCCTACTTACCCTTAGAAATGAGCTAGGTATACCATTATCACTTGCAGCATTTGTAGCTATTGCAGGTCTTTCTACGGTTAGATTAATTATTCATAAGGATGTAGATAGCGTTATTAAAGCATTGAAGGGGGGTTTTGAATGGAGAGTTGCATTGTTCCTAATAGGAGTATTTACTATTGCAGGTTCCTTTAGTGAGCAGGGCTTAGCTAATGATTTAGCTATGTTAATAAGCTTCGTAGGAGGTAGGGACTTATTCTTAATAACCTCAGCTTTAGTTTGGCTCTCAGTAATTGCTTCAGCATTCATCGATAATGTACCATACATAGCAACAATGCTTCCTGTTGTGGAAAGTCTTCAAAGGATCTTGGGTGTGAATCCAATCGTTCTCGCTTGGGCGTTATTATTGGGTGCTACTTTAGGTGGTAACTTAACTTACATAGGTGCTTCAGCGAATGTTGTTGCTGTGAGACTTCTTGAGAAAAAAGGATTTCAAACAACATTCATAGAGTTCATAAGGTTAAGCGTACCATTCAATACAGTAAGTGTATTGAGTGGATGGTTACTTTATGAATTAACATGGGTACTTACCTAAACCCTCACTATATTGTAACCACTAGCCTTTCTTAATCTATTCATAATAGTTAGACCAAGACCTCGTTCCTCAAAGCCTTCACATATAGCTATGTCAATATCCATATAATCTATCGTTCTTAAGATCTTAAATAGGTTCTTAGCTACTTCATACATATTCATTCTAGAGCCTAATACCATAACTTTAAGCCCCTTTACCACGTAATACTTACTAGTCTCTCTGGACGCAAGTATCAATACTTTTAAACCCTTCTTAGCATATTTTTGCGCTATATTCATGACTTTAAGTGCGTAATTCTCATAATTACCGTAATTATTAGATTCAACAAGTATTAGCGTTTTCTCGGGTGCATAATGCTTATACTTAAGACCGGGAGCTAAAGCTTTTTCAGCCTCCATTAATCCTCTAGCAAATGCTGGTATCTCCACCTTTAAGTTAAGTGATTTCTCTATATCTTCAACAGGTATAGCTCCAGGTCTTAGTAGTAATGGTGGCTTACGCGTGAGATCTATTATTGTTGATTCAACACCAAATAGAGTCTCACCAGCATCTATTATTACGTCAACTCTACCATACATATCTCTGATTACATGATTAGACGTCGTGGGTGAGGGTCTACCAGCTAAGTTAGCACTTGGCGCTGCTATGGGTACACCACTTAACTCTATGAGCTTTAAAGCTACAGGATGTGCAGGCATACGTATAGCAACTGTTGGAAGGCCCGCAGTTACTTCCTTAGGCACCTTATCAGACTTAGGCAACACTGCAGTTATAGGACCTGGCCAGAACTTCCTGGCAATAATAAACACCTCTTCAGGTTGTTCACTCGTTAGATCAATTAGCTGCTTGATGTTACATATATGTACTATGAGGGGATTATCAATAGGTCTTTCCTTAGCCTTAAATATCTTAATAACAGCCTTAGCATCATAAGCATTGGCACCTAAACCGTAAACGGTCTCAGTAGGGAATACTACAAGACCACCCTCCTTGATAACCTTTGCTACCTTACGTAGTAATGTAACATCAGGATTTACAGGGTCAACCCTAACTATTTTCGTCTTTTTAACAGTCTTCATATTTCCTGAAATTTATTGTGATTTCGCAAATAATAATTAATTATGTAGCCACCATCCGTGACGCTAATAAGTAGTGAGTCTATATGCCTGGATGAGGGTAAGGAGTTAATGATGAGCTAAACGGCGTCCTGATTGTTGATGAAGGGTAGGGGTTCTGATAAACTTAATAATGAAGTCATAACTCGTGACTTGGTGAGATTTTTGAATTCGGAAATCTTAAGGAAGATACCTGGTTATGAACCTGGTAAACCTCCTAAGCCCATCCTTGATAAGTCATTCCTAGATGAATTGAAATCCACATGGGGTGAGGAGTGGGGTGCGCAATCAGCTGTTGGTAAGCTTAAGAAGGTCCTAGTACATAGACCTGGTGATGAGAATAAATCACCGATAATAGCTGCTGACCCAGCCTTCTTTAATTTACCTGAAGGACTTCCTGATTTAAAGAGGATGCAAGAAGAGCATGACCGCTTAGTAGAGGCTTTAAGAAGTGAGGGAGTTGAAGTCATCTACCTAAACCCTAAAGAGCCATTAATAGGTACCTATGGTATACCGCTAAGATCTGCATGCTTTATGCATGAAGCAGTAATAGTTAAAGGTGGCGCGATAATTGAAAGACCTGCTATGGCATATAAGAAGGGATTAGAGGTATTCATAGCTAAGAAACTTATGGAGTTAGGTTGCCCAATACTTTATACTGTTCATGGTAAGGGAGTTTTTGAAGCTAGTAACCTTTGGTTCATAGATGAAAAGACCGCAATAATAGCTACGGGGCTTAGAACTAACATTGATGGCGCCAAACAGGTAGCGCATATATTAAGAAGAGTTGGAGTTGAGGAGATACACATAGCGCACTTACCCGGATATCTTGAGACTAGACCAACACAGATTGGCGGCATATCAGGAATCTTTCACTTAGATATGACGTTTGGTATGGTTGATGAATCACTAGCCGTGATATATCCAGCAGGAGTTGATTATGATACTATATTGTTCTTAAAGAGTAAAGAAATAAACTTAATAGAAATACCTGAAGATGAGCTAAGAAGGTGTGCAGCTAATGTATTACCATTAGCACCTGGTAAGGTAATCATACCTGCTGGAAATAGAGAGACTATTAGGAGGTTACGTCAAGAAGGCGTAGATGTAATTGATGTAGAGCTAACAGAATTTTGTAAGGCAGGTGGCGGTCCCAGATGTTTAACGCTAGAATTAGTGAGGGAATAGATGCTAGACTACCCAGCTTGGTGGTAGCTTAGATACAGCTTTTTTAATAGTTACCATAGTTACCTAGGTAAAAATGGGGATGAATGAGGTTAAGATCGGCATAGATATTGGTGGTACCTTTACTGATATAGTAGTGTTGAAGAGTGACGGAAGTTTTGAGGTCTTTAAGGTTTTGACTAACCCTAAGGAACCCTGGATTAGCTTTATTAGAGGAATTAAGAATTCTGGTGTGTCGCTTAGTGATGTTCACATAATAGTTCATGCAACTACTCTAGGTTCGAATCTACTTTTAGGTCAAGTTGGACTTGAAATTCCTAATATTGTATTACTAACTAATGAGGGGTTTAGAGATATTTTAGAAATTGGCCGCCAGAATAGACCTGAACTTTATAACCTATTTTTTGAGAGACCGAAACCGTTAGTTCCACGCTCACGCAGATTAGGTATTAGAGGTAGGATAGGTGCTGATGGAACTGAGCTAGAACCCTTAGACATTGAAGGCATCAAGGAGGTAGCTCGTAAATGGTGTGGTAAGGCTGATGTTTTCGCGATAGCCTTCCTTCATAGCTATAAGAATCCCGTTCACGAAATTAGAGCTAAGGAGGTAATTAAGGAAGTATGCCCTAATGCTGAGATTGTCTTAAGTTCTGAGGTTGATCCTCAACCTAAGGAGTACGAACGTATGAGCACCACGGTTGTTAATGCCGTGCTTAAACCCATACTATCTAAGTACTTAGCCATACTTAAGAGTGAGTTAGTGAAGAGAAGCTTCAAGGGTAAGATATTAATCATGCAGAGTAATGGTGGTGTAGTAGATAGTAATAGAGCTATAGAAGTTCCAGCAGCATTCATAGAAAGCGGGCCAGCAGCAGGAGTTGTAGCTACAGCATATATATCAAAACCTCTAGGTATAGACAATGCCTTAAGCTTCGATATGGGTGGAACTACAGCTAAGGTAGCTACAGTACTTGATGGTGAGCCTCTCACTGTAGCTGAGTTTGAAGTGGGAGGACGAACACATATGGGTAAATTAATACGTGGTTCAGGTTATATTGTAAGGTACCCATTTGTTGATTTAGTTGAAGTAAGTGCGGGCGGAGGTACGATAGCATGGATTGATGCTGGTGGTGCACTTAGGATTGGTCCTATGAGTGCCGGTGCAGATCCGGGACCCGCATGCTATGGTAGAGGAGGCATTCAAGTCACGATAACGGATGCTAACTTCGTACTTAATAGATTACCTAATATTCTTGCTGGTGGTAAAGTAATTCTAAGGAAGGACTTAGCCGTCAATGCATTAAGGAGACTCGCAGAGAGCTTAGGTCTAGATGTATATGAGACAGCCTATGCCGTAATTAGACTAGCAAACACGTTAATGTCTAGGGCTATTAGATTAGTCACTATAGAGCGTGGTCTTGACCCACGGAAATTCACGCTGTTCGCATTTGGTGGTGCGGGTCCTTTACATGCTGCTGAGATAGCTATAGAGCTGGGCATTTCAAGGGTTATTGTGCCTCCCTATCCAGGTGTCTTCTCAGCTTTAGGGTTATTACTCGTGGATTATAGGCATGAAGCCATAGCTAGTGTCTTGAGATTAGTTAATGAATTAAGGGACGAATCTATTGAGACACTTGCTAATGACTTAGAAAGTAAACTAATATCTGCATTAATTAGTGAGGGTATACCTAAGAATAGAATAAGGATAATGAAGTTCCTAGATATGAGATATCATGGCCAGGAATACACCATAACCGTACCCTATAGAGGTTCTCTCAATGAGGCTATTAAGGAATTTCATAGAAATCACCTACTAAGGTATGGATACACCATGTCTGATGAAGTAGTTGAAGTTACTACTCTAAGAATTACAGCAATAGGTTTAGTCAATAAGCCCAAGATTCTACGTAAAGTAGCTCAGAGGAACTACAAGCCTAAGCATGTAAGCTACAGGAATGTCTACTTTAAAGAGTGGGTAAGGACTCCCATATATCGTAGGGAGTCGCTCAAGGCTGGAGCATGTATTGAGGGACCAGCAATTATAGAATCAAATGATAGTACTATATTGATTCCACCAGGACTTAATGCATATGTGAATCACTTCAATCTCATCGTTATTGAGGTGAAGCCTGATGGATCCAGTTACTATTGAAATAATAAAGTATGGTACTATATTCATCGCTGAAGAAATGGGCGTAGCGTTAAGAAATACTGCCTTTAGCCCTAACATAAAGGATAGGCATGATCATTCATGCGCTATAGCAGCAATCAATGGTGAGATAGTAGCTCAGGCAGAGCATATACCAGTACATTTAGGTAGTCTCTTCATTGGCGTAAAGAATATACTTAAATACCTAGATAGAGAAGGTATTGAATTAAGCCAAGGAGATATAATCGTAACTAATGACCCATACATAGCAGGAACTCATTTAAATGACGTAATGCTCCTAAAGCCCATATATGTTGGGAATAAAATCCTAGGCTATTTAGTTAATAAAGCGCATCACGTAGATGTTGGTGGTTCAAGCCCTGGTAGTATATCCATTGATGCTAAATCACTCATTGAAGAAGGCTTTATCATACCCCCAATTAAGATAGTTGAAAGAAACAGACTTAGAGAGGACATCATTAAGATACTACAAAGTAATGTTAGAGTTCCTAGATACTTTAAAGGTGACTTAATGGCTCAAATAGCATCTCTAAATGTGGGTGAAAAGAGAATTTTAGAATTAGTTAATCATTATGGATACGATACCGTTCTGGAGTCCTGGAATGCAGTACTGGCTTATACTGAAAAATTTGCCAAGAGTAAGATCCGTGAGTTGGTGGAGACCTATAATTTAGCAGGTACGTACAGAGCGCATGAATTCATGGAACTCTCTAACAATTCGTTAGTCAAAATAAGTGTCTCCATATCTATTAGTAGAGAAAGTATTCAAGTAGACTTCAACGGTACTGATCCTCAGGTCAATGAACCGCTTAATGCTGTCTACGGGGTGACTGTTGCAGCAACAACATTTGCTTTAAAGGCTGTTATTGATCCTCAAATGCCTATGAATTCAGGGTTTTACAGAGTAGTTAAAATTCAAGCACCTAGAGGATCCCTAGTTAATCCAGAACCCCCAGCACCTGTTGGTGGAGGTAATGTTGAGACATCCCAAAGAATTGTTGATGTCATACTTAAGGCATTATCAAAGGCGTTACCTAACCGCATACCGGCCGCTAGTTGCGGTACTATGACTAACGTCATGATTGGTGGTAGGGATTGGGTCTTCTATGAAACCATAGCATGCGGTAGTGGAGGCAGACCCACATCTGATGGAATAGACGGCATCCATACAAATATGACGAACACTCTAAACACTCCCATAGAAGTCATAGAGCAGGACTACCCACTACTATTCACTAGGTATGAATTACGCGAGGATAGTGAGGGTCCTGGAAAGTATAGAGGGGGATTAGGGATAACTAGAGCTTTTATGGTATTAGAAGACAATGTCATACTGACAATATTTTCAGAACGTAGTATTACAAAGCCTTGGGGTATAGCTGGTGGTAAGGAAGCATCACCATCAGAGCACTACATAATTAGAAGTAATGGTGAAATCGAGAGACTTAGTAGTAAAAGTAAGGTAGTACTTAAGAGGGGAGACATCGTAGTAATTAACACTCCAGGTGGTGGAGGTTATGGTGATCCATGTGCAAGGGATAGAGAACTTGTTCTAAGAGATATAAGTGAGGGTAAGATATCACTAGAAAAAGCTATGAAGTATTACTGCTTTGAAGAGTCATAATTAATTACCATAGCTTCTTCCCATGTAGTTCAAGCAGTCTTCTCCAATTATTCTCAACAATTTTCTGAATTTCAGCTATTTCAGAATCACTTAAGTGTCTAAACCTGCCCTGAATTCTCAAGTAATCATTAACTGGTCTTAACTTTGTAGGTTTAAATGTTAGTCTAAATAGCCCATGGTCTATTTCTATGAGCGGCCACATACCTGTTAGTACGGCTAATCTAGCAACTTCAACTGTTTTACTCTCAGGAAATCTCCAGCCTGTAGGGCACGGTGTTTGAACATGGATGTAAGCTAGTCCCTCATCTCTTTCGACGACCTTCATGGCCTTCCTTACCTTAGTTTCTAAATCATGTATGAATGCTGGTGATGCCGTAGCTATGTACGGTACTCTATGAGCTATCATTATAGATATTAAATCCTTAGGTAACTCCTTCTTACCTCTCCACTTAAGTCCTACAGGCGTTGTTGTAGTCCATGCCTTCATAGGTGTTGTACCACTTCTCTGTATTCCTGTATTCATGTATGCTTCATTATCGTAGTTTATCCATATTATAGACTCATCACATTCAGCCGCTGATGAGAGTGACTGTAGCCCTATATCGGCGGTACATCCATCACCAGCTATGACGGCTACATATACCTTCTTACCTTTATACCTATATGCCCTATATAGCCCCCTCGCATAACCTGCAGCTGCAGCATAGTTAGCTAAGACGCAAGGCACACCAATCCAGTTACTTGGAAAGTGCATGGCGATAGCAGCCGATACGCAGTTAGGTGGGAAAACAGCAACAGCATTCTTCCCTAGTACTCTCAATATATGCCTAATAGTTAATGAAGCGCCACAGCCCGAGCATAGCTGTGATCCTGGACAGTAAATAACTTCCTTAAAAGTTATTGATGGCCTCTTCACCTTTACATGACGTTCTACAAATACAGTTTCTCTTATGTTTTCCTTATTTAATGACTCTAGTAACTTACTTACCATGAATTCGAAGTCCTTGATCGAGACATCATCTCCTCCCATTCCAGCTATGAAATTAATTACATTAGGTTTATTCCTTAGATTATAGATCGTTGATATTACATCACTGCCTAAGGGTCCTGATGAAGTACCGTGAACTACAGCTCTATCAACTATTCCTAAAGCTTTAACGTCACTCTTTACAATAGCGTCTATTATCTCTTCATGAGGGAATGGTCTAAAGAACCTTATCCTTAAGAGACCTACCTTAACTCCTTTACTTCTCATTCTATCGATGCATCTCTTAGCTGCTGTTGACATGGAGCCCATAGTTATGAGAAGTATTTCTGCGTTGTCAGTTTTATATCTCTCAACAAGGCCATGCACATCCCTTCTGAATCTTTCACTATACTCTCTACTTACTTCCCGTATTACGTCCTTAGTTCTTCTCATGACATCTTCAAATATTCTTCTATACTTCGTATGTAGACTTGGGGGTAGTACTGGGAATACGTAGCTATTAGACTCTACGGGATCTACAGTATGTCTATAAATCCTTCTCGGCGGTAAATAGTCATCAACCTCACGTTGATCAGGTATATCGACAGGCTCTGATGAGTGTGACAAGTGAAATCCATCAAGACACAACATACCAGGTAATAGGACTCTCCCATCTTCTAGGATTCTATATAGTTGAATTACACCATCAAGACATTCTTGGCAACTTTCCGCATAGAATTGAATCCAGCCTAAGTCCCTAGTTGTCATGGAGTCTGAGTAATCTGAAGCTACACTCCAGTACCACCCTAAGGTTCTGTTAGCTATTGCCATAAGTAATGGAGCTCTATACGCGGGCGCTTGAGCAATAACCTCAAAACCGTAACCAAGTCCTTGGGAGCATGTAGCTGTAAATGCTCTAGCACCTGCGATACTTGCCGCTAAAGCAGCAGCTATAGCTGAGTGCTCACCTTCTGGGTGTATGTACTCGGCATCTAGTTCTCCTTTAGCTATGAACTCAGCAATATACTCAACTATAGGTGTTTGAGGCGTAATAGGGTAGGCAGAAACTACTTGAACTCTAGATAGTTTAACACCATAAGCTACAGCCTTATTACCTGAGAGAAGATCTATTCTACCCATAAGTTACACCTCCCTAACCATACTTATAGCCTTTGTGGGACATTCATTCGCGCAAATACCGCATCCCTTACAGAATCTGTAATCAATCACAGGACCTCTATCTCCCTTACTTATCACTCCCTCAGGACAGTACATAATACATAACCAGCATTTCCTGCACAGATCATAGTTAATGACGGGCTTTAGAACTCTCCAGTGGGATACAGGTTCGGAACCTATTTCACTAGTAAGTATTAGAGGAATTTCAGGATATTCAGAATTTTTCTCCATGCTACATCACCTTAATACGTACCTCACTATACCCGGCTTCCAGACACTTTATGTAGTTATCCCAAACCCCTTCTGGAAATCTAGCCTTAACTGCTCTCTTAGCTGAGTCCAGTGTTATGAGTCCTGTAACCCGAGTGAATGCCCCTAACATAGCTATATTTGGTATCGCTACACCCATATACTTCATGGCGAGACCTGTCGCGTCAACAGATGCTACCACACTCAACTTAACCTTGAGATTTAACTCATGAATTAATTCACTAGGTTCCTTCACAGTATTTTGTATGTAGATTCCACCATCTTTAATACCGTCAGTTACTGAGGGCATCACCTTGTGTAATTGAGGATCTAAGACCATTACATATTTAGGGCTATAGATCATACTCCTCGTAATCTCGTTCGGCCTACCCATCATTATGAACGATGTAACAGGTGCTCCACGCCTTGCTATCCCAAACCATGGAAATGCTCTAGCAAATTTTCCATCATACAAAGCAGCTAAGGCAATTAACTCAGAACATAGAACTACTCCCTGACCACCCCTACCATGAAGTCTAATCTCCTCCAAACTATCTCCTCACAAGGAATATTGAATTAGCCTTTATATCGTTCGGAAGTTATGAAAAGTATACATAATTAAAGCAAGTGTGGCGGGTTATTCAAAATAATCAAAGACTATCTCAAGTACGTACACTTTAAAATTCGCTGCGTAATGATGTAGAGGGTTTGAGTTGAGTATATCTGAGGTTCTTGACCAAATACCTATCTCAGGAATAAGAAGGTTATTTGAACTTGCATCTAGGATGGCTGATGTAATTAACTTAGGCATTGGGGAACCTGACTTTGACACGCCTAAACACATTAAGGAGGCAGCTATCAATGCATTAATGGAAGGCTATACTCATTACACATCTAATGCAGGTCTATTAGAGCTTAGGGAAGCGCTAATTGAGAAGTTGAGGAAAGAGAATGATATTGATGTAACAGTAGATGAAGTTTTAGTAACTGTTGGTGGTGAACAAGCACTTGCTAACGCTATACTTGCAACGGTTAGAAGAGGCGATGAGGTCTTAATATTATCTCCTTCATTCGTATCGTATAAACCATTAGTAATGATGGCTGGAGGTGTACCTGTTGAAGTACCTGTTAAGGAGGAGAACGAATTCATACCTATAGTTGATGATATAAAAAGGTATATCACTGAAAAGACACGGGTTATCATAATTAATACTCCCTGTAATCCTACTGGGGCGGTGTATCCTAGAAAGGTACTTGAGGAGATAGCTGATTTAGCTGTTGAACGTAACCTCATGATAATCTCTGATGAAGCCTATGAGAAGATCGTATTTGATGGTGAGCATGTAAGTATAGCCTCACTTAATGGTATGAGGGATAGAGTCATAAGCGTGTTCTCATTCTCGAAGACATACGCTATGACTGGGTGGAGACTGGGTTATGTAGTTGCTCGTAGAGATGTGATAAACAGGATGGTTAAATTAAATATGTACTTAGTGACATGCCCTGTAGCGTTTGTTCAGAGGGCTGGCATAGCCGCACTTAAGGGTCCTCAGGAATGCGTTAAACGCATGGTTTATGAATATAGAAGGAGAATTGAGATGGTATATAAGAGGCTTAAGGAAATACCTGATATAAGTGTCGTTAAGCCTAAAGGTACGTTCTACATATTTCCTAACATGTCAAGTTATGGTAAATCAAGTGAAGTAGCTGAGTATTTACTATATGAAGCTAGAGTAGCTGTGGTGCCAGGTAGCGCCTTTGGTAAGTATGGTGAGGGTTATGTTAGAATATCCTGTGCAGCACCTTATGAAAAACTTGTTGAAGCAATGGATAGGTTAGAGAAAAGTCTTAGGAAACTCCATCGAAGGTGATAGCTCAATATTTTTAACACTAAATTATCTTAATCACATCCTTTACTTTCTTACGTCTAGCCCTAGGTTTTACATCCTCATTAGGATATCCTAACGCTATTAATCCCTGTAATTCACACCTCCTAGGGGGCTCAAGAATTTTGTTAAATTCATTCCTCATTAGTAAGGGAACTCCTAACCATACTGCGCCTAAGCCCATGGAATGTGCAGTTAATAAAATATTTTCAATAGCTGTAGCTAGACTCTGAATTGCAGATATTCTCTCAAATTCTAGGAATGAGTCATTGAAGAGTCTTTCTCTAAGATCTATATATGCAGCTATATAGATTGGAGCTAAATACATACCCTCAATTATACGTTTCATCCACTTCTCAACCTTAGCTGAAGGTAAAGGACTTCTTAATACTTCAATAGCGTACTTTTTATGAGCTTCAAGTAGTAGTTTATGGATCTTCTTACGCTTTTCAGCATCCTTAACAATTATGAAAAACCATTGTTCACCACCACCAGCTGTTGGCGCCCTAGTACCTGCTTCAATTATCCTTAATAATATGTCGTTAGGAATGGGATCAGGTTTAAACCAGCGAATACTACGCCTAGTTAATATGACGTCAAGGAAGCATTCACATTTCAAGGATGTCACCAAGATATTAATTACCTTACCTCTCTTTAGGGTTTAATATCGAATGAAATCTCAAGTAATTGCTTACTCTTTCGAAATCTCACTTTCTTTATACTTATTTCACCTACACAACCTGCCGTCGTACAATGTTCTTTATTGCATGCGTTTATATTCCATATACTGCCGTCAGTATCAAACACTATAACTATACTTAACTCTTTAACCTCCTGAGGTACTGGAAAGAGGTCGTAGATTATATTTCCATAGGTTCTCTCAGCTTCATCTCTAGGCATTACTTTGATTTCTACTCTTAAATTCTCCTTAATCTTTTTATTAGCAAGTTCTTCTATGGCTTTAATCTCATCGTTAGTTGGTTTTCTATTAAATTTAACTGTTAATCTACCGTGCTTACCGCTAACATAAGTACTAGCTGTCCACATAGCATCTTTACCTAAAACCTTGACAACAGCACCTTTTAGTATGTGTAGTGCGGTATGAGTTCTAACCTCATTACTATAATTAGTATTAGCTAAAGTCATAACTTCACCCCTAATTATCTTGAATCCATGAAAATAAATTAATAAACTTCCTTGATCATAATATCTTTGTGAGCGTATGAACTGTGTTATTAAACCCATACCTATTACTAAAGTTAAGGTGGATAAATCAGTCATGACCTATTTAATAAATTTCGGAACCACAATAGAGTTAGGAACCTTCGCTTGGGCAATCGAGTGTGGTGATAGGAGATTACTTGTAGATACAGGTTGTCCTGCGAATGTACAGTCAAGTTCAGGATTCCCAGCTACTCAGGTATATACTTTAACTGAGGGATTAGCTAAGATTGGTTGGGACATCAATGATGTGGACATAGTTATATTAACACATCTTCATTTAGATCATATAGCTTATGCTAAAGAGTTAAAGAGATCAACATTCATAATTCAGGATGAGGAGTTTAAAGCTGCATTAAATCCTCATCCAGCCTATAAAGGATTTTACCCCAGCGAAGTAATTGAGAAGGTTCTTTCGGGATTGAGAATTGAGTACGTAAGCGGAGATAAGGAGATAGTTGAGGGTGTTTCAGTAATGTTAACGCCAGGACATACACCTGGGGGTCAAACAGTAATCGTTGATACAGTTAAAGGTAAGGTGGCGATAACCGGGTTCTGCTGTATTAAGGAGAACTTTGAGCCGCCTGTTAAAGGTATCTCTGAGGATTTCATAATACCCGGAATTCATATAGATATAGTCAAGCTTTATGAAAGCATGAATAGAATAAAGAATGTAGCAGATATCATCATAGCAATCCATGATAAGGAATACTTTAATGTGAAGCAAATACCTTGAGTAACGAGAAGCGACATCATATTTTAATATATGAGATGCATGTATCAACATATTACTTAACAAATACTTCTTAAACCATAAGCATATACACTTTTACTCATTTAATTTAATGAGGCTTTTCAATATCTAACTTCATCATTAATTACTTTATAAGGTAGGCACATGATTCAAGTAGATGCTTATTTATTCTTTATTTATTTAATTCATCACATCATTCAAGTTAATGAATGTATTCATTTTATCATTAATCTCTTATTTTGCCTTGGATAGTATTATCATGGTGCTTCACTTGCGTAGGACCGGATTAGGAAGTAAGTTTGGGGTGTATATACCAAAAGAACTTGCTAATGACTTGGAGAGGTTTATGAAAGCTTTAGGAATCAGTAGTAAGTCAGCACTGGTTAGGGAGGCGTTAAAGTTGTTCATAATTGAGCATGAATGGAAGGTAGCTAAGGAAGCTGTAGGGATTGTAGGCGTGATTTATAATCATGAAGTTAGAGGTGTTGACGAGGAATTAACGAATATTCAGCATGATTTCCTAGACATAATAGTTTCAACACTCCATGTACACCTAAGTAAGGAGAAGTGCATGTTAGCAATAGCTGTTAGAGGTGATGCTGAGAAGATTAAACACCTGATAGGTAGGTTAAGTATTGTTAAAGGTGTTGAAATTACAAGGCCCTTACTACTAGCTGTTGAGGAGTAAGTATCGTTTTAGTCTCCATTAAAAATACACTTTAATACTTCTTTTACATAAAACTCCCTTTAAAGTCTTTAATAATCAGTACTAACCTCTATAACAATAACGTCGCAAAACTATATAGGGCCTGGATCAAAGCGTTAGAACACATTCCTAAGAATTCATTATACTTTACTGAATCAACCCGTGAGATGATTCATGAACATCCAATGATGAGGCCATAGCATTAAACTTAGCGACCTAGGATTAGACGTAGAGAGAATAACTTGAATTCCTGGACAGCTACCAGACCTCATTAACCCACCGCAGGGTGTAGGTTTCATCCTAGATGTCCGTTTACTCGAAGTAAGTGTAAAACGGGAGAACCACCTATGATAGAGGTGGAAAGAGGGCATTACGTAGCTTGCTGACTTTACGCGAGGAAATAAGTTAAACCATAGAAGTTCAGTAATTCTACGACAAGATCTTAATTAAGGCTTTTAGGAAAATATCATAAATAGAGCTCCACGTCCACAAGTCAATATAGGGGTACAAGATTGTTAGAAAGTAAATTGTTAATAGAGGTGTAGTACGATAATTAATTGAGGTGAATAATGGTTACAGATTTCACGTTAACTGAGAAGATAGGGTTGGTATTGGCGTGCATCCCAGGAATAATATTCTTTATAGTACTTGCGATAGGTGATATATTAAATAGTGGAAGAGAGGTCATATGTTTCACACCCGATGGCGTAGAGATAAAGCTTAAAGAGAAAGATTGTTAAGGACACAATATAACGCTACACTATATAGTCTATCCTCTATATTCTTATGTAAATCCCGAAAGTAAGGAAGTAAAGCCGCAAAATCATGTCTTTTTAATGATTGTTTATGTGTCATGACCCCTTATGAAGATAGTAACTATTGGTTGTTCATCATATCTATTGGTAGGTCTTGTATGGTTTATGTCCCTTAACAAACCCTCCATGCTTTATAGGTCAGTTATCATTAGTAGCAGGTAGTCTTCTACATAAATCAAATTACCACTAAATAAAGTTTAAGAAATTCAAAACAAATAGTTAAGAATCCCACTTCCGTAATTCCGCACTTAGTAGTATGTTTAGGTTGATTATTTACTCTTCACTATAAGCATTAATGCTATTATGGCTAACGCTATTGTTGAGATCGCCATGGCTAAGTAGATTATATCCCAAAAGCTTAGCTCCCTAATTAAGGACTCAATAACTTCCTCAACCACTTGTATAATGTTAAGCATTACACCATTAATTATACCACTAACCATGAAATATTTAAG
This sequence comes from uncultured Desulfurococcaceae archaeon, assembly GCA_964486465.1. Taxonomy (GTDB): domain Archaea; phylum Thermoproteota; class Thermoprotei_A; order Sulfolobales; family NBVN01; genus CAZAMI01. The sequence goes on along the minus strand of CAZAMI010000001.1, from coordinate 1,055 downwards.
CAAGTACTCAATACTCGTTAGCTCTTATGTACTTATACTCTATTAGAGAAACAAAGACATAGTCACTTATTATCGATCCGCTTTACAGGTCTTGAACCCCATGTAAGCTTCCTTAATAAATTTTCTGTTAGAGATCTTTAAGGGATTGCTTGATGAGGGCTGCTTTGGCTGTGTGGGCTGTTGCGGTTCTGCTACTTACTGGTATGAACTTCTATGTCTATTACGATGTTAAGACTAATGTTAAGCCTAGATTAAGTGATGTCTCTATGATTAGGGATGAGGTTAGGGGCTTAATTGATGAGGTGACTAGGACTGTTGCTGGCTTGAGTAAGGTAGGCTGGATGAGCTATACGTAGGGTTGAGGGTATCAGTAGTAGTGTTGAGGGCTTAACTAAGGTGAGGGCTGATGTTGATGAGTTGAAGTCCCGGATTGCCGAACTTTATGACTTGATTAATGACTTAGCTAGTAGGTATGAGTCTTTTGGAGAAGGATGTGGAGGAACTTAAGTCTAGTAAGCTGGTACAGCAACCAGTAAATACTAATGAGTACTTCAGTGCTCTCGCATCTGTAGAGCCTTGGTACCTATACTTCGGTAATACACGAATGTTTAGTGACTTCGTTAAGGGTGTGTTAAGGGAGTCTACTCACCAGTCCGTGATTTACGACTTAACCCGTAGGTTGGGGTTGAGATATGGTGAGCCATTACTTGAGAGGGCTTGGAAGGTAATTAAGTATGTTGCGATCAACCTTACATACTTGAGGGACCCATACGCAAGGGTGGTACTACCTACTGCTGAATTAATAATACTGAATGATGTGTTGAACCTACCTAACGAGACTGTGAGGCGTGGTGGTGATTGTGAGGACCTATCACTACTGGTTTACTCACTACTTAAGGCTACCTTAAACCCTGGTGAGGGGGTCTACCTTCTACTCGTTAGGGCTGAACCTGAAGGTCATACGGCTGTACTAGCTATTGATAAGGTTAGGGGTGAGGTATACATCATAGATCCTTCCTGGGGTATGGTCAATGGTTACGCGGTAGTCTTAAGGA